>DATNCC010000274.1:0-6327 GCA_035571735.1 Dongiaceae bacterium | reverse complement strand
TTCCGGCAAGAGCTACAGAGACAATTACATAACTCCAAGTTTTTCTACTCATATCTGTCTCCCTTTTTCATGGAGTAATACTACCGCCTGTCTAATTTCCTGCCTCACGGTCGTTCTACAATAGCCCCCTGTTCGATAGCCACACTCCCTTGACCCTAGATGGCCGGTCTGGTAATTCGAGTCATTACATCCTAGACAAGGTATGACGCATGCATGGAAAATATAGCATAGCATCTGGGGCATGCAAGTTGGGGTATGAATAAACGGCTGCTTTGAAGAGCGATCAAACAAAAGACATTTGACAGAATTAGATGTATTGGCAGGCTGTTGAAATTAAAAGTTGAGAATTGCCCTCCAACCCACTACTGGCCAAGGCCGAACGTGTCCTTCTTAGATCCACAAGACTTATCACGGATAATAACCGCCGTCGTTTACATTTTTTAGTACCTGTTTTATTAACATAATCGGGCGTAACGGATTTTTGGATTATAAACGCCAAAAGGCCGGAAATCATTGGATTTCCGGCCTTTTAGTTTACACTTTTGCGACATACCTATGTCAGAACGGTATATCATCATCCTGGAAGGGTGGTTCTTCATAATTTGCGCCGCCGGTTTTCGGTGATGACGAGGTATCTCCGCCGCTCCGTTCTCCCTTGGGCGAGAGCATCTGCATCTTGTCACCGACAATTTCGGTAGTATAGCGGTCGTTACCGCTCTTGTCCTGCCACTTGCGGGTCTGCAGGCGCCCCTCAACATAGATCGTCTTCCCTTTGGAGAGATACTCACCGGAAATCTCGGCCAGCTTGCCCCAGAGAGTGATGTTGTGCCACTCGGTGCGCTCTTCCCATTCACCCGTTTTCCCCTTGAATTTTTCACTGGTGGCAAGAGAAAAACTTGCAACGGCCTGGCCGGATGCGGTAAATCGCACTTCAGGGTCTTTGCCCAGGTTTCCGATCAGCATAACCTTGTTGAGACTAGCCATGATATGACTCCTTGTATGTGTGGAATAGCAACAGTTATCGGCAAACAAATTAACAATCTTGGTGGGTTATATTCAAGCGATAATAATCGGCAACCAACGATCGGCCTCCATCAGGCGCGGCGCATAGTACCCCAAAAAGCGCATCTCGTAAAGCTAATGTTCCCCGCGGCAAAATTGTCAATCGGCTTTGACTGCTGACGCGCCATCTTTCAGTAGATTATCCAGTCGCTCTGCCGAATTACCTTCGGATTCTGTCCCCTGGTGATGGTGACGACATAGCACCCCTTCGAGGCATAGCGCTGACCCGGTCCAAAACTGAGGTTGGGGTAAGAGACTGAACTGTTGGCCTGGTCGGTTGCGTTTTCCAGAAGCTCCAGGAAAAAATCACGGTAAAAATCACCTGCCATGTCCAGCAGGACGTTGGAGAGCAGGCGCGTCAGAAAATACGCCTTGGACGAAATGGTCATGTTCGTGATCGGTATCTTCTTGTATTTAAGCCAGTTGGACACGATCGATCTGCTGTACTCCTCTTCGCCTGGGAGGCGGGTTGGCCAGGCAATGAAGGTGAAATCACGGACCGCATCGGGAAGCGAGGTGAGTGCACCGGCGAGCATGGTGGCGGAGACGAACAGCGTGGCCGGCCTCTTTCCCGACTCCGAGAGCGCCTCAATGCCGGCCAGGTCGTCCGGGCCGAGCCAGGCCAGCAGCACGGCGTTCCGGGACTCCTGCACAACGCCCTTCCAGAAATTCTCGCCGGTTTTGCCGGCCGCAGGCAGAGTCCTGCTTGCCAGGGGGGCGTTCCCGAGCTTCTTCCAGGTGTCCGCAAAGCCCAGGGCCAGGGCATTACCCTGCTCATTGTCCCGGTAGAGCTGGATAACCCGTTTGTCCGGCGCCAGGGCGAAAACCCGTGACAGGTATTTTGCGGCGGCCTCTCCCTCCTGATAGAGCCCCTTCGAGAAATAGAGCGTATACCCGTCGTTTGTGGAAACAACCGGCAGATCGGTCAGCGGCAGGATGCAGGGGATCAGGTTCTTTTCACAGAACCGGTGAACCGGAGCCCAGCTTCCTTCTGCAAGCCCGCCCAGAACGGCAAATACCGGCTTTTGCCGGTACCGCGCCTCAAGCTGTCCGCCCCAGGTCGCGGACGGACCTTTCAGCTCCCACACGTCGAGCACGGCCTTGCGATACGGTCTTCCGGCTGCCAGCCTGGTGATGATCGGCAGGCGATCGTTCCACTCCTCCCGGAAGAACGCCTCCAGCGGCAACAGAAGCGCAGCCCTGTCCGACGGCTTGACATCCTCGCCCAGGATGACGGCGAACCTGATCTCGTCCCGAGTCACACCGGGGGAAAATTCCGCGGAGAGGTGCTTGAGGTAGAAGAGCATGATCTTCATTTCCTCGTCGTCCAGCAGGTAACGCGGCATGGTCTCGCCGAACCGCCTCCCGGCCGGGTCTCTTCCGTAGCGCAGGGCATCGGCCAGGGAGGCGTCGCTGTAGGCAGGCCGCGGAGGATTCTTGAACATCGTGCTCTTCATGAACGGGCCGGGGATATCGGCGATGCCCTGGAGAGGCGCATAGAGCCTGACGCCGTTGGTGGGAGGCGTCAGGACGGTCCCTTCGAGGGAGCCCAAACCGCTGCGGCGGTGGCAGTTGGCACAGGCGGTCATCTCGCCGGAGAGCTGGATGTCCCCCTGAACGGAGGCCCTCATCGGCCGTCCGGACGGCAGCACCCCTTTCCGGTACATGGCCTCACCCAGGCGGAGCGTGTCCGCATCCGTTGCAGCGCCGGCGCCGGAAGCGAGCAGCGCGGACAACAGTAGCAGGAACCACACGTGACTGACCATCGCCTGAATCCGTGACGCCTTCACGCCTTCACTTGCCTGGAACGCCTCAGTTCGGGCTTTTCGGGATAATGGAGCGATCCGGCGGAGGACGCCCGACGCAACAGACATGTTACGCCGCAGGCGACGCTCAACTCCGACATTCCGCGCGTTACGGCGTTCCGGCGTCACGGATTCAGGCATCCGGTACCTCATCTGTTTTCTATCCTGCGGAATTCGTTCAGCAGATTGCCCAATCCGAGCAACCCCTTGATGCGCACCCATTCGTCGGAATTCGGGCCGCGCAGGATATACAGCGGTTCGTGGGACATCTTGTCAACTATGAAGGCATCGAACGCCTGTAATACCCTGCCGATATCATCCCGGCTTCCGGTGAGGAAGGTCCATCCTTCTCCCGCGTTGAAACGCGAGCCGTACTCCTTCATCCGCTCCGGCCGATCGTGCTCCGGATCGATGGTGATGGAGATGATCTGCACCCCGGATGCCTTCCCGCCCAGCTCCGCCCTGAGATTCGCCAGACCCGCCGAGAGGACCGGACAGATTGTGGTGCAGGAAGTGAAGATGAAATCCATGATCACCGGCTTGCCGGAATCGATGAGGGACCTCAGTCTGACCCGTTCCCCGTCCTGGTTCAGAAGCGTAACATTGGGGACGTGGTAGCTCGTCACGCTCCTTTCATACCCCTCTTCCTGCTTCTCCGCTCCTTTTTGGGGAGCCTGCCCCACCACCTCGGTCACGTCGAACGGGAAGATCGCCCGCCCTTCCAGCGTACCTTTCCTGATCGTGATTCTCAGGTCCCAGCGCCCCCCCATGATGATTTTTACGTTCTCGGCATGATAGTTCCCGCCGCCCCGTTCCGTCACCACCGGTTTGTCCCAGACGCCGTGGCCCATGGAAGGCATCCAGGGGGTGATGGCGACCTCGGCCCCCTCCACCGTCAGGCCGCTCTTGTCTCTGACCGTCATATCGAGGGAGTTGGGACCTTGTTCCAATTTGCCAACGCCCGGCGACAACTCCAGTCTGAAGGCACCATTTTCCGTTGTCTGAAAAAAGCCCCTGGCCTGGCCCGGGGCCGATTCCGTATGCCGGTCCTGAGGGGCCGGACCGGCGGCCTGGACCGGCGGGCAGCACAACAGCAGCCCCAGAAATGCGACGACAAATTTCATGACAATCACCTTTGTTTCAATTTTTATATGCAGCCGTTATCACCGCAGATACGCCTCGATGTTTTCGGGAACGGTGCTGCCCCGGTAGAGGATCTCCCCCCCCTTACCCAGGAGAATGCAGGCGGGGATACCCGCTACCTGATAGACCGCGGTGGTCTGCCAGCCCGGGTCGCGAACGACCGGATAGCCGACATGGAAAGAAGAGATGAACGACAGGACTTTTTGTTCGTTCTCACCCACATTGACCGCCAGTACCCGGATTGCCGGGTCGGCGGCCAGGCGGTTGAGGGCCGGAACCTCGGATCGGCAAAGCGGGCACCATGTGGCCCAGAAGACCACCACGAGAGGCTTGCTGCCGAGGAAGGAGCTAAAAGAAACCTTTCTCCCGGCCGTATCCAGCAGTTCCAGATTCCTGCTGCTGCCCGCCTCCCGAACATCCGCACTTATGGCGCCCCCTCTTTCCGCTTCGCCGGACACCGGGGTGGTAAGTACCGCGGAAATGCCGATAAAGACCAGGGTGATCAGAAATGTTTCCGCTCTTTTCACTGAATTATCCTCCTTCATTTCCTCCTGCAATTGTACCGCAATGTTGCCGGACCGCTACCTTGTATGTCGCGGTCCGGCCCCGGTCACGAAATCACGATCGGGATCCGCCCGGTCAAGAGCAACCTGTCGCCTGCAGTTTGCCTGAACTCCACCTTGGCGAAGGAATTCACCGGAGTGTCCGACCTCAGCAGCAGGTTCACCCTCTGGGCCGTGGAGAGATCTGCCGGTGTTCCAGCCTTCTGCACGAACGGCCTGTTGTAGCGTTCGAAAGGTGGCACCCCGAGTGACCGGCCGTCGACGCCGATGACCAGGGCATCTACGGGCAGGGTAATCCTGACGTTGACATAGGCCGCGCAGAGCGGCCGGATCATGATCGTCTGGCCCACCTTTGCGTTGATCGCGACCTGCATCCCGGCTACCCCGCTGTTGAGAGCAGCAGGTATGGAACCGTCGGGGGTGCCGAAGTGAGCAATGGTATCCTTCAGGTCCGCCGTGCTTCCCACCGGACCCATGAAGGGAACCCCGCTGCAGAAGAAGTAATCGGGGTTGAAGTCATGGAAGGCGAAGAAATCGGTCGGCCCCACGGCGCCGCCGGCATTGCCGTGAAAGTTGTCGTTGACGCCGGGCATGTCGCCATGTTTGGGGAATGTGGCCCGGGCGTCCGGCGCCAGCGCGCGCCACCTGGAGTCCACGTCGTCCAGTACCCAGAGCGCCTCGACGTCGTAGGGAACGGTAAAGGCATGCGGGTCACCGTTGACCACCCCTTCAACCGGATCGCCGGGAATAAAGCCCGGGAACTGTGGGAATCCCGTCAGATTGGCCACCATCCGGCGTGGATATCCGCCCGGTTTGCCGAATTCACCAGGGTCATCGAACGCATCGGAAGGCTCGATCAGCAGCATGCCGAAGAGCCCCATTTCAAAGTGCTGCACCGTGTTGCGGTGGCAGTGGTAGAAATAGGTGCCGATGAAGTTCGGCTGCCACTGGTAGGTATAGGTGCCGATCTCCATGGAGCAATGTCCAACACCGTCGTTAATGGAGGTCGGTTCGATGCCGTGCCAGTGGATGGTGTGCGGGGGAGGACCGTCGCCGTGGGAATGGCAGTGGAAGATCACTCCCCTGGGCACCCTGAGGGTTGGCCCCGGATAGACGCCCCCCGCGGACAGGGGGATGTCGGGATTGGTAAAGGTGAACATCAGCAGCTTCTTGCCGTCCCAGCCGGTGATGTTGATGCCGTGCAGCAGCGTCAACTTCACCGTGTGGGGAATCGATACCGTGCCCAGACCCTGGGCGGCGATGAATTCCGGTACCGGGTTCGTCGGCAACAGGAACTCGGGTGTGGGTGGGCTGGCGGTGGGGGGATCGAACATCTTGACCCACTCGCCTTCGCTGCCGACCACCGACTGCCGGGGTATAATGAAAGCAGGATTTCTGACTGACATGTCTAACCTCCTTCCTGCTCTGATCAGATGAGCTTTTATATCCCAAGGCCGGAGACCTGCGGGGAGACATTCCCCTCGAGGTCCGACCGGTTATCCTCCTATAAGTCAAAAGACAAATGGCACAGTCGGCGTCACTATCTCCTTCCTGAAGTCAGGACCGTTGGCCGGATTATCCGGCGCGTTCGGGAAGGTCGTCACCCCGCCGGGGGTGTTGCGGTCGCCGGTGAAATTGATCCCGGTAATCAGGCCGCAGTTGTAGTTCCCCCCCTGTGCCGTCTGGGTGGACTCCGAGTGGTCGTGCATCGGGTAGCACTGAGGCGACATCTGCGCCGAGATATCGATCACCCC
>DATNCC010000273.1:0-14502 GCA_035571735.1 Dongiaceae bacterium | reverse complement strand
GGCGCCGCTGCGGTCGCATTACCGGCCCCGACGAAATTCATTCCGGCCAGCAAAAGGACGAGAATGGCCGCAAATCCTATGACACGTTTCATGTCTCTTACATAGTTTTTCATGACACACTCCTTTCCTCCTTTCCTCCTGGCTGATTATTCTCGCTCAGCATTCACTCTGAGTGTATTATGTTTTCCATATACATAAGATATACTATGCCATCCTTTATTGCAACAGGTAACCACACTCGTATATATATGATTTTATTGATATAATTTTAATTATATCAAAGCAGGAACTGGTCGGATATGGATGGTAACTCTGCATGCTGATATCATCAATGGCGGTTTCCTCCGGACTTCATTTCGTTCGGAAAACATGCCCCACGGACGTGGGGAAGGTCACCTTGCCGTCGGGCAGAGGCGCTCCTTCCTGCCAGAGCTCAAAAATTATGCCGTCAGTACCGGACGCTTGCCGGGCAATGGCTTTGGCATCTTCTTCCGACACGTCGAGGACCTGGACGCGTCCGGAGGCGATTTCGACCTCATGGTCATGGAAGTGCCGGTTCCACTGGATAAGCGGCACATTTTTCCGGGCCAACGCCTTGTCCACGAAATATTCTATTCCGACCAGTTCGGCATCCGGTGCGGCCGTCTTGAACAGCAGACATTGCAGGATCAGCCCCCGTTGTACCGGTTTGCAGTAATGATGAAACGGCCCCGCCACCGTGCCGTCCTCCATCTGATGGGGAGCCAGAACGTGGAGAGTATAGCCGTCGGCCGGACCGGGCCTCTTTTCCTCGGCGCCGGTAGTCCCGCCGGCCATCATGACCAGGATAACTACAACACAACAAGCTGATTTCAGCAGCATTTGGGTCTCCTTCAAGGAAGTGCTGGATGACATACTAACTCTACCAGACATCTCCGCCTCCGCAATCCAAAGATACACGATCCAAAAAACGTCTTGTGGTCCACGAAAAACACGAAAGATAAAGCATAACAGCAATCTGCAATTCACCAAACAGGTTGCACCATGATGTTGAATATTTTACCGATTCATTTCGTGTTTTTCGTGCTTTTCGTGGACAACCGCTTTTTCCAGATTAATTGCCATCGGGATAATTACTGGTATCATTTAAGCCATGGACACTACAACTGATGCCAACTGGTGGCAATTTTCGATAGACCCTGAGCGACGCGGTGACAGGATAACAGCCGGACCGGCAGGAATCCTGGAGGTGAACCCCCCTTTGCCCGACGGTCGTCGTCTGCTCGACTATCACACCTATATCGGGCTCGACAGGCTGCTATCCTGTCAGGTGCCCGGCTCGATGGTCCCCGACGAACGGATCTTCGTAGTCACCCACCAGCTGTTCGAGCTGGCGTTCAAGCAGATGATCTTCGATCTGAGCGTCGTATCCGCAACCCTTGCACACCTGATCGATCTCGACGACGCAGTTCAGTTTCATTCACTGTGCACCATGGCGGACGACCGGTTCTGGCTTCCCGCACTGACCGCCTCGGGCAGGCTCAAGTACGCCGCCGGCACGCTGCTGCCCGCTTTGTGCGGCCTGCTGGCCGCCTCGGAGGGCAAGGACGAGACCTTCAGCAGCCTGGAGTTCGGGAGATTTCGCCCCAATCTCCAGCCGGCCAGCGGTTTTCAATCGGCCCAGTTCCGCCTGATACAGCGGGCCCTGGGTAAGGGAGGGCTACTCTCGGTACGCCTCTTCCCGGCGCAGGAATACTGGAAAAACTATGAAGCCGCTGACGACGGGGGTCCGGTCCGGGTCACCGACCGGGTCATCCTCCGGGATGACGCCCCCGTTGCAGACCCGGAGCCCGATTCACCGCTGGCGCCGGCCGCGGAACTGGACAGGCGCGCCCACCAGGTGCTCGAACGATTGGCAGAAGTGGAGGGTAGGGTGGCAAACACTGCTGAAGACATACCCGCCATCTCCCGCAATGACCTGGAGGCCGCGGTCCTGGAGTTTCACAGGATACTGTCCGGGCAGCGAAGCCTGCAGGAAAGGGCGGGGATAAAGCCGCCGGACGCCACGGAGAAGGATAGGGCCGCCGAAGCGATCTTCCGCAGCGACATGGAGGGCGCGGTCCTGACGGAAAACGAGCGGCGGGCCTCCCTGCTGACCGCCCGCAGCGGAGCGTTCCATCTGCACAATATCGCCCCGCAGGGAAACCTGGCGCTCGTCCTGAACCGCATCGTGGCCACCGATACCGCCCTGCACGGGAAGCAGGACGGAAGTTTCCTCTCGCTCCATTTCCGCATGGTTACCGAGCGGATCAGGGATCTGTACGGGTATGCCCGGGAGGCCGGCGAAGCGGAGCCGCCGCGTGGTACCGGCGGAGGCGGAGTCCCCTATCTGGGATACGTATCCAGAAACCTCATCCCGCTCTTCCCCGCCCTGGTCGCCTATCAAGGCCAGGATGAGTAGCCTGTGCTCATTTTTTTTACCGGAAATAGAACCGTACTCCGATGGCCCCGTTGATGTCGAGGTCTGTGGCGGGGACAAGATCGAGAATGGGCACGATCTCGGCAAATATGTCTACGGGGGCCTTCGCGAACATGTAGGCAATGCCAAACGGGATTCGGACGCCTAGCAGCGCGTCGTGGTCGTTGCGTCTGTTATTGTTACCATTATTCTGCAACTTAAGTCGACCTCCTATACCGAAATAGAGCGGCAGGCGACCATCGATGCCAGCTGTCTTCAGTACCCCGAAGTTGTGGATCAGGTAATCCGCGTGGAGTTGAAAACTGTCGTTCTCCGAGAATGACCAGGCTGCCGCTGCGTCGATGGCGGTATCACGACTCAGCCATTTCTTGACGCTGATCCCTGTCGGTTCGCCGGCAATGATGCCCACGCCGAGCCCGTCTTCCGCCCGAGCTCCGGAAACAATCATCAACATCATAACCATCACAATCGCTGCTACTCCTGCTTTCATAAACTCTCCTTTAATTTGTCCTGAAATATTGATTCTACAATTGCCGATGCAGCGCACTTTCAACTTCGAATGCAGAGGGTCCCGTTCTCCAGCACGACCTTCAGCGTTCCCCCTTCAACAACATCTCCGCCGATGATCGCCCGGGCGACACGGGTTTCCAGTTCGCGCTGGAGGTAGCGTTTGAGCGGCCTGGCGCCGTAGACCGGATCATAGCCGGCCTTGGCGATAAAAGTCAATGCTTCTTCGCTTATTTCAAGCGTTATGCGCTGATCCTTCAAGCGCTGCTTGAGTTGTGTCGCAAGGAGATCGGCAATTTTCATCACCTCATCGATATGCAGCGGCTTGAACAGCACGATGTCGTCGACACGATTCAAAAACTCAGGCCGGAAACCGGCCTTCAGCTCGTTCATGACGTTCTTGCGGGCATCTTCCCTGATGTCGCCGCTCGCGGTGATTCCCTCCAGCAGAAACGCCGAGCCGATATTGGAGGTCATGATGATCACGGTATTCTTGAAGCTGACCGTTCGGCCATGACTGTCCGTTACCCGGCCGTCATCAAGAATCTGCAGCAGGATGTTGAACACATCCGGGTGAGCCTTCTCGATTTCATCGAATAGCAGGACGCTGTAGGGCTTGCGCCGAACCGCCTCGGTCAACTGTCCCCCCTCCTCGTAGCCGACATAACCGGGAGGAGCCCCGATCAGCCGCGAGACGGCAAATTTTTCCATATACTCCGACATATCGATCCGTACCATGTTCTCTTCGGAATCGAACAGCGCTTCCGCCAGGGTCCTGGCCAGCTCGGTCTTGCCGACCCCGGTCGGGCCGAGGAAAATGAAGGAACCGATCGGACGGCGCGGATCCTTGATTCCTGATCGGGCACGCAGCACGGCATCGGCCACCAGCTGTACCGCCTCATCCTGCCCGATAACCCGCTGATGCAGGATATCTTCGAGGCGCAGCAGTTTTTCCCGTTCGCCTTCCACCAGCCGCGAGACCGGTATCCCGGTCCAATGCGCCACGATCTCGGCAATTTCGTCTTCCGTGACCTCTTCGCGCAGCAGTTTCTGCCCCCCCTGCTTCTGGTTCAGCGCCGCTTCTTCATTTTTCAGCGCGGTCTCCAGGCCGGGGAGTTCGGAGTATTTGAGCCTGGAGGCCTGTTCCAGGTTACCGGCTCTCTCAGCCTGCTCAATTTCGCGGCGGGTCTTCTCAAGCTGCTCGCGCAAACCCTGGACCCGCTGGATCGCGATCTTTTCGGAATCATACCGGGCTCGCATGGCGTTGGCTTTTTCGCGATCATCGGCCAGCTCCTTGCGCAGAATCTCCAACCGTTCCTTGCTGGCCTTGTCCTTCTCTTTTTTCAGCGCCACCTCTTCGATTTCCAGCTGCATCACCCGGCGCGATATCGCATCCAGTTCCGAGGGCAGCGAGTCGATCTCGGTCCGGAGCATGGCACACGCCTCATCCACCAGGTCGATGGCCTTGTCCGGCAGGAACCGTTCGGTGATGTAGCGGTTGGAGAGGGTTGCGGCGGCCACCAGGGCATTGTCCTGGATTCTGACCCCGTGATGAACTTCGAAGCGCTCCCGCAAGCCCCGCAGGATCGACACTGTGTCCTCCACGGTCGGCTGTTCGACCAGAACCGGCTGAAAGCGGCGCTCCAGGGCTGCGTCTTTCTCGATGTTCTGCCGGTATTCATCGAGGGTGGTAGCGCCGATGCAGTGCAGTTCGCCCCGGGCCAGCATCGGCTTCAGCATGTTGCCGGCATCCATCGACCCCTCGGTCTTGCCGGCCCCGACGATGGTGTGCAGTTCGTCGATAAAGAGGATAATCTGTCCTCCGGCCTCCTTGACCTCGTTCAGCACCGCCTTCAGGCGCTCCTCAAACTCACCACGGTATTTGGCCCCGGCTATCAGCGCCCCCATATCCAGGGCAAAGATGATCTTGTCCTTCAGCCCTTCCGGAACGTCCCCCCGCACAATGCGCTGGGCCAGTCCCTCGACGATGGCGGTCTTGCCGACCCCCGGTTCGCCGATCAGCACCGGGTTGTTCTTGGTCTTGCGGGACAGCACCCGGATCACCCGGCGCACCTCCTCATCCCGCCCGATAACCGGATCGAGCTTGTCGGTTCTGGCCATCTTGACCAGGTCTCGGCCGTATTTCTCCAGCGCTTCATAGGTAGCCTCGGGATTAGCGCTCTGCACCCGCTGGCTGCCGCGCACCTCGGTCAGCGTCTTCAGGAAGCGTTCGCGGCTGATGCCTGCCAGCTTGAGAATCCGGCCGGACGGTACCTTCTCACCCTCCGCCAGCAGCGCCATTAACAGGTGTTCGACCGAGACATATTCATCTTTCAGCCGTTTTGCCTCGCTTTCAGCAGCTACGAGAATGCGTGAAAGTCGTTGGGATACGTAGATCTTTCCCGCCTCAACCCCCGGCCCGGAGACCCTCGGTATCCGGGCGAGTTCCGCCGTGACCTCATTCTTGACGATCTCCGGCCGGATATCCATCCGCTGCAGCAGGCGAGGCACCAGGCCGTCATGCTGATCAAGAAGCGCCCAGAGCAGGTGTTCGCAGTCCACCTCGACATGCCCGAACGACACGGCTTTGTTCTGCGCCTCGGTGAAGGCTTCCTGGGATTTTTGCGTAAGTTTGTTGAAGTCCATGATCCTGCCTCTTTGAATACTTTTATTCCGATCTTATTTATGAGTTAAGCACTGGGGGATCGAAAGTCAAGCAGTTGAATCCGTGAGTGGACATTTATACCCGGATTCAAACGCATCCTTGCATCCGGGTAACGTAACGATATATACTGCAACGACAAACATATGACGGCAGTTACAGTTAGTTGCACAGCAAGGAGATTTGTTTGCGTATATTGACCTCCGGCAGTTTGAAGTTAAAGATGACGTTGGCCGTCTCGCTGCTGGTTTCCGTCATCCTGGTATTGGTTGGCGGCATTAATTACAATTTCTGGCACAGCGAACTCAAAAAGATTATCTCCACCCAGCAGGATGCACTTGTCGGAGCCCTGGCCCGGCAACTGGACGACAAGCTCCTTTCAGCGCAGGAGCAACTGAAGCATTTCTCCAGACGCATCGACCGGAGCGTCATGGAGAATCCTCGCAGTTTCCAGGCCATCATGGATGAGGAGGATGATGTCTCGGTCCTGTTCGACGGATTGCTGCTGATTTCCACGACCGGCAAGGTCATCGCCGAGTATCCGCGCTCCCTCGGACCCCTCGGAAGCGACTGCTCGGGCAGGGAATACTTCAAACAAACCATCGCCACCGGCAAACCGGTCATCTCCTCCCCTTACATCAGCACCCTCAAGAAATCGACCATCGCCTTCACCGTACCTGTTTTGAACGATAACGGCGGCATGACAGCCATTCTGGTCGGACGTCACCCGCTCGACTCGTCACTGATCCTTTCCTCGCTGCGGGAATTGAAAATCGGCACAAGCGGCTACCTGTACATAATCGACAAAGACCGGGACATGGTCTTGCATCCCGATCCGAAGCGGATCATGGAGGTCCTCCCAGCCGGACTCAACGCAGGCCTGGACCGGGCGATCAATGGCTTCGATGGGACAATAGAAAATACCAATTCCAGGGGGGTCAGCGGTCTGACCTCCTTCAAGCATCTCAAGTCGACCAACTGGATCCTGGCCGCCCATAACCCTTTGGCGGAAGCCTATGCGCCGCTCCATCGGGCGAAGCTATATGCGCTGATCATACTGGCGGGCGGAATCCTGCTCTCCATCGCCATCTCGCGCTACGTCATGTCCCGCCTGACCGCGCCGCTACTCGCTCTGACCTCCCATGTCAGGAACTTCCCCGCCAAACGCGGCAATGAACGCATCTTCGCCGCTTCCGGCGCGGATGAGATCGGGCAGCTCGGCACGGCCTTCAACGGGCTGGTAACACAACTTGACGAGCAGAACAGGACCATAGAGGATGAGACGAAATTTTTCGGGAGCCTGATCCAGAATGCCGCCGCTCCGATGTTCGTCATCGATCGTACCCATACCATAATTTTCTGGAACAATGCCGTGGCCAGGCTTACCGGCAGGAGCTCCTTCCAGATGGTGGGGACCAAACGGCAGTGGGAGCCGTTCTACCCTTCCAAACGGCCGGTTCTGGCGGACCTGGTGCTGGACCGGAAGCTGCAATCGATTTCTGAACTTTATGACGATTCTCATTCCTCATTCTTTCTTGATGGCGCCTACCGTGCCGAGGGGTGGTACGACAACCTGGGGGGAAAGCGCCGCTACATCTCCTTCGAGGCATCACCGATCCTGGACGCCCGCCATGAGATCGTGGCGGCAGTCGAGACGCTTCAGGATATTACCCACCGCAAGCTGGCCCATGAAGCGATGAACAGCCACAATCTCTTCCTGCAGGAAATTCTCGACGCCATCCCCAGTCCGGTCTTCTACAAGGATACCCAGGGCGTCTACATCGGCTGCAACAAGGCCTTCCTGGCCTTTATGGGCCGCACCCACGAGGAAATGATCGGCAAAACCGTCTTCGATGTCTTGACGGAGGAACAGGCCGCTGAGAACGACGCCCAGGACAGGCGCATCATCAGCAATCAGGGCGGCGCCAGTTACGAATCGTACATAAGGCGCCACGACGGCGTGAATCGTCTGGTTCTGCAGACCAAGGCAACATTTTCCCGTCCTGACGGTTCGGTGGGTGGGGTGGTCGGCGCCTTTGTGGACATCACCGAACAGCGCCTGATCCAGCAAGAATTGATGCTCAAACATCAGGAGCTGGGGGATGTCTTTGACGAGGTTGAGCTGGCCAAGAAGGAGTGGGAGGAGACCCTGGATTGCCTCAAGGATTTCGTGATCCTGACGGACGCCGAACATCATGTGCGCCGCTGCAACCGCTTGCTGTGCGACATGACCGGCAAGGATTTTAATGAGGTGCTGGGCAGAGACTGGCGTGATCTGTTGTCAGAGGCCGGATTTTCCTTCACAACCTTCGACGGCAACAGCGGCGAGTTGATCCACGCCGGCTCGCAGCGGCTTTATGACCTTAATATCTATACCATGGACGATCCGTTAAGTGAACGGACCAACGGCCTGGTGGTGTCGCTCAACGATACGACCGAGATCCGCTCCGTGACGGAGGAGTTGCGGCGGACATCCAAAGAGCTGAACGAAACGCAGAACAAGGTGTTTCAGCAGGAGAAGATGGCCTCCATCGGGCAACTGGCGGCCGGTGTGGCCCACGAGATCAACAACCCGATGGGGTTTATCTCCAGCAATCTCTCCACCATGGGCAAATACATGGAAAAGATCAACGCCTTCGAGACCTCCCTGATTGAAGCGGTTCGGGACAAGGGCGATGCGGAGGTCGTTGTCACATTGGATGAACTGCGCAGGAAGATGAAGATCGATTTTATTCTCGAGGATATAAAAAGCCTGCTGCACGAATCGCGTGACGGCGCCGAAAGGGTACGGCGCATCGTGCAGGATCTGAAGAGCTTCTCCCGTGTTGACGAGGCCGTATGCAAGGCGGTCAGCATCAATGAATCCCTGGACACAACACTCAATATGCTGCGCAACGAGATAAAATATGTCGCCGATGTCGAACGGGAGTATGACCAGGATCTGCCGATGCTGCTCTGCTTTCCGCAACGGATGAACCAGGTATTCATGAACATTCTTGTCAATGCCGCTCACGCCATTGAAGGACACGGCGTCATTAAAATTAAAACCCTATACGATTCCGATGATATCGTTGTCCGGATCAGTGATACCGGCAAGGGGATCCCCCCCGAAAACCTGTCCCGCATTTTCGAGCCGTTCTTTACAACAAAGGAGGTCGGCAAGGGGACCGGCCTCGGGCTGTCGATCAGCTATGACATCATCAAGAAGCATGGCGGCGACATGACCGTAGAGAGCGAAGTCGGCCTCGGCACGACCTTTATCATCCGGCTGCCGCTGAGTCACCGGTTTTCAGAAAGTGAGGTCGCGTCATAATGGATCATGGTGCAATGAGCGAGTACATGGCTCATGGTTTCTGCTTTTCGTGGGAGCCGGGACTGGTCTGGCTGCATGTAGCATCCGACATTGTAACCGGTTTGGCTTATTACGTTATTGCTGCAGCCATGGGTTATTTTGCCTATAAGCGTCGAGATGTGCCATTCTTCTGGGTTTTTCTGCTGTTTGCGCTGTTCATAATAGCATGCGGCACCACTCATTTCTTTGCGGCATACACCGTTTACAGGCCGGACTATTGGCCTGAGGGGTATGTAAAGGCTTTCACCGCGATCATTTCGGTCATAGCAGCCGTTGTCTTTATCCCGAAGATTCCGCAGGCCATTTCCCTGCCAAGTCTGGCAAAGACTCTTGAGGAACGCAAGCAGAAGGAACGTGAGGTCGAGGAAAAGAACATTGAACTGGAGCGTTTCATCTACACCATCTCGCACGACCTGAAGAGTCCGCTGGTGACCATTTCAACTTTTTTGGGGTACCTGGAAACGGATATCAACACCGCCGAACAGGCCAGAATCGACCAGGATATCGGCTTTATCCGCACGGCCACCGACAAGATGGGGCAAATGCTGGCTGAACTTCTGGAGCTGTCACGGGTTGGCCGGATTATCTCCAATCCTGAACATGTTGGCTTTAAGAATGTAGTGCATGAAGTGCTGCAGCTGGTTGCGGGACACATCAGCGAGCGGGGTGTGCATGTCACGGTTGCAGAAAGCCCGCTCATGCTGTACGGCGACCGGTCACGTCTGGTAGTAATCTGGCAGAACCTGGTGGAAAACGCCGTAAAGTACATGGGAGGGCAGGCTGAGCCACGTATTGACATCGGACTCGATCAGGATTCGGGGGAAACAGTCTTCTTTGTGCGTGACAATGGCATGGGGATAGACCAGCGGTACAAGGAAAATGTTTTCGGTCTGTTCAACAAGCTGGATGCCGGCACCGAAGGAAGCGGCCTTGGGCTGGCGCTGGTCAAAAGGATCGTGGAAGTGTACGGCGGCCGGATATGGGTTGAATCGGAAGGCGCAGGATGTGGTTCCTGTTTCCGCTTTACGTTGCCGGGGACGCTCAGGAGCTGACAGTGATTTTATTATTTTTGCAGGATGCAATTTGAGAGAGCCCATCACTTATATAATTCCGGTGCGGATCTGCGGCGCTGTTTCGGCGGGAATCGGCTGCGCCGCCCTCGCAGGGTGGCTGCTGGAGTTGCCGGGTCTGGCCAGCCTGGGACGGGAGCTTATTCCGATGGCGCCGAGTACGGCACTGCTGTTCGTTGCCTACGGGGTTGCGCTCCTGCTTGCCTGCCGCGCAACAGGCGGCCGCCGGACCACGCAGTTCATCCTCTTTATCTTTGCTTTGGGGGCAATCATCTCGGGTTCGCTCCTTTTTCTCTCCATGCGGGGCGTTCTGCTCGATATCGAACACCTGGGCATCGAAGCAATAGGGGCCGTGGCCGGCTCTCCCGTCGGGCATATGTCCCCCATAGCGGCCGTCACCTTTCTGCTGTTCAGCATGCTGTTTCCGGTTGTGCTGACATCCGGCATCAAGAGGCCTTTGCTGACAAAGGGGGTCTGGTGGATCGCCGTAATCGTGGGTGCGGCCTATTCCATGCTGATCCTTGCCTATCTCTTCGGCACCCCGATGTTTTACGGCGGCGCCTTCATTCCCCCCGCGGCAAACACGACCCTTGCTTTCATGGCGCTCGCGATCGCGCTGCTGGCGCTTTCGCAGCCGCTGGCCTGGCAGGAAACAGAACCGCATGGTCAGGAAGCACCCGACTCTTCCCCTGTTTTAATCGTGCTCTTTATCTTTCTGGTCGCCGGGATCATCTCCGCCGGCAATTTCTATCACCGCAACCACCAGAAAGAGTATCTGTCCGGGGTTGAACGCCAGTTGTCCGCAATCTCCGACCTGAAGGTGGGCGAGTTGCTGCTCTGGCGTGAGGAGCGTTTGGCGGATGCCGGTATCTTTTACCACAACGCCGACTTTGCATCGTCGGTGAAGGCCTTTTTGCAGCAGGGTAAGGGAGGGCAGGCCAGACAAAGAATCGAATCATGGATCGGCAATATCCAGAAAAACCACAATTACAACAGGATATTCCTGCTGGACCCCCAGGGTAAAACAGTGCTGTCCATGCCCCAAATCTCCGCGGAGCCCCTTTCCGACTCACTGCGCCAAAAGGCGATCAAATCGCTTCGCACCGGGCAGATAACATTCACCGATTTTTATCGTAATGAGTTCGGCGGGAAGATTTTTCTGGGAATTCTGGCCCCGATCTTCGATCAGGCGCGTGAAGGCGCGGCTCTCGGCGTGCTGATGATAAGGATCGATCCCGAGGAATACCTCTATCCGTTTATCAAACGCTGGCCAAACTCCAGTACGACGGCTGAAACCCTGCTTGTCCGCAGAGAGGGGAACGAAGCCGTTTTTCTGAATGAACTCAGATTCGGAAGGAATGCGGCGCTGAACCTGAAACTTCCGCTTGAAGAGACCAAAAATCCGGTGGTAATGGCTGCTTTGGGGAAGGAGGGGGTCGTACGGGGCATCGACTACCGGGGCCGCCCGGTTCTGGCTGCCCTCCGGAGCATTCCAGACTCCCCCTGGCACCTCGTCGCCCGAATGGATGAAGAGGAAATTTATGCGCCGATGCAGGAGAGGCTCTGGATTACGGTGGTGCTGATCAGCACCATGCTGCTCTGCGCCGGAACCGGTTTCGGATTTATCTGGCGTCAGCGGAGCGCATCGTATTACAAACGTTCGGAGCAACAGACCAGGCGTAACAAGGAGCGCCTGCAATATTTGCTGAATATTTTCCAGTTCGAATCAAACGATGTCAAGGAACTGCTGGATTATGCTCTCAATGAAGCGCTCCGCATGACCTCCAGCACGTACGGCTATATCTACTATTACGACGAAGCGACCAGGCAGTTCGTCCTCAATTCATGGTCCCGTGATGTGATGCAGGCATGCAGCGTCGTGAGTCCCCATTCCCTGTACGATCTCGGCAAGGCCGGCATCTGGGGAGAAGCGATTCGGCAGCGAAGGCCGATCATGGTCAACGATTTTGATGCGCCAGACCCGCTAAAGAAGGGATATCCCGAAGGCCACGTGCCTCTGACCCGCTTCCTGACAATACCCCATATCGACCATGGCAAGATCGTCGCCGTCGTGGGAGTTGCAAACAAGGAAACCGCTTATGACGATGCCGACATACTTCAGCTTACCCTGCTGATGGGGTCGGTCTGGAAGATGGCCGAACGGAAGGAGAAGGAACGTGAGATCGAGAAAAAGAACGCCGAACTGGAACGTTTCACCTATACCGTCTCACACGACCTTAAGAGTCCGCTGGTGACCATAAAGACCTTTCTGGGGTATCTTGAAGATGACATCAAGCTCCCGGATAATCCCCGTGTCAAGCAGGATCTGGGCTTTATGCACAACGCTGCCGACAAGATGTCGCAACTTCTCGACGAACTGCTTGAATTGTCGCGTGTCGGACGAACCGGGAATCCTCCGCAATCGGTTGCATTCATCGATATGGCCAATGAGTCGGTCCGGTTGAATGCCGGCAGGATCAGCGAACGGGGGGTATCGGTCGAGATCATCGATTCGCCGGTTATCCTGTTCGGCGACAGATCGCGTCTGGTGGAAATCTGGCTGAACCTGGTGGAGAACGCCGTAAAGTACGGTGGAGATGAGCCTGCGCTGCATGTCGAGATCGGTTGTGCGATGGAGGATGACGGCCCGGTATTTTTTGTGAGGGATAACGGCATCGGAATTGATCCCAGGTATCATAAAAATATTTTCAACCTTTTTGACAAGCTGGATTCCGGGAGCGAGGGAACCGGTCTGGGTTTGGCCCTGGTCAAACGGATCGTGGAGATATATGGTGGCCGAATCTGGGTCGAGTCCGAAGGGGTGGGGCATGGTTCCTGTTTCCGGTTTATATTGCCGGAAGCTATACAACGATAAGGAGATCAAATAATGCAAGGTGAACCGATTGTCATTCTTCTGGTTGAGGACGATCCGGCTCATGCCGAGATCGTGAAGAGGAATTTTGAAACATCAAGGATAGCCAACCGTCTGATTCATCTGTCGGACGGCCAGGCGGCGCTGGATTATCTCAACAGGCACGAAGGTTTCAGCGATCCGGCCACTTCTCCGAGGCCGGGAATCGTCCTGCTCGACCTGCGTCTGCCAAAGGTTGATGGCCTTAAGGTACTGAAAACAATCAAGGAGGATCCGGCGCTGGAAAACATTCCGGTCGTGGTTTTGACGACCTCGGCCGCCGAATCGGATATTGTCAGGGCATATGAGTACCATGCCAACAGTTATCTGGTAAAGCCGGTCGATTTCAATAAATTTACCGAGCTGATGGATGCGCTCGGCTACTACTGGCTGGTCTGGAACAAGCATCCGGTCGTCCAGTCCTGCTAAACAGGATAAGTGCCAACATACAAAAGGCAGGTCAAATGGAATCACAACATCTGAATATTCTTGTCGTGGAAGATGAAGCGGCGCATGCCGAATCGGTGAAACGGGCGCTGACCTCAAACGGTTTGTCGGTGACCGTTACGCTCGCGGGCTCGCTTCTGGAGTATCGAGCCCGCGTGGCTGAATCCGTTCCGGATATTGTAATAATCGACTTGAATCTTCCGGATGGCCAGGCGGTTGAAGTCCTGACAGCTCCCGCGGAAGACGGCGCATTTCCGATCCTGCTGATGACCAGTCACGGCAACGAACAGGGTGCTGTTGAAGCGATCAAAGCCGGCGCCATTGATTACATCGTCAAGTCACCCGAGGCATTTGCCCAGTTTCCACGTACCGTCGAACGTGCCCTTCGGGAATGGAGTCTGCTCGTTGACCGCAAACGCGCCGACAGGGACGTTCGTGAGAGTGAGACCAGGTTTCATACGCTCTCCAACCAGTTCAATGCTCTGCTGGACACGCTGCCTGACCGCATTATCCTCCATAGCCCCGACCGGCGGGTGATCTGGGCCAATCGGGCGGCTACATCATCCCTCAAACGCGGAACCAACGATCCTACGGATGGTCATTGCTTCGCGCTTTGGCATGACAATAAATTACCATGCGTTACCTGTCCGGTCATGATAAGCCTGAAATCCGGTGAGTCGGCCGACGCGATCGTCACAGCGACAGACGGCAAGGTCTGGGAACTGAGATCCATACCGGTCAAGGAGAACGGTCAGGTTGTCAGCGTTATCGAGGTCTGCCGGGATATAACTGAACATCGCAGTTTGGAAGATCAGCTTCAGCAGGCTCAGAAAATGGATGCCGTTGGAAGGCTGGCCGGGGGCGTTGCACACGATTTTAACAACATGCTGAATGTTATCACCGGCTACACAGAACTTGCCCTGAAACGGGTGACTGAAGACGAAAAGACCAGCACATATCTCCAGGGAGTACTGGATGCGGGAAGACGCTCTGCCGATTTGACCAGACAGCTGCTCGCGTTTTCACGCAAGCAGGTGGTGCAGCCCCGAATTCTTGACATCAATAAAATGATCGGCGATGAGATGAAGCTGCTCT
>DATNCC010000272.1:0-4112 GCA_035571735.1 Dongiaceae bacterium | reverse complement strand
GAAGAATCTCCTGCATTGTTATCGGGATTGTCGTCTCGACGACGGTGACCCTGTTCTTTACCCATCGCCGTTCGAAACGCGAACTGCTGGACCGCCTGGCCGCGGTTACCATGGCGGATATCGAATGGGTGGCGCTGCTTGTGCGTGGAGGAGAGGAAACGGAACTGATTGCGATGCGGCAGGATATCCTTGTGGAGATTGCGGATATCGAGTGCACCCTGGATGCCGCCTGGGCCGGCTCTCTCGACCTCAAGCGCAGGAAGCGCCATATCAGAAACCTGATAGTCTCGCTGCTGGCCCTGCTGGAAGCCGGCAAACTGGCCGGTGATCATCTGGTCCGGCAGGATTCCTGTCACACCCCCTGGCGGGAGTCCCTTGCCCGGCACCTGGAGGACGTTGCACTGCATCTGGTTGAACAGGGATCAACCAGACCCGATGCTGACGAGATAAGATCGGTTTTGTCCGAGACAAGTGTTCATGCCCCCCTGTTGGCTGAGACACTGGGTGAGCTGATCCATACACTGCAACTCGTCTTGGATGAATGGGACACGACGACACCTAAAACCGAACGGCCGGCCAGTGCCACGTTCATACGACACCGCGACTGGCAGGAGGCGGGGCGGGCGGCAGTCCGGGCTGCGGCAGCCATAGCCGCAGTCGGTGCTGTCTGGCACTTCACCGGCTGGGATGGCTGCCCGCTCATGATGATGGCAACCTCTATCATGGTCAGCATCTTCTCTACCCATGATCGCCCGACTGTCATGCTTTCCCATATTTTCTGCGGCGCCTCGCTCGGCGTTGCAGCTGCCTTCCTCTGCCGGCTGCTCCTGCTGCCGGGAACCAGTGACCCGCTCACACAGGGGGCGGTCATCGTCCCCTTTCTCATGGCCGGTATCGTTGCGCTCTGCCATCGCCGCACGGCTCTGGGGGCCATGGACTTCATGCTCTTTTTCCTGTTTGTCATGCAGCCGGGGCTGCCCGCCGTTCCAGCGACTCCCGTCTTTGTGGCGGGTGGATTTGCCTGCCTCGGTGGGATTGCTGTTGCCATCATTGCCTTCCGCTTCCTGCTGCCGATCGATCCTGCCAGGCGGCTGCGCTCGATCCTGATTGCCATAGTCCACGATCTGCACACCATGGCTGAGGCAGATTCACTTCTGCTGGTGGAGAAGTGCCGGGCCCGGACGCACCACAGGGTCCTGCGAATGCTCGCCAATGCAAGAAAACTGGATGATGATCTCAGCGCAATCGTGGAGGGTGGACTTGCAACTCTGGCCATCGGCAGGTACCTGCAGCGGCTGAGAGAAACCGAGATGAGTGATGGCATTTCCCTTGTGGCCTCCGGCGCCATCAGGGAAACGACGCTACGGCTCTCCGCGGCAATTCCGCAAACAAGAGAAATATTGTCGATGCTGGAAGACGTGTCCAAAAGACTCAGCAAGGTAATGGAAGCCAATCACGCGGGTTACGACTCATCGGTACAGGCAGCCGTCCTGCACATTCGTGATGAACAATCTATCCGGCGCGATTGCCGTTTGTTAAGAGGAAAAGTTGTCAATGCCATACCTGAGATTCAAGGGATTTGATGAGGAAGAGCTGCGACGGACGCTTCCGGTACTTGTTGAGGAATTTTCCCGTACAGCCGCTGTTCCGCGGGAAATTGTAAAAGTTGAGCTGCTCAGCATCACGCAGATGACTTCTACGCCTCGCTCGCTCGAAATATACATGTTTCCGCGGACGCAGGAAAAACATGATGCAATTGCCGCAACTCTTCACGCTATTCTCAGCGGATTCGGCTATCGGGATGTCCACATTTTCTTCGTGCTGCTGGCCCCATCCCTGTACTACAAGGAAGGATTGCCTCTGCAAAACATCAGCTGGCTGACGGCATGAGCGGGGCCCTATGAAAATTCTTACAATCACCTGCTGGAGCCATGCAATAAAATACCACCTCTATTCCCGGGATGTCTGGACACTGCTTGCTTGCGGAGTAATCGAACGGGTAGCTCTGGGGAGCTCTTTCATCCAACAGACTGTTCCCGGTCGGGAAGTGTTCTCTCAGGAGACAGACAACAACGATCATCAGAGCGCCGTCGCCCTTATTATTGCTACCCTGACTGACCCGCAGCACGGTGCCATTGCTAGCGCTGCGGAAATTTCAGCCGTCGGCCACCGGGTTGCTCATGGAGGCGACTGTTTCCGCCATTCGGTGCAGATTGACGACCAGGTACTTAGCGTCATCAGATCGTTGCAGCACCTGGCGCCAATGCACTCAGCCCCGAACATCGCGGGCATTGAAGCAGCACTGCTGCATCTGCCCGCCATTCCCCATATGGCAGTTTTTGACACTGCCTTCCATTTTTCCATACCCGAGTCTGTCTACCGGTATCCTCTCCCCTATGACTGGTGCGAAAAATACGGAGTTCGCCGCTATGGTTTCCACGGCCCATCACACCTCTACCTTTCCCGGCGTGGAGCCATACGGCTGAACAAACCGATTGATGCCTGCAACCTGATCACGATTCACCTCGACCGGGGGGTATCCCTCTGCGCCATCAGGAACGGACTCTCCGTAGATACCAGTATGGGAATGACCCCGCTTGAGGGGGCGGTCATGGAGACGCGCTGCGGCGACATCGATCCCGGCATTCATGCCTATATGATGCAGGAGATGAACCTGTCTGCGCTGGAGATGGAACAGATCCTCAACCACAAAAGCGGCATTGCCGGAATAACCGGGCGGCGCCGGGGACGGCAGCATTTTTTACAGGCAGCTTTGGACGGGGAGTCACGCTCGAGATTGGCCCTTGAGATGGAAGCCTACCGTCTCAAAAAATATATTGGCTCATACCTGGCGATTATCGGGCCTCTGGATGCAATCGTTTTCACCTCTGGGACCGGTTCATTGGAATGGCTTTTAAGGGAGATGGTGCTGAGTGGACTTGACTGCTTCGGGATACGACTTGACCGTGACCGCAATCGCACTATCCGGTCGGCGCAGGAAGAGGTGGAAATTACCGCTGAAGGCTCACTGGTCAGGCTCTTTGTCATGCCGACCAATGAGGAACTTGTTATTGCCGAAGATGTGGCAGCCATCCATTCCGGAGTCTACCGTGACCATCAGCACTACGAATATTCCTTTGCAGCCGCTGACTTCGTTCCAACGGCGTCTCTGTGATAAATACTACAACTACTGGCACATACAGATCATACGGAGGTACAGCCATGGATATCACGATTTCCCCGCTCCCTGCGGAAAAGATGAAAGCGAAGATCACGGACGAGTCTGAGCTCGGCTTCGGCAGACATTTCACCGACCGGATGCTGCTGGTCGAGTGGAAAGCCGGCCAGGGCTGGGGCGATGCGCGGATCAAGCCTTACGAACCGTTCGTGCTCGACCCGGCCTGCATGGTCTTTCACTATGCCCAGGAAATCTTTGAGGGCCTCAAGGCCTACAAATGGGCTGACGGCCGGATCGCACTGTTTCGCACCGAGATGAATGCCCGCCGCTTCAACCAGTCGGCCGAGCGTCTCTGCATGCCTGAAATTCCTGAGGAACTTTTTCTCCGGGGGATTGAGCAGCTGGTGGTCCTGGAGCAGGAGTGGATTCCGACCGCACCCGGCACCTCGCTCTATATCCGCCCAACCATGATTGCAGTCGAACCGGTGTTGGGCGTTAAGCCGTCCAACCACTATTATTTCTACGCCATCCTCTCGCCAGTTGGCGCCTACTACGCGGCCGGCTTCAGCCCGGTCAGTATCATGGTGGAAGACCGCTACGTGCGTGCTGTGCCCGGCGGAACGGGCGCAGCCAAGACCGGCGGCAACTACGCCAGCTCGCTCAAGGCCGGGCTGGAGGCTAAAAAGAAGGGTTTCGACCAGGTCCTCTGGCTCGACGGCCGCGAGCAGCGCTATATCGATGAGGTCGGGGCGATGAACATGTTCTTCGTGTATGGACGGACCATCGTCACCGCCCCTTTGACCGGTTCAATCCTTCCCGGAGTGACGCGCGACTCGGTGCTTAAACTTGCAGCAACTCTTGGTTATGAGGTCGAAGAGCGCCCCATCGACATCCATGAACTGATGGCCGACATAAAGGCCGGCCGGGTGAGCGA
>DATNCC010000271.1:0-8469 GCA_035571735.1 Dongiaceae bacterium | reverse complement strand
CCGGATCTCATCTACACGCTCGACCACGAGGGGCGGTTCATATTTATCAACGGCCGGGTTGAATCACTCCTCGGCTATTCGCGGGAAGAACTGATCGGCAGTTTTTATACCGTCATAGTGCATGATGAAGACCTCGAACAGGCTGTTTATGCATTTACCGAACGCCGCAGCGACGACCGCGCCATATCCAACGTCGAAGTCCGCCTCAAATGCAAAGACAACCGCTTTCGCCGTTTCGGAAGCCGCCATATTGTGGCGATTCTGAGCGCAACCGGCATTTACGACAACGGACAGGAAGGACAGGAAGAGCGGTCGCGACGTTTTATGGGGACTTACGGTGTGGCGACCGACATCACCGAGCGCAAGGCCGCTGAGGATACCATCAGTTTTCAGGCACTGCACGACCATCTTACCCATTTACCCAACAGGAGACTGTTCAGAGACCGTCTGGAACTGTCGATGACACAGGCAAAACGGTACGGGAGGCTGGTTGGCGCCATGTTTCTCGATCTCGACCGCTTTAAACTGGTAAACGATACGCATGGGCATGCCGAAGGGGACGAACTGCTGAAAAGTGTGGCCCAGAGGCTTGTAAAATGTGTTCGGGCCGGTGATACGCTGGCCCGTCAGGGAGGCGACGAGTTTACGATACTGTTGCCGGATCTGGTTAACGCCGCCGATGCCGCCATTATTGCCGAAAAGATCCAGGAGGAGCTTAAACTCCCCTTCACTGTCGGCGGTCAGGAGTTCCGTGCCACCGCGAGTATCGGCATAGCGATCTTCCCCAGGGACGGGGAATGCGCCGATATCCTCCTGAAGAATGCCGACATCGCGATGTACAAGGTCAAAGCCAGCGGCAAGAACGGATACAAGTTTTTTACCAACGAGATGAATTCATGCTACCACGAGCGCATGACTCTCGAAAACGAGCTGCGCCAGGCCATCCGGAATTCTGAGTTTGAGCTGCATTATCAGCCCCAGGTAAACGTCAGCAGCAACAGGATTGTCGGTCTGGAAGCCCTGATACGCTGGCAGCACCCGGTACATGGCCTCCTGAACCCGAGCGGCTTCATCGATCTGGCGGAAGAAATCGGATTGATCAGCGACATTACCGACTGGGTGCTGAACGAGGTGTGCAGACAACAGGTTCTCTGGCGCGCCATGGGACTGGACAATCTTCGCATCGCGATCAACTTTTCACCTCAGGAGTTTAACAACAACGACGTGGTTGACCGGATCTTCTCCTGCCTGAAAAAATACAGCCTCCCCGAACATTCTCTGGATGTTGAAATAACTGAAAACCTTCTGCTGCTTGATGACGTGGGCGTAATCGAGAAGGTGCGCCATTTGCGCGATCGCGGCATCCGTATTTCGATTGACGACTTTGGAACCCGCTTTTCTTCCCTGAACTACCTGAAGAAGTTTCCGATCAATACCATTAAAATTGACAAGTCATTTGTCCGCGACCTGGTCGAGCATAATAACCCCTCTCCGATAATCCATGCAATTATTGGCATAGCGCGTGGATTTGGATTGCACCTTCTGGCGGAAGGGGTTGAGAATCACTACCAGATGAAAACCTTGCAGCAAATGGGATGTGAGGATATGCAGGGGTATTTTTTCAGCAAACCGCTGCCGGCCGTTGAGGTAGAGCGCCTGTTGTTAGACTCTGGCAGATGGGGAAAGCCGAGCGGTACTTCGGCTGCCGATGAAGTGAACGTGTCGCCGATGATCTGCGCGCAACTTCTATAAGTCGAAACTGCCGTTCATGGCCCACGACCGGGTCTTCATCCGCGTGCCCGCATCCTCCCCGCCAACCAATCTCACCTGTTCACCCTCCGCACTGCCGGCACCAGAAACATCATGACCACGAACAGTGCCGCGACCAGGAGCCAGGCATCGTTATATGCCATCAGCGTCGATTCGCGTCGTACCAGTCGTGCAATCAAACTTATCCCTCCCTGACCGGCCTGATCCGGATCCGCCATCCTTCCGGCAAAAGGGGCCTGAAGTGTCTCCAGATATTCCGGGTAACGATCCTGATTGAGCCGCTCGGACAGCCGCCAGTAATGAAAACCACTCCGCTGTACCACCAGAAAGTTGATGACTGCGATGCCGATCCCGCCCCCGAGTGAACGCATCAGACTGTAGAGGCCGGTGGCGTTGGGGATGGCTGTCAGGGGGAGGCGTCCCAGGGCCAGCTCCGTAACCGGAGACAGGCACATCATGACAGCCGTGCCGTGCAGCACCTGAGGCCAGAAAAGATCGTCGAACCCTATCGATGCAGTCAGACGTGCGTTGATCCAGAGGGCCCATGCAAACAGGGAAAGGCCGATGGCCAGACAGATACGCCTATCAAGGTACCTCCTGATGATTCTCAACAGGGGAAGCGTCAGTAGCATCGCCGCGCCCGGCACCGCCATCACTTCTCCTATCTGCTGACTGTTGTATCCTTTGACCGCGCTCAGAAAGAGCACCATCAGGTAACCGCTGCCGAACAGGCCGACCCCCATGACAAAATTGAACAGGCAACGAGAGAAACCGTTTCATATTGATCCTGTCGTGATTCAGATTACCGGGCCGCGTGCACTCGGTCCGGTGATCCCGTTCACCTCAGATGGCCTTTAGTAATCTCATCAGCCGCCATACAGGATAACTTCCTGCATTTCCACAGAGAGGTCTTTGAATTCAGCCCGTTGCCTGAAGGCTCCGTCATCGGAACTTTCGGCAGGTGTCGCTTGGGAACCAGTTGTGCCGGCGGTGGTGGCACAACCGGCTAACATGGCAAACGATGCTGCAATCAAAACGTATCTAATCTTTTTCATAATTTGTACCTCCTCTTACTATATTTCCCCAGGAATGGCGGCGCCTTACCATTCTAAAAGGCGTGCAAAGCTACACTTTTGTTATTCAGCCAACGGTTTTGAGCAATATTGCTTTCAAAGTGGGTAATGACACGCCCACCCTTTCATAAAGGGGGACTTGATTTTGCGGAAGAATCAGTACTAATCGGCTTCAACGATAACATGCGCAAAATGGGCATGCTCGCAGGCCCGGTAATGGTCGGTGCGACCCAGGAAGTACCGTTTGTGAATGTCTGCCGGACACAGGTTCTCCACCAGCGTCAGTCCGACCTGCTCCAGTTCCCCTCCCAGCGAGAGCGGATCAAACCCGGACAGCATCGGTTCCCCCAGGTTTCGGACTCCTTCGATCATGCGCTGAACACGCGGTGCCGCCAGCCGGGCCTCATAGGCATCAATGTCGAGATAATCTAAGACGACCGAACTTCCCGGTGCTGAAACCGCGGTGATGTCCCGCAAGGTGGCCATTACCTCGCTGCGCGTCAGGTAATAGGTTACCCCCAGCCAGCTGAAAAAGGCCGGCCTCTGCGTATCGAACCCCGATGCCAGCAAGGCGTCCTTCAGACTGGTTCGGGTGAAGTCCACCGGGATGAAGTGCAGGTTGTCCGGGAGCCGCCAACCAAGTTCATCGAGGCGGCGGCGCTTATGCTCCTGCGTTGCCGGATGGTCCAGCTCCAGTATCGTGATTTTTTGCACCAGGTCGGGGCGACGGAAGGCAAAGGTATCCAGCCCGGCCCCCAGCAGCACATACTGCCCGACCCCCTGTTTGACGGCACTCTCCAGAAGCTCCTCCGCGTATCTCGCCCGCCCCAGCACGATGGGGGTCGCGGCTCCGGCCTGCATCAGCCAGCCGAGCGCGCTTTCATCGTCTTTGAACATTGCTGCGGCCTCGGGATTTACTGCGCGCAGC
This sequence comes from Dongiaceae bacterium, assembly GCA_035571735.1. GTDB lineage: Bacteria > Desulfobacterota > Desulfuromonadia > Geobacterales > Pseudopelobacteraceae > JACRCG01. The sequence continues at coordinate 4,698 of DATNCC010000271.1, read as the reverse complement.
ATCGCCAGCATCTGCTCCTCGATGGAGCGCCTTGCGTTGCTCCCCAGCAGGTCGAATGCCAGGAAATCGTCGAAAATCACCGGGGCGTCATTTCGGTGGTGAAACCCGCGATTGTATGCCGTCATCAGGGCGGTGCGGCTCATCTGTTCATCTCTCATGGTTCATTCCTCCACGTCTCTCATGGGAAAATGGCACGCCACGAGGTGGCCGGGGGCGATCTCCCGCAGTTCCGGCCGCTCCAGGCTGCAGCGAAGTCCGGCTCGGGGGCAGCGGGTGCGGAACCGGCAGCCGCATGGCGGGTCGAGGGGCGACGGCAGTTCGCCGGGGACCATGCCGCTTCCCTGGGTATGATGGCCAGGATCGGGGCGCGGCACTGAATCAAGCAGTGCCCGGGTGTAGGGGTGGGCCGGAGCGGCATACAACTCCTCGCAGGGTGCGACCTCGCACAGACGGCCAAGGTACATCACCGCCACCCGGTCGCAGATGTTCTTCACTACCGCCAGATCGTGGGCGATGAACAGCATGGCAAGACCGTATGATTCCTTGACGTCACGCAACAGGTTGAGTATCTGCGCCTGCACAGAGACGTCCAGCGAAGAGACCGGCTCGTCGCAGACCAGCAGCCGCGGTCCGGTCATGAGGGCGCGGGCGATGCCGGCCCGTTGGCACTGGCCACCGGAGAGCTGTTGCGGTTTGCGGTCATAGTGCTGTTCAGGGTCGAGCCCCACTCTGGCCATCATCTCCCGCGTCCGCTGCACCCGTTCGGCCTTGTCCATCCCTCCCATGCTCGACAGCGGCGCGGCGATGCTTTCCCCTGCCGAGCGGGAAGGGTTGAGGGATGAAACCGGGTCCTGGAAGATCATCTGGAATCGACCCCGCAAAGGGCGCAGACAGCGCGGAGTGAGCGCGGCCAGATCCCGGCCGTCGAGAATCACCTTTCCGGAGGTCGGCCCCGGAAGCTGCATTACGGCCCTGGCCAGGGAGGATTTGCCGCAGCCCGACTCCCCTACCAGCCCCAGAGTCTCACCCCAGCCCAGATCGAAACTCACCCCGGAGACCGCATGGACCGTGCGCCCCCGTCCGGCGGGAAATTCAACCACAAGGTTTTCGACGCGCAGGAGAAGGTCTTCTATGTTCATTATTTTTTTCATTATTTTTTCATTCATGCGAATCTCTATTCCCATCCCTGTACGGAAACCAGCAGGCATAGCGATGATTCTCATCATCATCACAAGCCAGCGGCGGCGCCGCCTCACGGCAGCGTTCCTCTGCCTTTGGACAACGTGGCGCGAAAGGACACCCACCACACGGAGCAGAAAGGTCGGGAGGCTGTCCGCCAATGGCCTTGAGAGCCTTGTGGGGAGGATCGTCCAGTCGGGGGATGGCGTTGAAGAGCGCCCGGGTATAAGGCATCCGCATCCGGTCGAAAAGCGAGGCGGTCGAGGCCTGTTCGACGATTCTCCCTGCATACATCACCGCCGTTTCATGGGCTCTCCCCGCCACAACCCCAAGATCGTGGGTCACCAGGATCATGGCCATGTTTCTCTCCCGTTGCAGCCGGGAAAGGAGATTGAGTATCTCCGCCTGAACAGTCACGTCCAGGGCTGTTGTCGGCTCGTCGGCGATCAGGAGTTGGGGGTCGCAGGCCAGGGCAATGGCAATGGCCACCCGCTGGCGCATCCCCCCGGAGAGCTGGTGCGGGTAGCAGGCGAGCCGCTCCTCCGGCTGAGAGATGCCGACCGCCCGGAGCAGTTCCACGGACCGCTCCCGTGCCTTGGCCGTGGAGAGTCCCAGATGATAGTGCATCGGCTCCGCGATCTGCCAGCCGATCCGTTGGACCGGATTAAGGGAAGAGATGGGGTTCTGCAGAACGATGCCGATCTCCCTCCCCAGTATGCGGGCCAACTCCTTTTTCGCCAGTTTCGCCAGTTCCTGCCCTGCAAAACTGATCCGCCCCGCTGGAGAGAGGATGGCGCGTCCCGGCAAGAGGCCGAGAATAGCCCGGCAGAGCATGCTTTTCCCGCTCCCCGACTCTCCCACCAGCGCCAGGGTTTTCCCCCGTTCCAGGGTGAAGGAGACACCGTCCACCGCCCGGACCACCCCCCGCTTGCAAGGCAGATGGACCACCAGGTTCTCCACTGAGAGAATATCTTTTGGCGAAGCCGTCATGGTTCTAATCCTTTACGGCACAGCAAAAAGCTCCAGATCCTAGGCGCGACGATCCTGAGGAATGAGGCGTACCGTAAGGTACGCTGCAGTGACGAAGGATTGGCGCAACAACGGAGATGGACTTTTGGCGAAGCCGTCATAATTGGCTCTCCCGTGTGTCGAACCAGCCGCGCAACCTGTCGCCGATCAGATTAACCGCCATGATGGTCAGGAACATCACCAGAGTCGGGATCATACTGACATGGGGCGACTGTTCCAATACCTCCCGTCCCTCGGCTATCATGCCGCCCCAGCTCGGCGTCGGTGAGGGGACGCTGAGTCCCAGAAAACCGAGCCCTCCTTCGGCTATGATCACCAGCCCCATCACCAGGAGCAGGTACGCCAGCATAGGCATCAGCACGTTGGGGAGAATTTCCCTCAGGATGATGGCAGCATCTCCGGCGCCCGCTCCACGGGCGGCCAGAACGAATTCACGCCCGGCAAACCTGAGCGTATTTGCCCGGGCTACCCTGGCAAAGGTGGGAGCGGTCATCAAGCCAAGGGCAAGGGTAAGGTTAAGAAGGCTGGAACCGAAGACAAAGGTGATCATCATCAGAAAAACCAGCCGCGGAAAAGCAAGAAAAGTATCTATTGCGGCAACGATTAACTTTTCCGGGTAGCCGCGATAATACCCGGCAACAACTCCAAGCAGGGTACCCGCGACCAGACCGATACAGGGGGCGAACGTACCAACCGTCAGGGAGACGCGCGCGCCGAAGAGTAGCCTTGCCGCAATGTCCCGTCCCATGTTGTCGGTGCCGAGCAGATGACCGGCAACGCCCGGTTTCACGGCCAGGTTGACCCAGTCAATCTGATCCGGAGGCGGCAGCGGCCACAGAGCCGCGCTCACGGCAGAGACCATGACCACGCACAACCAGGCAGCGGCCAGCCAGAATACCATGCCAGTTTTACCGGGCACCGGTCCCCTCCTTGCGCACGCGTGGATCAAGCAGGCCATAGCTGGCATCAACCAGAAAGTTGACGGTCACATATCCGATCGCGATAAAGAGCACGCACCCCTGAACCATCGGAAAATCCTGGGCAAATATGCTTGACAGGAGGAGCCGCCCAACTCCCGGCAGCGCAAAGAGGTTCTCGATTATCACGGCCCCGCCGATCAGGTTGCCGATATGCAGGCCGCACAGGGTGATCAGGGAAAAACTGGACGGGCGCAGGGCATGCCTGATGAGAATCCTCCAGGCCGGCAGCCCCTTGGCCCTGGCCAGGAGGATGAAGTCTTCCTGCAGGGTCGCGATCAGGTCACTCCGGAGGACCCGCATCAGAGTAACCCACTCAACCAGAGCGATGGAGAGCGCCGGCAGGATGAATCCTTTCAGATTCAGCAAGACACCTTCGTTTAAAGCGTTGTATCCGGTGGCGGGGAACCACTTGAGCCGCAGGGAAAAGAAGAAAATAAGGAGAATGGCCAGGGCAAAACTAGGGATGGAAACCAGGCCGAAGCCGATTGTTCCGAAAAGGCGGTCGGTTTTAGAATCGGGCCGCCAGGCCGACAAGATGCCGATTGGGACGGCCAGGAGAAGGGCGATGAGCTGCGACAGCAGGAGAAGCTCAACTGTAACCGGCAGATGGGAGGCAATGGTCTTTGTAACCGCTTGTCCTGTAACCAGGGAATTGCCCAGCTCTCCCCGGAGAGCGCCGGTCAGCCATCTGCAGTAACGGACGAGCACCGGAGCGTTCAGGCCGAGTTGCTCCCGGAGCGCGGCAACGTCGCCCACGGTGGCGCTCTGGCCGGCTATTTCGTGGGCAACACTGCCCGGAAGCAGATTGAGCATCACGAAGGTAAGTGCCGTGACGGCAAAGACGACAATCAGCAGATGTATGAACTTTCCGGCATAAAAATGCATTGAACTTTCAAAGCCTCCGCTCAGATATCAATCTTGAAGCCCAAATCAACCTCTGATGCCGGTATTCCACCGCGAATGCCCCAGTTATCCCTTGGCACATCATGCAGGACTATGAGGATCTCCTTCTTCGGGACACCGATTTCGGTAAACCTTGCTACGACACTTTTATACAAAGCCCTTTTCGCATCCAACGACCTGCCTGAAAACAGGGAAATATCCACCAGAACATAATTCTCCGAACAACCGGGGGGAACGACGAAATCCTCCGGCTCATATTCGAGAAAGCGGATAATCTTGTCATATTCCGGAATCTTCAGGCATTCGACCATCGATTCATGCAGCGCTTGAATCAGTAGGTCCTTTTCCTGTCTGCTCCATTTTTTCCTGACTTCGATTCGTGCAATCGGCATAACTTGTCCTTTCCTACGACATCTTTATTGCAACTGCTCCGGCGGTGACCACCAGGATCGAAAGATATCTCAGCGGAGTAACCTGCTCTTTGAGAAAACCGGCCGCAATCAATGTCGCAAAGACCACCGAAGTCTCACGCAATGCTGCCACGAGCGCTATCGGCGCCTGCGTCATGGCCCACAGCGCCAGCCCGTACGAACCAACCGAGCATGCG
>DATNCC010000270.1:0-3931 GCA_035571735.1 Dongiaceae bacterium | reverse complement strand
ACCCGGATTGATTCCAGAAACGCCTTTTGCGAATTCAGACCGGCCTTTTTGGCGTCCAGCCCGCCGGAGCGCAGCTCCAGAGCGCGGATCTCCTCGTCAAGCTCCTTCACCCGCTTCTCGCCGCTCTGCTCCAGAAAGGCTTTCTTTACCTCCAGTCCGACGATGGTCACCCCGGCACTCCCCTTCCCTGACACCCGCACCGAATCGTCCTGAAGCAGCGCGGGGAGCGAATCGAACGTGACCAGATAACTGCCGGGCTTGAGGTCGAGTTCGGCAGTCCGGGTGGTCAGGGCGCGGTCGGGATAGACTGTGACAGCGGTGATGCGGAAGGCGGCCACCAGCCGCTTCGGCTCGGCCGCACCGGTCACTGCCGGCAGCAGCAGGAGAATCAGAAGGAGAAAGGGTCGCAGGGTTTTCATGGATAGGCTCCTTGTCAAACAATTACACGGTCAATTATTTCATCGCACTGACAAGCCTGCCAAAGGACTCGACCTGCTGCCAGTCGGTGAACTCGATAACAGCCTGCGGATCGGTCGGCCCCTTGGTCATCCACATGATCAGGCGGATCATGAATCGGTCGATCGGCCGGTAGCTCGGGTAATCGATCTTGCCGGCAAAGACGGCCAGCTTCTTTGGAGTCCACGAGATCCTCCTGAGGAATTTCTGCAGATAGGGATTGTCTTCCGGCCTGCACTTCTCCGGTTTCCGGGCCACCACATTCACCGAGAAAAAAGCATTGGGCCTGCTCTCCAGGAGAGCCCTGTTCTTCTCGATGAAGCCTGTAATCAGCGGGCTGTGCTTCCCGTAGCGGATACTGGCACCTATCACGATTTTATCGAAAGAAGCCGGGTCGATCCGGCCTGCATCCTCGACGGGAGCCAACATGACCTGATGCCCCTGCTGCTCGATGATCTGCTGCAGCCTCTGGCTTATCTTCCTGGTCTGCCCGTCAGTTGTTGCGTAGATGATGAGGATATTGGACATTTGGGGTGTAATTTCTCCCTTGTTTACTAAAATTGGGCCTATGTGGCAATCTTATCAATAGATTTGATAAAATCTTTTAAACTACCTGCGTGGAGAGCTTCTATAGCAATTTCTTTTTCGGTATCGGCAAGTTTGGAAACTACTGCTAGATACTCTTTGTATATTCTCTCAAGTTCCAATTTATGAGACCTGTTTCTAATTTCGTTTATAAACTTTAGCAACTCCTCAGTTGGCGCAAACCACTCTCCGTTGAGTCTGCATGATGAAAACCTTGAGTGAAGTGAAATTTCTGTCCTTGTATTAGCCCCGTCAATAATGGCTAACACTTTTAATGGCAATGGATTCCCTGTTTGTAGACGCTTGAATCTTGAATATAAATCGTCTTTTGTATATCCGATTTTGATTGGCCCTGAATTCCCTTGTTGCATGAAATATACGAATGGAGGTTTCTTGTCATCATATTCAATTTTTGACATTGAACTTTCAATATTTTCGTATTCACCATCCCAAATCCCTGCATTAATAAACATTTCACGGCGTTGGGCATCTTCTTTAGTGCCTTTAAATACGAAAACCTGCTGTTTGCCTTTCCTGCCATTGGAAATTCGTATTTGCCAGTAACCGTCACCTTTTGTGGGATGCTTTCTAACTGACATTTGTTTGCCTCAATATAGATTTACTAAATACTGTCAGGAAACATTATTATCCGGCACATTGAATATTCTGGAAAAATGATCTGAAGTCAATGAAATCCTGCACACTTTTAACTCCGACCCGCCTCTTCAGCTCTCACCGTGTAAAAATAGAAATGCCGCTTCCCAGAGTGGTTCCAGAATAGCGGCATGGCGTTTTTTGATGTTGACCCATATAAACAATTTGTTTATATTCAATCCATGATCACATCGTTCGGGAACAAAGAAACTGAAAAGCTCTTTACGACCGGGAAGTCGAAAAAGCTTCCTGCCGATATCATCACCCGATCGATCATGCGTTTAACGCAGCTGGACAGTGCACGAGAGGTAGCAGATTTGCTGCTGCCGCCTTCAAACCGGCTCGAAAGCCTTTCCGGCGACAGAGCGGGACAGTGGAGCATTAGGATCAATGATCAGTGGCGCATATGCTTTACGTTCGTGAACGGTGAAGCAACCAATGTCGAAATAACCGATTACCATTAAGGAGAAATATTATGGCCATCAAGAACGGGCTTCCACCCATACATCCGGGAATATTTCTGAAGGAAATACTTGATGAGCTTGGCGTATCACAAAACGCTTTTGCTCATGCGATTGGCGTTTCGCCCATGCGAATTTCACATGTCATCAAGGGATCGCGCCCTGTTACGGCGGAGTTGGCAGTGCTTTTCGGCAAGGCATTTGGTCAGACACCGACCTACTGGATGAACCTGCAAGCGAGCTATGACCTGAAGATTACTGAAAAAGAAATGGTTCAGAGGATAAGACAAGTGCAGCCGTTTTCGAAAGCAGCGTAGGATATCCCGCCCAATCGGGCGACGCATGCGTCGCCCCTACACCAGGCTTTTGCGAATCAATAATAAACCTCCATCAGACAGAGTCCGTGCGCCGGTGCGGTCGGGCCTGGTACTGCTCCGGGCTCGGTCAGGCATTTCCCGACCTGCTCCGGCTGCATCTTTCCGAGGCCGATCTGGACCAGCGTTCCGGCCATGATCCTGACCATGTTCCGCATGAACCCCGAGCCGCAGACGTCGATATGAACCAGATCGCCTGATTCCGATACCGTAACCGAGTCGATCCGCTTGACCGTGTTCCTGGCCGCGCAGCCGCTGGTCCGGAACGCCGAGAAATCGTGTTCGCCGAGGAAATAGGCCGCCCCCTCCCGCATCCGCTCGATGTCGAGCTTTTCCTTCAGATACCAGGCCTGGAGCCGTGCCAGCGGGCTGCGCCGGATCGATGTCAGGATCGTGTAGCGGTAGTGCTTCCCCTTGGCATGGCGGCGCGGATCGAACTCCGGGTGAACCTCCTCGGCTGAGATGACGGCAATGTCAGGCGGGAGGGTGCAGTTCATCCCCTCGGTATAGGCGGTCATCGGCAGCACCCTGGCAGTCCTGAAGCAGGCGACCATCCCCCGGGCATGGACACCGGCATCGGTCCGGCCCGAAGAGTGAATCCGGACGGACTCCCCCTGGATCCGGGCCAGCGCCTCCTCCATCACCTGCTGGACAGAGATGCCGTTCGGCTGATGCTGCCAGCCGACATAGGCGGTCCCGTCATATTCGATTGTCAGTTTGATAGTGCGCATAAATCCGGAAAAAAACCTTTTGAACCGCAAAGAACGCCAGGAACGCCAAGAAGACAAACTGTTATTGTTTTATAGCCTCTCAACCAATTACTTTTGGCCGTAAAACCCTTCATTGCATTTCCTTGCGATCCTTGCGTCCTTTGCGGTGAGTGGCTGTAGATTTTGAATCAAAGAAAAAAAGCGCCCTCAAAAAGAAGGCGCTTCGGTTTCTGGATCAAGATGCAACTATTTTTCTACCAAAATGCGCAGCATCCTTCGCAACGGCTCCGCCGCTCCCCACAACAGCTGATCACCGCAGGTGAAGGCCTGGACATACTGCGGGCCCATCTTCATCTTCCTAACCCGGCCGATCGGCACGGTCAGTGTCCCGGAAACAGCAGCCGGGGTAAGACCTGACAGGGTATCGGCCTTGTTGTTGGGGATCAGTTTGACCCACTGGTTGTCGTTTTTGATCAGGTTCTCGATATCCGCCAGCGGCAGATCCTTGTTCAGCTTGATGGTCATGGCCTGGCTGTGGCAGCGCATGGCTCCGACCCGGACGCAGATGCCGTCCACCGGGATCGGGGTGGTGGTGCCGAGGATCTTGTTGGTCTCAAGAAACCCTTTCAGTTCTTCGCGGCTCTGCCCGTCCTCGACTTCGCGGTCGATCCAGGGGAGCACGTTGCCGGCC
>DATNCC010000269.1:0-4223 GCA_035571735.1 Dongiaceae bacterium | reverse complement strand
CCTGCTCCTGCTCCTGCTCCTGCTCCCAAGGCTGTCGAACCACCGCCGGCTCCGGCACCTGCTCCTCCGGCAATCCCGACAGCAGCGCTGACGATAACCCCCGAAACGGTTGCCGAAGGCCAGTCAGCCATACTCAACTGGAAATCGCAGAACGCATCCGGCTGTGAAATCCAGCCGGGCATCGGCGCGGTTCCGCCACAGGGTGTCAGGACAATTACCCCTGTTGCCAGCACCTCCTACACCCTGGCCTGCTCCGGCGCCGGCGGAACAGCAACCGGTTCCGCAGGTGTAACGGTTGTGGTCCCTCCTCCTCCCGCACCTGCCCCTGCACCGCTTACTCCCAAGGCTGTCGCCGCTGCGGAAAGATTCTGCAGCAAACCGGCCATACTCAATATCCAGTTCGACACAAACAAGTCCGACATCAAACCCCAGTATGAGGCTGACCTGAAGAATGTCGGCGAGTTCCTCAAGGATTTCCCCAAGGCCAGGGGCGAGATCTCGGGACATACCGACAATGTTGGCACCAACGCTTTGAACCAGAAGCTTTCCGAGCGGCGTGCCGAAAGCGTCGGGAATTACATCACCACGACCTTCGGAATCGATCCCGGCCGCATAACCACCAAGGGATACGGCGAGGCCAAGCCGATCGCCGGCAACAAGACTAAGGCCGGCAAGGCCAAAAATCGCCGCATAGAGGCAAACTTCACCTGCGAGTAAGCCGGCGCATCTGAAGGCCGCATGAACGACAACAGCCCTTCCGGATTATCCGGAAGGGCTGTTGTCGTTCGGATTCCAACCGGTCCTTTTTCCGATTTAAAATCAAGTAGGCAAGCAAGGCAACTATGTAGAGCGCCTAGATTTTGAAGCGGATTACACCGGCAGGACACTGCCCCCCTCGGGCATGACCAAAGCCGTCCAGTCCGGCGGGAGAAACCGTTCGGCAAGCTGAAGAGCTTCTTCGAGGGATCTGGCAGGCAGCATGCCCATCTCTTCAACCTGTTGTCCGGGAAACTCCGACACCAGGATGATTTTGAAGCGCCGGGCCTTCTGCAGCATGGAATAGGCGGTCTGTCCGTTGATCTCATACTGTTCCCGCAGCGCCGCTTCAAACTGGTCCAGCCGCTTATGGCGAAACCAGTTGAAAAAGGTCGCGTTGCCGAAGCCGTCGCGGCATTCGGCCAGCAGGATCATCACAGCGCCGTCTTTGAGAGCCTGGGCGCCATATTCCATTGATTTGTGGGCCTGAATCAGATTGATATCCTTGGGGAAACCGCCGCAGGAAACAACCACCAGGTCAGTTTTTTCCCGCAGAGGGTACGAGAAGTGTTCCCGATAAAAACGGCAGCCTTCTTCGTGGGCTTCACGCCAGTGGCCGGCGAAGGCGGCGATTATCCGCCTGTCCGGGGAAAGCACGGTATTGAGGATAAAGTCGGGAGCAGCCAGGGCGCAGGCCTCGGTCATGGCCTGGTGGACCGGGTTGCTGTCCAGGTTTCCGGTAACGGCATGCTGGTTTTTGCCGCTTGCCTGTCCGGGGTTCAACACGGCAAAGTGGCTGGCCATGCAGGCCTGGCGACTGGAGATGCCCGGCAGGATAGACTTGCGTCCGCCGCCGAAACCGGCAAAATAGTGGAATCCGATCACGCCGGTCAGAATCAGGCGCTCTGCCTCGACCGCCCGCCGGTTGATGCGCACATCAATGCCGTTGTATGTCCTGCCGATGGACACCAGTTGCGCCGGATTGTCACAGTCGTGGTCCCGTACCCGGATACGTCCGTGAAGCGCGCCGAGGATTCTCTCATGCTCGTGAAGGGTCTGCGCGCGATGGATACCGAGAGCGATCAGGATTTCCATATCCTCGTCGCGTATGCCCTGGCGGTTGAGCCGCTCCACCAGCAGGGGCAGGTAGACCTCGCTGCCGGTATGGCGGGTGATATCAGAGGTGATGATGACCACCTTTTCGCCCGGCCTGAAGGGGGAAATGGCGGTCCGGCAAGCGTCAAGGGCCGTGGTGATGATCTCCTCGGGTGATGCTGCCGGACAGGGAACAGTCGGTTGAATCACACCGGCCAGGCGTGGCGTGGCCAGATCAAGCGAAAATGATGTTGCCCCGTATTTTAAGTGCATGACGCCTCACCTGGAACAGCCGAAAAAGCAAAGGCGCAAAGAACGGCCTTTGATGGAAGCTTTTCTTTACGCCCTGATCGGCCTGCAAGATTATTCAGAAACTAGATCCAGGCATCTCCGCCATCATACTGGTATCCCTCGCCCTTTGATCTGGGCGTTACCTTGAACTTGGCTTCACGGGCCAGTCGCTTCATCTTCTCGGCAGCGCTTTCGCCCAGATCGGACAGTTTTTCACGTACTTCACGGCCAGGCGCCGGAGCCAGCAGAAGGGCGGCGGCGACACCGATCACGGCGCCGGAAACAAAGGCGATCACAGCTGCAGCGGCGTTATCTTTGTTGGTTGACATGGCAGACTCCTTTATCGTGGTATCACATTCGTAATGTAAGCAGGCCTTATTACTAGCACAACAGCTTGCGTTAATAAAAGTAAAATTTACACTGTTCGGGCCAGATGCCGCCGGATCATATCCTCGAAATCCGCGTCGCGGTTGCCGGTGTAGACCAGCGACGAACCGATCTCGGCGGCCAGGATGGCGCAGAGATACTTTTGCGGCAGTTTCTTTACCCTCTGCCGGAAGGCCGCTTTCTCCTGCAGCATGCGGGGCAGGTGCCGTACGATCGCCTGGCGGAAAGGGGGCTGCAGGGGAAGTTCCGGGCGGCCGGTGAAAAAATCGAACAGCCGCGAATAGAGACTGTTGATGTTCTGGCTGATGGTCTCGGAAATCTCGCTGTAGAGCAGGTTGCCGCCCGATTCCCTTCTCCTGCGCAGGATCAGGCGGGCCTCGTCGGCGGCGCGCTTTTCCAGGATCTCCAGAACATCACCGACATAACGTTCCTTGTGCTCCATGAACTCCCGCTCCGACAGCAGCAGGTTGGCGATGATCTCGTAGGAGGAGGAGATGACGCCGCACTTGTTGGCCGAGGCGTCGCGTATGAGTACCGCGCCGCTCTTCTGCAGCTGGACCCGGGCCTCCGGTGTGATGAAGGAGTTGGCCCCTTCCACGATTACCCGTGCCGACGGGACCCCCTCGGCATCCAGGAATGAGCGCCAGTTCTGGGAGTCGATTGTCTCGGGGCGCCCGCCGGCCGGGATGAAGAGGTCCGCCTTGACCTTGAAGACCAGGCTGTTGTACTCGTGGTAGAAATCGTCGATATCCAGCCATTCCTCGATCATCCCGGCCGCGCTGCCGCTGACCTTGCGGTGCGACTCCTTCAGTCCTTCCAGGCGCCGACCGGTGCGGAAGATTATAAAACCGCCGGTCCCCAGATATGCCGGATCAAAAGCATCCAGGTCATGGGCCAGAACGATGCGCCGCAATTCGTCGCGGTTTATGCCGTCCGGGTCGTAGAGTGCGGCGGTGCCGTCCAGGATCAGCCGCACCTGCATGGCGGGGCAGCGTTCCAGCATGATGCGCAGGCAGTTTCCGGCCACATCGCCGTTGGGGCCGCCGGTCATCTTCATGGAGAAACTGTTGCGACTGATGTCTATCCCGGCTTCCTCGGCCATGGTGATGCCGGCAAACGTCACCACGCCGGTGGAGGTGACACCGTACTCCTTGTGATTGATGCCGAAGCGTTTACTGGACATGATGCCGACACCCAGGATATAGCCCCGTTTTTTCGACAGATCGGCGATGGCCTCGATCATGTCGTCATGCATGTTCTCGTCCGGGCCGATCTCGATCGGTTCGTCATCGCCGTAGTAGTCCACCACCCGGCGGTCCTTTGCCTGCCCGTCTTTTGTGATGAAAATGTCCAGGAAGGCGTTGGCGACGCCATACTGCAGCTTGTAGAGACGGCGGTTCTCCGCCTCGCCCCCGGCCTGTTTCATGTCGGAAGCATCCAGCGCCAGCACCATCTTGGAGCCGCCCTCGTAGATGTCCTTGTTCTTGAGGTGCTGGGTGTGCGCCAGGACGTACACTTCGCGAAAGAGGGTGTTGGCCGAGGTGATGTAATCATCGGCACTGCGGGCGATGACGGTGCGCCATCCACCGCGGGCGATGTCGGAAAAGCCGACGTGGTAGCCGGCCCCGTAACGGCTGTAGAAGAAGGTCACCCGGAAGGGGAGCTGCTCGGGCAGGTCGCCGGTGAACTCATGC
>DATNCC010000268.1:0-8597 GCA_035571735.1 Dongiaceae bacterium | reverse complement strand
AATGCCGGAGCGGCCCGTCGCTTGTGCCGAAACAAGCCTGCATTGTCAGGTGTCCTCCGCTTCCCGGTCAATTAATCATGAAATCCTGAAGCTATAGGCGTTCCGGCAAATGGAGGCACGGAGGCGTCACGGATTCAGGTGCAGCACTTGATTATCGATGGATTACCGCCATACCTCATCAGTATACTCTCCATCCCTGTCCCTCACGAACAATGGCGACTCCACTACCGTGGCGCTGCGTCTCCCCTTGGCCAGTTCGGCCATGAACATGGTCGCCGGCGATTCGGCATTATTGTGAATCATCCGCACACGCAGCACGGCCAATTTCATTTCCGAGGCCAGCGCCATGAATTCGGGCATACGAGACGGAAGCTGGATGAAGCAGATCCTCCCTGACGGTTTTACCAGATATTTGGCCGCAGCCATAAAATCGGCAAGAGTTGCGGTTGATTCATGGCGGGCGGCATCACGCCCGGCCCGGGGGCTTATTCTACCGCTCCATGGCGTCCGAAAGGGGGGATTGGATACGACCAGGTCAAAGCCTGAATCGGGATGATTTGTTCTGAGATTAATGACGTCTTCAGCGTGCACGGAAACCCTTCCGCCAAGGTCATTATGCTGAATATTCCGTTCGGCAAGCGCCGCCATATCGGGGTTATTTTCGACCGCAAGAACCGAAGCCGCAGGATTGAGCCGAGCCAGCACCAGCGCAATGATGCCGCACCCGGCCCCAAGATCGATAATGGCGCCCCCCGGCTTCAATTCTCCGCAGAACCTGGCCAGCAACAGCGGATCAAGCGAATAGCGGTAGCCATGGCGAGGCTGGAACAGCTGCAGATCGAACAGTTTGAGATCATCTATTGTCACCAACGCCCCTTCACCCTTCACCCTTCACCCTTCTGCTCCTTAATAGCCACTCACGCATCAGCATACCTGCAAACAGCGCGAAAGAAGCCAATGTCAGGCTTTTTCCGATCTTGAACGGAAGCGGGTCAAAGCGGAACTCAACCTTGTGAGATCCCGGAGTGAGATAAACCCCCCGCAGAATATGGTTAACCGGCACTATTTCAGCCGGCTTGCCGTCTACTGAAGCCTTCCACCCCTTGTAGTACTTTTCTCCCAGGACGAGGAGCGCATTAGCGGGTGTGGCCGCCTCGACAATTATATGCTCGCCTTCATACAGCGGCACGGTGACTTTCTGCGGAAGCGGCTGCACGACATCATTGGGATTTGCCATGGCCAGCGGGGGTTGGGATTCAACCAGGGCAACCGATAAAGGAGGGAATCCGGGGTCCTGAAGAATAGCCAGGCGCCGGGAGTCATCCATCACCAGCGCCGCCGACGGGACAATCCAGGCCTTGGGCAGCACGGTCCGGTTTTCCAGGACAACGGAAGAGCCGTCCGGAGTAGTAAAAACCGGCGCATATTTACCGCTCATCTGGCTTTTCTGTTTCTGGTACTCCTGACCGGCCATAACCAGGTATTTTACGTTAAGCATGTCCATCATCGGGCTACCGATGCTGAAGGAATCAAGTATCTGCTGCCATCTTTGTAACTGCACCGGATTGGAAGTAAACATCACCGGAATGCCATTAGTCGCATATTGCATCGGATCGCTGCCTTCCATTGGAAGGACCCGGAACTGTTTTGACTCTTTAGCAAGAAACTCCGTTATCGGAGTTTTCCCCCCTTTCGCCTTCTCAGGCTCGTCAACCAGGAACATAAACTTTGCATTGACTCTTCCCACATCGGCCAGATAAAAGACAAGCAGGACAAGGGGAATGACTTTCACCGAAAGCCATTTCCTTGAATATGCAAAGACCGCCATGGCATAGAGCACAGCAATGCCAAAGGCAAAGCCGGTTTCAACAACAAGATTGTCCCATCGCTGAAAAATAAGCTGCGGGCCCTGTTCGTAACGAGTTGGTTGTCCCATCCATTCAGCGAAAGTGTTTATCCAGTAATCTTTCCCCGCCAACTCAACGCCAAGCAGGGCAAGAAGCAGCACGGGAAGGGACAGCAGGCCGAAGAGATATCTCTTGAAATTTATGGTATTCCGCACCTCATCATCAAGCAGGAGGTCGAGCCCCCTGGCAGTCAGAACTACAAGTCCCAGAACTGGAATGAACATCATCATCTTCGGCACACGAAAGCGGTTGATACCGGGAAAATAGTCGAAAAGAAGGTTATATACAAAAGAGTACTTCCCCATTGAGAATATGATCCCGCCCACTATGGCGGCCAGCGCTAGCCAGGTGTATTTGTCCCGGCGGAAGATCAGGGGCAGGGGGAGCAGCAGCCAGGGGAGGAGCCCCATGTAGTCGGTCGTCTGGGTGAAGTGCATCCGCCCCCAGTAGTACGAAAGAATGTTGGTCGGGTTTTCACCACCCTCCTGACGCGAAAGACCGAAAAAACCGGGGATGACGAAGGAAGCTATTTCCTCTGGTGGGAAAGACCAGGACATTGCCTCATCACGGTCAAGCCCACCTTTTCCTTGGTTGGCGCCACTCTGAACCCCGCGGTTGGTTCCCTTCGACCAGCTAGCGAGAGGGGCAAGGGAGATCGCAACGGTAGAAAGAAAAAAGACCAGGGTCACCAGATTCAAGCATAATAACCGGGATACGTCCGACTTGCCGCTACTCCGTTCCTGCAGGATTATCCCGATGGTTCGAATCAAACCATAAACGCCGAGCCCCAGGCAGGTATAGTAGGCAATCTGCCAATGGATGTTAAAAAACTGGAACGCCAGCACGAAACCGGTAGTCAGGAAAAATATCACCCTCCGGGTCTGTAACCCCTTCTCGAAGAAGTAAAAGGCCCATGGAGCGAAGGAGATGGTAGCGATCTTCATCACATGACCTGCATTGATAAGGGAGGCGTTCTCTGGCGCCACGGCAAAGATCAAGCCGCCAAAAAAGGCAGAGACCCGGCTGGCACCAATCAGTCGGCAGTAGCAGTAGGTCCCTGCAGAGCCGAAGAACAGTTGTAAGACGATAAACCAGGCAACATTGGAAGGGGGCGGGAAAAAGTGGAAAATCAGCCGTTGGTACACGAGAAACTGGCCGGATTCCGTCCCCCCTTCATTGGTAGTACCGCTGTTTTGAAGAAAATTCCAGCTTGCCTTGAGCGGAATTTTCAACAAGTCCAGCAGGTTACTATCCCAATAATTTCTAATTCCCCAGTAAAACTCGTTGGTGATGTCCGGGGCGCGGATAATTTTGCCGGTGAAGAGGATATGAGAAAAAAAGAGAATAAGCAGCGCGAGAAGCGCGGCCAGGAAGAGAAGGTCTTTCTTGCGGTCGGTCATGGATTCATTACGCTCCTGTAGAATTGATCAAGCATTGATGCGGCATCGCGCCAGTTGAAGCGGCCCAGCAGGTTACGTTTCCCCTCAGCAGCAAATCTCTTACGCCGCTCGAATTCCTGAAGAAGTGCAACAGTCTCTTCGATCATGCTCTTCGGATTACTTGGATCGCACAAAACACCCGATATTCCGTCTGCGATGTATTCAAGCGCCTGCCCTACCCTATCGGCCACCACCGGCACACCGGCAACCAGCAGTTCGGTCAGCTTGGCCGGACATTTGGCCCGGTTGATCAGGGTATCATCCAGTGGGTAGATGGCTACATCTGCGGCAGCCAGATAATCAGGTATATCAACAGGCTCAAGCCAGCCAACCATAATCAGGGCATCGTCGAAGTCCATTTGCCGGGAGATGTCAACCAGCAGATCCTCCTCCTGATTTCTCCCTTTGCCCACCACCAGGAAGCGCACATTCGGCACCCGTTGGCGAATTCCGGCAAAAATCCGGTATAGCCGTTCCTGGCCGAACTCAAAAAAGCGCGTGTAAAGCAGTACAACCGGCGTTTCAGCCGCTATGCCAAGCTTTCTCCTGACTCGCCTGCCGTCCCCCGGCGGCATTTCCGCAACGCAATTGGGGAGATAACATATTCGCTCCGGCGCCACTCCCATATTACCGGTGAGATTCTCCAGCGCCCGGCTGGCCACTGTCACACCCGTGGCCTTTCGGCACAACCACTGTTCCTGAAAGGCAAAGAGACGTTTTTCAGCCAAAGAGTATGATTGTAGGTCATTCATCCCGCCTTTGCCCTCCCAGTCATCGGTATCAACTAACAGCGGAGGAAGACGGATTCTAAAACGTTGCAGCGTTATGTGCAGCATGGCCGCCAGACCGCCGTATCCCTTGGGTTTGAAAAGGTGGACCAGGTCGGGCTTTTCAAGCTGAGCCGCACGGAACATGCGCATGGTCAGAAGCAGAGTAGAGAGCAGTTTTCCGCCACCTGGAAGACGCACATTCACCAGCTGTACGCCGCGCAGAACTTCGACTTTACCGGAGTCCTCCGGATTGGTATAGGGGGGGGCGACAATCGTTACCGTATGGCCAAGCGCCTGCAATTCGGCAGCCAGCGGCAACATGCGGGCAATCACCGTCCCCTTGGGACGGATACCGAACGGAGCGAGGAAAACGATCTTCAAACGGAAAACCCTTTCCTGAAGCTGTGAATTATTAGCATGGTGCTCCGGTCAGGCATAAATGAGCCGTCAGTTTTTTTTGTAATCGCCACGCGACAGATACTTCTCCAGCCAGATGTACAGGCAGATGAAGAGATAACGGCTCCCCATCTCCTTGATCTTGAGCTTTGCCTCACCGGTTCGCCGGTTGCGCCATGATATCGGGATGACCGTCCAGCTGTAGCCCCGGACAATCGCCTTGAGCGGGATTTCAACCGTCAGGTTGAAATGGGGAGCGATCAAAGGCCTGCAGCCGTCGATTACCGCCCGACGGTAGGCCTTGAAGGCGTTGGTGGTATCATTAAGCCTTATACCGAAGAAAAGTTGAAGAAACTTGTTGGCCAACCTGTTAATGATCAGCTTGATCCTGGGGTATTCAATAACACTGCCACCCTTGATGAAGCGACTGCCAAAGACGCAGTCATAGCCTTTGTTGAGTTCCTGCCAGTAGCGCACCGTGTCCCTGGCATCGTCAGATTCGTCGGCCATCATGATCACTACGGCATCACCGCTCATGTTGTCGAGCCCGCAGATGATAGCCCTGCCAAAACCGTGGAGTCCGGTATTCTGTACCGGTTTCAACTCCGGCACCTGCTGACCGAGGTTCTGTAAGAGCGGCCATGTCCGGTCGCTGCTGCCGTCGTCCACCACAACAATTTCATGGGGAATATTGTTTCGCTGCAGCTCCTGGTGCAACTGTTCAACCATGGAACAGACACACCCTTCCTCGTCCCGGGCAGGAATAACGACGGAGAGGAGCCGGAGCGGTATTTTTCCTTCTTTGCCGGACATCATGCCGCCCCCGAAAGCTCCAGCCAGAGCGGATGCTGTTCGGCATGAAGCGCAATTTCGTCCAGTATGGAGCCGAGCTGCGTCTGCGGCTGCCATTCCCAGACGTCACGGGCCAATGATGCGTCCATGACCATCCAGGGGATATCGAAGCGGCGCGTCTCGGGATGTGCGGCAACCGTATGCGCGCCAAAACGATCACGACACCAGCGGCTCAACTCGGCCAGAGACATGGCATTATCGGCACCGCCACCTAAATTCACAACCCTGTGTGGGCCGCTGGACGCAGCCATCTGCTTGCCCAGCAGCGAAATCAGGTCGCGGGGGTGCAGACAATCACGCACCTGATAGCCGTTACCGCCAAAACCGATGTAGGACAATGGATGCCGGCGCATCCAGGCGTTGATCCAGAAGGCGAAGATCCCCTGATCGGCTTTTCCGAACTGTCCGGCACCGGCCAGAACACCGCAGCGATTGATCCAGACCGGAAAACCGAATGTCTCGCCATATTCAAGAGCCAGCAGTTCCGAGGCCAGCTTGGTGCTTCCGTAGAGAGAGATCGGCGGCGCCGTGCTGAACGTCTCTGCGACCCCGGCTGACGACAGACCGGGCGGCAGCGACTGTTCCTCCTTGAGTCGAAACGCTTCCCCATGGGCCTCAACCTTCGCCTCCGCAAGCGGCCCGATGGAGTACACCCTGCTGGTGCTGATCAGGATGAAACCGGCGCGGTGGCGTTTGCAGTATTCCAGGATATTGACCGTTCCGAGCAGATTGTGTTCGACCAACTGCCGGCTGCTGGTCTGTCCGTCGATACCGGCCAGCACGCTTGGGTTTGCGGCGGCGTCGATCACCCAGTCAACCGCAGGCAGCGCCTCAAAGTCGGACGCCATGCGGATGTCGCCATGAAAGAGCTTGACCCCCAGCTCCCGCAATGAGGTACGGTTATGCTCGCTCCCCGACCGGATGAGATTATCAAGCCCGTACAGCTGCACCCCCGGCAACGCCTCCAGTAACGAAGCCGCCAGGGTGCTGCCCACAAACCCGCAGATGCCGGTAATCAGAATCTTCACGACGTCAGGCGCTCCTGCCAGGATGCCACGATCTCTTTCACAGTCTCGTTCAGAGACTTGGTGATGTCCCACCCGGGATAATGGGCCTTCATCTTGGAGAGGTCGCTGTAGTAGCAGATATGGTCACCGATGCGGTTTTCATCCACATAGGTGTAGACCTGTTTCCGGCCGCTGAACTGCTCGGCCAGGTCAAAGGCTTCGAGTATGGAGCAGGAGTTCCCCTTGCCCCCTCCCAGGTTGTAGACTTCACCACAGCGGGGATTCCTGTAAAAGGCATGAATGAAGCGGGCCACATCCTCGGAGTGGATGTTGTCGCGCACCTGTTTGCCCTTATAGCCGAACACCCGGTACTCGCGTCCCTCAAGATTGCACTTCACCAGATAGCTGAGAAAACCGTGCAGTTCGACCCCGGCGTGGTTCGGGCCGGTCAGGCAGCCGCCCCGCAGGCAGCAGGTCGGCATGTCGAAATAGCGGCCGTACTCCTGGACCATGATATCGCCTGCCACCTTGGAGGCGCCGAACAGGGAGTGCTTGGACTGGTCGATGGAAAAGGTTTCGGCAATGCCGTTTTCATACGCGGAATCGTCATAATCCCAGCGGGTTGGCAGCTCCTTCAACGGGATCGAGTTGGGCAGATCGCCGTAGACCTTGTTGGTGGACATATGGATGAACGGTGATTCGGGACAGGCCTGTCGGGCAGCCTCCAGCAGGTTGAGTGTGCCGACGGCGTTGGTATCGAAATCGTCGAACGGGATGGCAGCGGCACGGTCATGCGATGGCTGGGCGGCGGTATGGATGATGCCGTCAGGCTTGAGTTCCTTGACCAGCGCCAAAACTCCCTGGCGGTCGCGAATATCCAGTTCGTGGTGGCGGAAGTTGGGAAGCGTTTCAACCAGACGTTGCTGGCTCCAGCGGGTGTCGCCCAGGGGACCGAAGAACGTAGCCCGTTGGTTGTTGTCGGCGCCATGGACGAAAAACCCTTCGCTGTGAAAAAAACGGACAACTTCCGAACCGATCAGTCCCGAGGAACCGCTAACCAGCACTGTCTTGGTCATAATCAATCCTTTCCATGAAAAACATGATCAGAAGGAAAATAGACATAACAAGCATCAAAAGTACACCGGAAAACAGGAGCTGTTCCGAAAAGTCCAGAACCACATCTGCCGCCTTTGAGAGATATGCGTGGGGCGTGTCGGACACGACAGCCGCCTCGTTAACACTTCTTGGCAATATCGGCCGGATATACGGGTCGTTCAGCAGATTCGCATACTGGTTCTCATCCCGATGCGGGATATCATACTTGTGCTGTCGTGCAAGCGTGCTGATATTGCCTGATTGTAAAAAAGCACGTGTTTTGGAAATCTGTATTTCATAGGATTCCTGCCTCCACGGCAACGGGCCGGTCAGATTGTCCGAGGTCATCCTGACAAGATAATAGGAGTTTGTCGTCACCCAGATTGCGGCCAGCAGGATAATAAATTTTTTATACCGTTCCGTACTGCTCGAAAACAGAATGATCATTGCGAGCACATTGACCGTCATGCCGATCGCCACGGGATCGGAATATTTCGAACTGAGAGCGACCGAGTTTCTGGAATATGCGAGAGCGATTGCATTTCTGGAATATGCTGTGGCAACCCCTTGCAATATGACCCAGAATCCGAGGGCAAGGGCAAACCGTATCCAAGTCCTGTCATCGGTCTTGCGAAAGAGATACATGACAAGGAGCAATACCCATGGAAGCCAGTTAATCAACCACCAGGAATCGCTCCGGTAATGCGGCCAGGAAGCACAATGAGCAAATACCGTCAGAAACTCCCCGAACGTTTGGGCTTTATATTGTTCGTGACTGACCACATGAACAAGGAGCTGTGACCCGACAGCAATAACCGCAACTGCAATTACCGTTTTCACGATGAGCATGCGTTTCTCATTCCAGTCATGCCGGTTCCGCAGGAAGATGACCATATACATGCACAGCGACGCAATTGATGCCATTAACCCCGACGCCATGGTGAAGAGGGCCGATATCTGCAGCACTCCCAAAGCGGCACACCATTTCGCGTCCATTCCATCGCTCTTGCAGGCTACATACAAAACAGCCATGGAGAATGCCGCCAGGAGGTAAAACTGCGATTGGAACCCCCACAGGGCATTTTCCCAGCCAAAGGGCAATGAAAACGTGACCATGATTGCCACTGCCCA
>DATNCC010000267.1:0-17365 GCA_035571735.1 Dongiaceae bacterium | reverse complement strand
TCCGGACGCAGCAAAAGAACTGGCTGCAAAACTCGGCAAAGGTGCAATTGCGATTCCAGACAGGGATTGATTGCTCTGTCGTGGTCCAGATTAAATTGCACGCTGTGAAAGTTTTTATTGACAATATTCTCCATGTTCTGTATAAGTTTCTTTCCACTTGTCGCGGGGTGGAGCAGTCTGGTAGCTCGTCGGGCTCATAACCCGAAGGTCATAGGTTCAAATCCTATCCCCGCAACCAATAAAACTATCGCCCCTTCGGTATTACCAACCTAAGGGGCGTTTTCAAATGGCGGTGTAGCTCAGTTGGCTAGAGCAAGCGACTCATATTCGCTAGGTCCGGAGTTCAAATCTCTGCACCGCCACCATTCTCAAAAACGCCCTGACTTTTTCAGGGCGTTTTTTCTTTAAACTACCGGACGAGGAGGTATAAAGTGATTCAGATCGATTTCGATAAAATGGGGGGGCTGATCCCGGCCGTTATCCAGGACCATGAGAACGGCGAGGTCCTGATGGTGGCCTTTATGGATAAAAAAACCCTCGATTTGACCTTGAAGGACGGCAAGACCTGGTTCTTCAGCCGCACCCGCAACAAGTACTGGATGAAGGGCGAGGAGTCCGGCAATACCCAGGAGGTCATGGAAGTGCTGACCGACTGCGATGCCGATACGGTCGTCATCAAGGTAAAGCAGAACGGCCCGGCCGCCTGCCATACCGGCAACCGCAGCTGTTTCTACGTCAAGTGGGAAAACGGAGAGTGGGTGGAACATTCGAACCCGCTGTTTGACCCGAACGAAGTCTACAAAAAATAATGAATGAGCCTTTTCCGCAATCCCGGCGTTGATCTTCGGGATACTCTTGTGCGACGTAGCGTTGTTTATGCCCTGTGGGTACTACGTCTCCGCGGTATCCCTTGATCGCCTTGGCCTTGCGAAAAAATCTCATTCATAAAAACACTATTAATTCACGCTGGAGAGGATCGTTATGTCTAACTTACTTAATTTCGGCATCCCCAAAGGGAGCCTCGAAGACGCCACCGTGGGGCTGTTCAAGAAAGCCGGCTGGCAGATCAGCATCTCTTCCCGCAGCTATTTTCCCGGTGTCGATGATACCGAGATGAACTGCAAACTGATCCGCCCGCAGGAGATGGCCCGGTACGTTGAACGCCAAACCATCGATGCCGGGATTGCCGGCCGCGACTGGGTACGGGAAAACGACTCGGATGTGGTTGAAGTCTGCGAAATGGTGTATTCCAAGGTTTCGCGTCGCCCGGCCCGCTGGGTGCTGGTGGTAAACGGTGATTCAAAGGTGCAGAAACCGGAGGATCTTCACGGCGCCACCATTTCCACCGAACTGGTCGGTTTTACCAAGCGCTATTTTGCCGAACGGAATATTCCGGTCACCGTGGAATTTTCCTGGGGCGCTACAGAAGCCAAGGTAGTTGACGGACTTTGCGACGCCATCGTCGAAGTGACCGAAACCGGCTCTACGATAAAAGCCAACGGCCTGCGAATCGTTTGTGAACTGATGGAGTCGGTGCCGGTTCTTCTGGCCAGCAAAGCTGCCTGGGCAGATCCCTGGAAACGCGAAAAGATTGAACAGATCGCGACACTGCTGAAGTCATCGCTGGCCGCCGAGGGTATGGTCGGCTTGAAAATGAATGCTCCGTCAGACAAGGTCGATGCCATAACCAGGCTGCTTCCCAGCCTCAAGAATCCTACCGTGTCGCATCTCTACAATTCCGACTGGCTCTCCATCGAGAGCATCCTGTCGGAGAAAGAGGTGCGCAGGGTCGTGCCGGAGCTCCTCAAACTCGGAGCCGAGGGAATCATCGAATACCCGCTGAACAAGATTATCTGAAGAGAGACGCTGCCGTCTGAACGGTGGCGATGGATTACGACGTATGATGATGGACAAGATTGAAGAACTGGAGCGGCGCTATCAGGAGCTGGAAGCGCTGCTGTCCGACCCTGCCGTTATCTCGAACCAGCCGGAGTTTCGCAAGTTCTCCCGTGAACATTCCGACCTGAGTGAACTGGTAGCGGCCTATCGCCGCTATCGGAAAGTTCTGGGCGACATCTCGGACAACCGGGAACTGTTGGCCGATCCGGATATGAAGGAGATGGCTGAAGATGAGCTGAAAAGCCTGGAAGATGAAAAGGAGCGGCTCGATGCCGATATCCGGCTGCTGCTGCTTCCGAAAGACCCGAATGACGACAAAAGCGTTATCCTGGAAATCCGTGCCGGCACCGGTGGAGACGAATCAGCTCTCTTCGCCGGAGACCTGTTCCGGATGTATTCCCGCTATGCCGACACCAACCGCTGGAAGGTCGAGATCATCTCCGCCTCTGAATCCGAACGGGGCGGTTACAAGGAGATCATCGCCTCGGTCGAAGGTGTCGGTGTCTTCGCCAAGCTCAAGTACGAGTCCGGCACCCATCGCGTACAGCGGGTACCGGAAACCGAGGCACAGGGGCGCATCCACACGAGTGCCTGTACCGTGGCGATCATGCCGGAAGCAGAAGATGTTGACATCGATATCCGCCCGGACGATCTGAAGATAGATGTGTATCGCTCTTCCGGCGCCGGCGGCCAGCACGTCAACACCACCGACTCGGCCGTACGCATCACTCATCTCCCGACCGGCACGGTTGTCGCCTGCCAGGAGGAGAGGAGCCAGATAAAGAACCGCGCCAAGGCCATGAAGGTCCTTAAAACCCGAATTCTCGACACCATCCAGCAGGCCCAGGATTCAAAACTGGCCGCAGACCGCAAACAGCAGGTCGGGTCAGGCGACCGCAGTGAGCGGATCCGTACCTACAACTTCCCGCAGGGGCGCATGACCGATCACCGCATCGGCCTGACACTCTACCGTCTCGAGTCGATCATGACCGGAGATATTGCCGAAATCACCGATGCCTTGAGGGCATATTTCCAGATGGAAGCGCTCAAGGCGCAGAGCGAAGGAAATTGATCCCGGCTGGCATGGATTTTCTGCAGCAGCCGGATGCCAAGGTATGCTAGAATGCCGCCATGTCACATTTTTTAGATAACTACAAACAGCTTACCGCACGGGTAGATGCCCTCTGCAACGCGATCGCAGCGACCCTGGGTGAGCAGATAACCTGCTCGGCAGGCTGCAGTTCCTGCTGCACCGCCATAACAGTCTTCCCGGTGGAAGCCGCGGCCATGCGGGAAGCTCTGAAAACCCTCCCCGATCGGCAGGCGGAAGAAATTCGCCGGCACATCTCTGAACATGCCGATGACGAACGTTGTCCACTCCTGCATCACCACCACTGCCTGTTGTATGACGCACGCCCGATCATCTGCCGAACCCATGGTCTTCCCATCATCTATACCGCAAACGGTCAACGGAGCAGCGACTGCTGTCCGCTTAACCTTTCCGAAACCGAAACGGTTCCGGGTTCAAGCGTTGTCGATATTGACAAACTGAATACTCTGCTGGTAGCGGTCAATTCCATTTACATGTCACAGAGCGAATGTCCGGAAACAGGAATACGCATGGCCATCGCCGAAGCTCTTGACGGGCGCTAGCGGGATTATGGGCCGGACTATTTCAGGCTGGTGATGTAGCTGCGGACCCCTTCAAGGATGCCGTTGGCGGTCATCTCCTGATAAGCCGGGTCGTTCAGACGGGATTCTTCGACAGAGTTCGAGACGAAGGCGGTTTCAACAAGGATGCTGGGCATGGATGCTCCGACCAGAACGTAAAACGGTCCCTGCTTGACACCCAGATTTTTGACATCGCCGTAGCGGGTACGAATTTTTTTATGGAGCGACTTTTGAACTTCATCGGCCAGATGAGCCGAGTCATTCAGTTTGTAATTTGCCATCAGGTCGAACAGGATCGCCTGCAGTACGCTGACCTTCTCAAGTGTAGTACCGTTCTCCTTGGCAGCCAGTTGCGCTACCTTGTCGGTCTTTGCCAGGTTGAGATAGTAGGTTTCAATTCCGGCGGCCAGACGGTTGGGAGCAGCGTTGGCGTGCACCGACAGGAACAGGTCGGCTCCCACCTTGTTGGCAATGGCGGTTCGCTCCTCAAGCGGGATAAAGACGTCGGTCGAGCGGGTCATGACGACATCCAGTCCCAACTCATCCTTTAACAGTTCCCTCAACTTGAGTCCGATCGCAAGTACCACGTCTTTTTCCCGAATACCGTTCAAACCGACCGCCCCCGAGTCATGCCCTCCGTGACCAGGGTCGACCACAATCCGCCTGATTTTTGAGATGGCCGGCTTTTTGGGCGTCCTGGATTTTTTCTCGGGAACAGCGGGCTGTTCCTCAAGCTTCGGCACTGCATCCCGTTCGGGCGCGGCGCTGACTACCGGCTCCAGGCGCGATATCTCCGTCGGACGTTCGCCGCGGACATCGATAACCAGACGTGACGGACTGGACAGAGGGAATATCTTGTAGTCCTTGATGTGTTCGGTATCCAGCACCACCCTGACAACGTCAGCCTTGTATTGACCGACCCTGGCCCCCTTCAGCAAGCCATCGCCTATGGTGATATCCTTGACATTCTCTCCGAGGCGGGTTCGCTTCAGATCGACATACACCCTCCCCGGCTTGCCGGGAGCGCCTTTGCCCAGCTCATGACTCTCCCAGGTGATATCACGATCAAGTTCCAGCGAAATCCGCGTATAATCCGGGTTCGACCAGTGTTTCATCTCGTTAAGGACGGCGGAAGGACGGGTGGCGAGCGATGTATGTTCGCTGAAAACAGGTTTTTTCTTCTTGGTCGCCAGAGCAGGAATCGGCATCAGCAGACAGGTAATCAGAAGAAAGGATAGTATGTAAAGGCATCGATTCAAAGGCTGCATTATTGTTACCGTTACCGAGTTTACTTGGAAAAGCCGCGTACTCTTTTAGCAGACTTTTTTGCATTAGACAACTGAATGGGACGACCTGTACTCATTAAAGGCTGGCATCATAATTAACAGTATGATATTTGACTGTCAGCATCACGCCTGACCTCCTTTCTTTTTTTACTACCCGATTACGGAGAAGACATGTTTCTTCTTGGAAAATTCATATTATTCACATCCAAAACACTCAAGCGTTTTATTTTCACCGCTACGCTAATCGTGTCGATTGTTACTTTCTTTGCCGTCATAACAACTCTGACCTGGATTTATCTCGGGCAGGCCGAAGAAAAGTCCGCAAGCACCTCTCTTTCAATGGCTAATCAGGTTAAAGCGTTAATTATAGATGCCATGAACAACGGCAAAAACATGGCGGAACTGAACGGTATCATAAGCGAGTATCAACGTTTCATTCCTGAGAAATTTTCAATAACAATCCAGTCAGTTAAAACAAAAGCCGTCGGTAAGGACGCAGATGAAACGATACTGAAGGCTTTTTCCGATGGAATGGATCATATTTACAGCTCAATTCAAGGTTTGGAGCATGTATATCCATTAAAGGCAGAGGCAAAATGCCTCGGCTGTCATCCTGCCGTGAAGCTTGGCGATGTGCTCGGCGTACTGTCCATTAAAGAGAAGACGACAGATTTTCGAGGCACTTTCCTGCGCGAAGCTTTATTTATTTTTCTTGCCTTTCTCCCGATTCCTCTTCTGATGGCTTCTACAGTATCCAGATTTGTAAACTACCACCTTGGCAACGCCATAGGAAGACTTGATCGAAAGATACGATCCGTAAACAGCATTGCCGATCTTACGACACTCGAAGCGGAGCTGGAGAGTGAAGAACACCGCTTTCGCGAGCTTGAGAATATATTTGACGAGTTCTCCAATTTTATCGGCAGGATCAAAGGGTTGGCCGTAGGCAAGGAGATGCTCGAGTTTGAAATACGGGTTCTCGAGCGCTTTATCATAACATCCGAAACCATACGGGACTGGAAAGAACGGGTAAGCCACCTGCTGAACGAAGTGAATACGGTCATGCAGGCCTACATGATTTTCTGCGTGTTCCAGGTTGAAGAGGAGTCATACGACATCGAGATATTCTGGTCGAGCCCTCCGTCCGGTAAAACCATGCAGATCATGGATTCGATTGTCCGCCAGCGCATCAGCCATGAAAAACTGTCCATTTCCGAAGTCACCGAAATAAAAGTCATCCATAATGTCGTCAATCCTGATTTCCCGGAACTCGATCTTGATCATGTGGAAATAGAATTCCAGACCAAGTCACTCTTTCTGGAAACTCCGCAGATCGGCGGAGTAGTCGGCATCGGGGTCCAATCCCAGACCGTCGCCGATCCGATACGTTCCCTGGTCATCAACGGCATATTGACCACCATGCTGAATGTCGTCGGTTCCATAAAGGCGATCTACAAGTACACCAAGGATCTCGAATATTATGCAACCAGAGATCCCCTGACCGATCTCTTCAACCAGCGGCTCTTCTGGGAACTCCTCGGCTATGAGGTCGGACGTGCGGAGAGGCATCTGGACTGTTTCGGTCTGCTCATGATCGACCTGGATAATTTCAAACATGTGAATGATATGTTCGGCCATTTCATCGGTGACAAATATCTTTCCAAGGTAGCGCTTACCATTCACGAATGCCTGAGGAAGGGAGATATTCTTGCCCGGTACGGCGGCGATGAATTCACCGTGATCCTCAGCGAAGCCGACGAGGAGCAGGTATACATGGTTGCCGACCGGATCAGGGAAGCTCTCGCCGCGATGGAGATTACGGCTGCCGACGGCACAAAAATACGCGGGTCCGCATCGATCGGCATGGCCATGTATCCAATGCACGCACAAAGCCCGAAAGATCTCTTTCTGTTTGCCGACAACATGACGTACAAGGCAAAAGCAATGGGGAAAAACTGTATTATTATTCCGACCAATGACGATGTTTCGGACGTCTTTGAAAAGAGCAGCGAGATGTCACGCCTGTTGTTGCAGGTAATGGAGGAAAAACGGGTAATCCCGTATTTCCAGCCGATAGTCACGACCGGCAGCCGGGAAATACATTGTCATGAAGTGCTTTGCAGAATTGAATTGGGTGGCCAAATAATTGCCGCCTCGGAGTTTATCGAGATCGCGGAGAAACTCTCCATTATCAGCAAACTGGACAGTATCCTGATGGAAAAGGTTTTCTCCAAAATACAGTCGACCGGCTACACCGGGCTCATTTTCATAAACCTCTCCCCGAAATCATTGATACTGAAAGAATTTGTACCGATGGTAATTCGCCTGGCCCGTGAATATGATATCAAGCATGACCATGTAGTTTTCGAGATAACCGAGCGGGAAACGGTAAAGAACATAACTCTGCTTGAAAAGTTCGTGCTTGATCTTAAACTGGAAGGTTTCAAATTCGCGATTGACGACTTCGGCTCGGGATTTTCGTCGTTTCAGTATATTCGCAGACTACCGATCGATTTCGTCAAGATAGAGGGGATGTTTGTAAGGAACATGCTGAACGACCCGAAGGATATGGCCTTTGTCAAGACCCTTTCCATATTGGCAACCGAATTCGGCATACAGACCATCGCCGAATACATTGAAGATGAGGAACTGCTGAAAGCCGTGCATACCTTGGGAATAGATTATGCGCAGGGATATCATACCGGCAGGCCGATGCCGGACTTCAGCTGAAATCAATTGAATCCGGCTTCAGCTGCGCCCGGTACGTCCGCCTTGCCCACGACTGCCGCCGCCGTACGATCCGGCCTTCTTGAAAATTTTCGGCGGGGCCTCTTTAACAACGATCAGGCGATCGCCGAGCTTGGCTCCATTCAGAAGATCGAGCGCTTCTCTGGCTTCATCTTCGGTAGACATCCTGACATACCCGCACCCTCTGGATTCGCCGGTACCGGGGTCCGTAACCAGGTGCACGGAAGTAACAGTACCCGCCACCGAGAACAGCTTCCTCACTTCATCTTCCGTGACCATTCCGGAGATGTGCCCCACATAGATCTCTACACCCATATACATTTTCCTTTTATCGTTCAACTTGCCGGTAAGGCGATCTCCAGCTTATGCTCCTTGACGTCGTTACCAGACAAGCTCGTCACTGATCCAGGGTAAAATAGAATACCGCCCCGTTACCCGCCTCACCTTCCGCCCAGACACGGCCTCCGTGGCGCTCGACGATCCGCTGCACGGTGGACAGACCGATGCCGAATCCCTCGAACTCTTTTTCCGAGTGAAGCCGCTGGAAGGGGGCGAAGAGTTCGGCCGCGCTCGCCATATCAAACCCGGCGCCGTTATCACGGACATAATACGTCGGTTTTCCGTCAATCTCCGTCACGCCGAACTCGACCACTGCGGTTTCCTTCAACAGGGTGTATTTCAGGGCGTTTCCGAGCAGGTTTTCCATGACCACCCGCAACAGCCGCGTATCTCCGTGCCCGGCAATGCCATCCTCAACATGGAACTCTACCTGCCGCTGCGGTTCACTGTAGCGCGATTCCTCAAGTATGTCCCTCGCCATACCGCTAAGGTCTACCCGGTCCCGGTCGAGTTCCCGGCTGGAGAGGGAGGAAAATTCCAGCAGGGTGTTGATCAGCTTGTTCATGCTTTCAGCCGCGTTGTAGATGTACCTGAAATAATCCCTGCATCCATCGACGAGCGTGCTCTCGTACATCATCTCTATCGCCTGGCAGGAAATATAGATATTGTTCAGAGGTTTTCTCAGATCGTGGGAGACGGTCGAGCTGAACGCCTCAAGGTCACGGTTGGCCGCCTTCAGCTGTTCGTTCAGCTCGTTCAGTTCGTCCCTGGCCCTGATCAGTTCCTTGTTCTTGCGGATGGCGGCCTCGTACGTCGAGAGCAGCAGATCCAGGATCTGGCGGCGGTCGGATTTAATAAGGAATTTCTGGCAGGAAAAGTTAATTTCCAAATCCGAAATAGTAATGCCTTCCTTCTCATGTTGCCTGTTCTCCATCATATCCATGACCCGGGAGAGGAGATACTCTTCGTCGTACGGCTTGGTGATGAAGTTATCGGCCCCGCACTCCAGCCCCTTGATGACGTCCAGCGGGTCGGAGAGGGAGGTGAGCAGTATGACCGGGATATCCCGGCAGCCGTCGAGCGTTTTTATCCGGCGGCACAATTCGTAGCCGTCCATTTCCGGCATCATGATATCGCTGATGATCAACGTCGGTCGATCCTCGTCGATCATGGCCAGGGCGGCGGCTCCGTTACGGGCGGCTTTGACCTGATAGTCATGCTTTTCGAGAATATAGCGTAACTGTTCGGCCTGGGTCGGACTGTCCTCAACGATGAGGATCTTGTCGCCGCCATCTCCGGATACCTGCTCATTAAATGACATTGCCTTTCCTTTCCCTGGTAATTGAAACCAGATGCCCCACGATCCTGTCCGGGGGCAGTATGTAGCCGGCGGCATCGAGATTCACCGCTTCACCAGGCATACCGAAGATAACCGAGCTTTCACGGTCCTGTGCTATGGTGACCGCCCCCATGTCTCTCATAAGCTTTAATTCCCTGGCCCCGTCACTACCCATGCCGGTAAGCAGTATGCCGACAGCGTGTCCGCCGTAAACAGAAGCCACGGAACGGAAAAGCGCGGAAACAGACGGGCACTGGCCATTCTCGGGGGCGCTCCGCAGCAGTGCGATACGGTCGCCGCGCTCCGCCAGCATCTGGAATCCGTCCGGGGCGATATAGACGTGCCCCGGGAGCATCTGTTCATCCTGGGAGGCGACATGAACCGGCAGTCTGGACGAAATATTGAGCCAATCCGCAAAACCCTGGATGAAACCGGGCGACATATGCTGCACTATCAGCACCGGGAGAGGAAATTCCTGCGGCAGTCCCGACAGGATGGTGTTGATGACCACCGTCCCTCCGGTCGAGGCTCCGATCGCCACCACCCGGCAGCTGCCCGGCGCCGGCAGGGCGGCAGCCTGCCAAACCGGCTGAGACTCATCCCTGGAGGCACGGGGCCAGCGTCTCACCACCTTTACCTCCGCCATCAGCTTGACCTTGACGACCAGGTTTGCCACGTCCGCATCATGCTCCGGAAGAGCAAAGCCCCCGGGTTTCGGCAGGGCGACCAGCGCGCCGGCTTCCATGGCGGAGAACGAGGAGGCGATTTCTTCCGCATCGAGATTGCCGCTCAGAATGACAATCGGGGTCGGCCTGGTCTCCATGATCCTGCGGGTGGCCTCAAGGCCGTCCATCAGCGGCATCTGGATGTCCATCGTGATTACGTCCGGGGAAAGGCGCTGCACGGCTTCCAGAGCCTCTCTCCCGTTGCCGGCCGTGCCCGCCACCTCCAGATCGGGATCGTCACTGAAGATCCGCTCCAGCATCATCCGCATCCCGGCCGAGTCATCGACAATCAGCACACGTATTTTCTTGTTTTGCGTTTTAAGGCTCAATTTGATGACTACTCCTTCAATAAATCCCCCTCTTTGAAAGAGGGGGGCGGGGGGGATCTTTCAGCGCTGCCCAAAGGCAAATCCCTCTATTCAGATGCTATATAAGCCTCCTGATGACTTCCAGCAGGTTGCTCTGATCGAAGCTGCTCTTGACGATATAGGCATTTGCCCCCACATCGATGCCTCTTTCACGGTCTTCACGCGAATCGAGGGAGGTCACCAGCACCACCGGCAGGTCGGCGAATTCCCGGGAAGCCCGGATCTTGGCGGTCAGGTCGAAGCCGTTCATCCGGGGCATGTCCACGTCAGACACCACAAGATCTATATCGTTGGATTTGAGCTGTGTCAGGGCATCGATGCCATCCACTGCCGTGATGGTCCGGAAGCCGCCGCTCTCCAGGATATTCTTCAGGAGCGTTCTGGCGGTGATCGAATCTTCCGCCACCAGCACCGATCTGCGGACCTCCTCCGGAGTTTCGGCTCTGTAGGCTGCGCCGATCGGCGCTGCGGCTCCCCTGATCGCGGACTTGACCAGATCGCCGGGATGCAGGATGGCTGCCACCTTACCGGTTCCCAGAACCGTGGCGCCGGCAATATTGCGCACCCTTGGGAGCTGCGGCCCCAGCTTTTTCACCAGGACCTCCTGTTCATCCAGTATCGCATCCACGCCGAAGGCCACCCGTCTGGTGCCGCTGCCGATCACGAACAGCGGCATCAGGCCGGAATCATCCCCGGCCTGCTTCTGCCTCGGGAGGAGCAGGACATCATCGAGCCTGACGAAGGAGAGCGCCTCGCCGTCCAATTCGACGGTTTCCCGGTTTTCCACGGTCCTGAGCGCGCCCCTGTCAACCCGTGCCACTTTTTCCACCCCGGCGTCAGGGACGATGAACGACTGTCCTCCCGCCCCGACCAGGACACCCCGGCAAGTCGACAGGGTCAGAGGGAGCGTCATCCTGAAGGTAGTCCCCATCAGCGGTTCGCTGGTCATGGTAACGGTTCCGCCCAGCTTCTCCACCTTTTCGCGGACGATCGCAAGGCCGAGCCCCCTTCCGGAGATATCGGTAATCATCGGTGCGGTGGATAACCCGGACATGAAGACCAGCCCCGACAGTTCCTGCACATCCATTCGCGAGGCCTGATCCTGCGGGAGGACACCATGCCGCACGGCCGCAGCCGCGATCTTGCCGGTGTCTATGCCCGCTCCGTCGTCACTGACACTGATCTCGACCAGATTCGAATCCCTGAGCGCGACCGCAACGGAGATTCTTCCCTGGGGAGGTTTGTTCAGACGCCTCCGTTCCTCGGATCTTTCCAGGCCATGGTCGATGCAGTTGCGGACCAGATGGATCAGGGGGTCCTTCATCTCCTCCAGGATGCGCTTGTCGATTTCAATCGTTTCTCCCTCGATCACAAGCTCCACTATCTTGCCGCGCTCCCGCGCCAGATCGCGGGCCATCCTGGGCAGAAGGGCCAAAACCGTCGCGCAGGGAAGCATCAGCACCCCCTTGAGACCATCGATGAGGCCGTCCACCATGCCGGCCAGGCCATGCCGGTCGTTGGCCGCCGACTTCCTAAGAGTCTGGAACGTATGACCCAGTGATTTGGCCGCGTCCTGGCTCCATTCGCAAAACGCCAGCAACTTGCCGAACTGCCCGGAATCCGTGCCGGGCACTATGTTTCCGGCTGAATTCTGCAGAATTTTACGGACCCTGCGCACGGCCGGCCGGATCTTCTTCAACTCCTTTTCCCATACTGAAATTCTCGCTCCGAGCTCTTTCAGATCGACGGCGTGCTGGAGTGCCGCCTGTTTCAGCATCACCATTTCCTCTGTCTGGTGGAGCAGCGAATCCAGTTTCACGGCGGAAATCCTGATGGTGTCCGACGCGGCAGCACTGTCAGCGGACGGGCTTTCCGGATGATCCGGCCGCGAAACCTGTTCCGGAGGTGGTGGGACCGGACGGGAAGGCCTGGATAATGGGCGTTTCGCGGTCTGTTCCAGGCTGGCGATGAGTTCCCTGATCGGGATGGACCCGGCGGCGTTCCCGCCGGTTTCATCCGCCAACAGGAGCTTGCCGATGGTATCGGTCGCCCGGTGCAGCAGGTCGAACAATGCCGGGGAAGAGGAGATCTCTTGCCGCCTGAAACCGGCAAAAACCCCTTCAAGCGCGTGGCTCAGAGACTCGATCCCGGTCATGCCGACAGAACGGGCCGCGCCCTTGAGGCTGTGTGCCTCGCGGAAAACGCTCTCGAGGAGCGTCTTCCGTTTTTCGGGTTCGGTCGCCTTCTCCAGCTCGATCAGGCCGGCGGAGATGGCGGCGAGATGTTCCCTCGTCTCGTCCCGAAAGGTGGCCAGAAGCCGTTTTTGAAATTCGATGTCCATGATTAGACCAGTTATGAATTTTGAATTATGAGTTGAAAACTTTGAGTACAAAATTAAACTCTAAGCTCTTAGACTCTCACTATCCTTTACAGCTTGAACCGCTCGACAAGCCCTTTCAGTTTCTGTCCCAGTTCGTGCAGGTTCTGCGCCGACTGCTCCGCCTGCCTGGTGCTGGTGACACTCATCGTGCTGGCCTCCTTGATATTCTCCATGGCCTGGGCCACCTGTTCCATACCCACCATCTGCTGATGGCTTGAGGCCGCAATCTGGGTCGAGGCGTTGGCCGACTCGGCGATGCTGTCCGCCAGCATCCGGATCGATTCCCCGGCCTCGACCGTCTGCCGCTCTCCTGCCTCGACCGCCTTGCTCCCCTGTTCGGTCGCCATCACCGCGGCGTTGGTGGCCTTCTGGATGTCGTTCAGGATTGTCCTGACCTGGGCGGTGGCCTCCTTCGACTGTACCGCCAGACTCCTGACCTCGTGGGCCACCACGGCAAAGCCCTTGCCGTGTTCGCCCGCCTTGGCCGCCTCGATGGCCGCGTTGACCGCCAACAGGTTGGACTGTTCGGCCAGGTCGTTGACCGTGGCGATGATCTCTCCGATGGCCTGTCCCTGCTCGCTCAGGCTGACGATGCTTTCGGCGATGGTTTCCATCTGTTCCCGGATACGTGTCATCCCATGCACTGCATCCTCGGCCGATTTCCTCCCCTGCCGGGATACCTGCATGGATTGCTGGGCTCCGTCGGCGACCATGCGCACCTTCTGCGAAGCAAGCTGGGAGGTCTGTTTGACCTCCTCCACGGTTGCTGTGGTTTCGTTGACCGCCGAGGACGTTTCCGAGGCGCCGGAAGCTACCTGGGTCGTCGAAGCCAGAATTTCAGAGCTGGAAGTGGCGAGGACATTCACCCCTTCCTGGATCGCCAGCGTCTGGGCGCGGAGGTTTTCCACCATCTTGCGGAACGTTTCCAGCAAGGTCGCCAGCTCGTCCCGTCCGCCGCTCGCCGGAACCGTGACGGTGAGATCCCCCGCGGACACCCGCTCCGCCAACCCCACTGCCAGATTGAGGGGGAGGATAATGCTCCGGGTGAGGAGCACGGCTATGAAAATGGTAAGGACGATCGATGCCAGCAGAAAGAACGTAACCAATATGTATGATTCCCGTGCGGTATTTTGCGATTCCTTGACGAATTCTTCCGCCTTTTTGTCGGCAAAATCGAGAATGTCGGTCATCTCCTTCTCGATCCGGACCATCATGCTGGCCTCGGTGGCCCTGACGATCTGCTTCGCCTGCTCGCTTTGCTTTGCTGCGAGTGCGGCAACGACTTTATCACGGGTCGTTTGCCATTCGGCGTAAAGCTTCATGACGTCTTCCACGTCGCTTTGCTTGCCGAGAAACGCCTTTTTGACCACCCCCATGTTGGTGTTGAATTCCCTTTCGAAGCCTTCCAGCGCCCTCTGCTGCGCAGCCAGGGCCACAGTGTCGCCGGCAGCGGCCAGATCCCTCAGGGTGTAGTGCATCTTCGTAAAATTGAGGCTGGCATCGCGAATCGATTTTCTGGTATTGAACGGGTGCTCGTACAGGTAGGTGGTGCGGCTGGCCGTGAACTCCAATCTGTTCAAGGAATAAACGCCGGTGATGACCATCAGTGCCACGATCAGCGCATAACTGACTATTAATCTTGTTCCGATCCTGAAATTGGCGAACATGCTCTTTCCCCCTTTAAGTAGCAAATTGAAAGTAATTTATTATTCCATCTCTTCATGTACGATCAGGTTCCTGTCGGACAGGAGCCTTGCCCCGTCAAGAATCGCCGTCCGCTCGCGGGTTACCCCCTTGAGATACTCCTCGCGGATGCCGGTCAGGGTCGGGAGCGGCGGCTGCACCTCCGCCAGCGGGATCGTGCGCGTGCCCAGGATCTCGTCGGCCAGGATGCCGAACTCCATCTCGCCGTCATGCATGATGATGACCTTGTTCAGGTTGGTCAGCCCCTTTTCCGGCAGGTCGAAGAACTTCCGGAGATCGATCACCGACAGGATCCGGCCGCGCACGTTGATGATGCCGGCAACGAACGGCGGGGTACAGGGGAGCGGGGTGAGCTCCTTCAGCGGATAGGTTTCGGCAACCCAGCGCATCTCGATGGCATAGGTTTCATAGGTCAGGAGAAACTCCAGGATATCGAGACCCGCACCGGTGTCCTGATCCTGTTCCACCTTCCGGGCCAGGACCGTGGCACGTCTGCGGAGGATACCCTGTTTCTCGTCAGTCGTCATTTCCCGTCCGACACTGGTCCGGGCGGTTTCGAGACGCTGGCGGAGTCCGGCCCAGTCTATGGTTTTTGCCGATTTCGCCTCAGGATTTTTCGGCGGGTTTTCCATTAAATTGCTCCTCGTTTTACTTCACCCTCACCCTTCACACCATACTCTTCCTGGTCGCGGTGATGATCTCCGCGAGTCTTGCGTTTGTCATCCCCTCCGCGCCCGGCACCGGATCACCTGCCGGACAGCCCGCCAGGAGCGACAGGGCATTTTCCAGATGCCTGCCCGCCTCCCCCGGCTTGCCGTTTTGGATGGTAAGCGTACCCAGGGCAAAATGGGCCATCACGAAGGTCTGGTCGAGATAGACGGCCTGCTTCAGGGAGGCGACCGCCCTGGGGACCTCCCCCTGTTCCTGGTAGATGGTGGCCCGCAGATAATACAGTTCCGCATTGCACTTGTCGATGGCAATCGCCTTGTCCACCCATTCCAGTGCCAGGGAGATCTCCCCGCGGTTGGCCTGGGCCTGGGCCATCA
Source organism: Dongiaceae bacterium (assembly GCA_035571735.1). GTDB lineage: Bacteria > Desulfobacterota > Desulfuromonadia > Geobacterales > Pseudopelobacteraceae > JACRCG01. The sequence goes on along the minus strand of DATNCC010000267.1, from coordinate 1,860 downwards.
GGGCGACGGCCCTGCCGAACCCGGGCTCTGCGCCACTTTTCGCTTCACTCCGCGCCAGCAGACCGGATAACATCTCCGCCGCCTCTTCGTAGCTCCCCCGGCGGTACAGGGCCAGGGCTTCATCATATGCCGGGAGCTGCTCGCGCGGCGCGGCCGGTTTCACCGCATCCGGCACGGGGACGGAAATGAGGGAAATGGGTTGTGGCGCGGGAACCGGTATATAGGGGGCCTGAAAGCTGTCAGCGGCGGCGCCGGCCTGAACCGGGGGAAATGCTGAATGCGCTTTTCCCCCCTGCCCGCACTTCTTGTAGAAGGTCGCGCCCGGAAACATGACCGTATCGAAACAGGCGGAATAGTCGGGCGATGTTTCGCAGGGGCTGACGACCAGCCATCCCCCCTCCAGCAGCGAGCGCTGAAAACTCTGGATCACCTGCCGGTGCTGCTTCGGCTCGAAGTACATCAGCACGTTGCGGCAGAAAATGATATCCATCGCGTTGGTATTGGTCGCAAGCGAAGGGTAGCTGTCATCCGCCAGGTTCAGAATGGAAAAGGTCACCATCCGCCTGATGTTATGCGGCACCTCGTAACGGCCGTCGGCTGTCTTGGTAAAATGCCTCTGCCTGAGCCATTGCGGCACGCCGCGGAACGACCAGTCGCTGTAGACGCCCTGGACCGCCTTGCCGATCGAGCGGGAATTGACATCCGTGGCCAGGATGGTGATCTGCCATTCCCGCAGATCCGGGATCAGCCTGCTGAGCAGGATGGCCAGCGAATATGGTTCCTCACCCGTCGAACAGCCGGCGCTCCAGATCCTCAGGCGCTGATCCTTCCCCCTCCGGGAGGCGATCAGTTCGGGCAGGATTTTGGATTCGAGAATGTCGAAGCTTTTCTGCTCCCGGAAGAAATAGGTTTCGCCGATCGTCAGATGGCCGGCGAGTATGTCCTCCTGCTCCCTTGCGAGCTGTCCGGAGAGCAGCAGGTCTATGCACCTATCCCTGTCCTCAAACCCCAGTTCCTGAGCGACATGGCTGATGATCCGTTCGAGATCGCGCCAGCGCTTTTTGGGGAAATGCAGGCCGAGCCAGCCGGTAACGTATTCGCTGAGCCTGGACAACTGCCGGTCGGAAATTTGGCAGGACATGGTTTCCTTTAACTGCATTCTTCTTCGATCGCTGCTGCCAGCGTCTGTTCCTCTTCCAGCGAGAGGAATGCGTCCAGATCCTGGATAAAGACCATGCCGTCATCGAGCCTTGCCACTCCCTCCAGATGCTCCAGTTGCGGCAGGATGGCTTCCGGCTCGACCAGTTCCCCGGACGGGAGTGTAACCACGTCGTGGACCGAATCCACGACAAGCGCCACCATTCTCCTGGAGGTTCGGGCGATGAGCAGCTGGTCGCCGAGTTCCGGTTCGCGTTCGGGGAGGCCGAAACGCGAGCGGATATTCAGGACCGGGACGACCGCGCCGTGGAAGTTCACGACTCCGCTCACGATCCCGGGAGACTTGGGGAGCGGAGTGATCTCGACCATGCGGATCGCCCTCTCTACGGCGGAAACATGGAGCGCATAACGCTGGGCATCAATGGTGAAGACGAGAAGTTGAAGGGTTTCCGGCACCGGTTTTCACCTCGGAAGTGCGGTTTTTTCAGGCGAGTTTTTCAATGTCAGGATATTAGCAGCAAAATCCCGATGAATCAAGGGACGTGCGACAGTGTTGGAATCCCCGGCGCCTTTTCGGGATGGTAGCTGTTAATGGAGTTCGCAACCTTGCAATCCTGACCCCACTTGTTCCCTTCCATATCTGATGATACAGTCAATACATTCATTCGGAGGTGTCACATGATTGAACGAATTGACCACTTG
>DATNCC010000266.1:0-5905 GCA_035571735.1 Dongiaceae bacterium | reverse complement strand
TATCAGGCAGTTGCGATATTTTCTTAAACAGGACGCTGTAAAGGCTGTCGTACTCCGAGTTGACTCACCGGGGGGAATTGTCGCCCCATCGCAGGAAATATACGCCGAAGTTAAAAAGTTCGCCGCCAAAAAGAAAATAATAGTCTCAATGGGCAGCCTTGCCGCATCAGGCGGGTATTACATTTCCGCACCGTCGACCATGATCTATGCTAACCCGGGCACCATCACGGCCAGCATCGGGGTCATTCTCAAGCTGTCCAATATTGAAGCGCTGATGGATAAAATAGGTATTAAGTCCCATACGCTGAAAACCGGCAAATTCAAGGACTCAGGCTCGCCGCTGCGGGAGTTTACTGCTGAAGATCGTGCCATGCTGCAGTCGGTGATCGACAATACCCATGAGCAGTTTATCAGGGCGGTTGCTGAAGGGCGTAAACTGCCGGTTGAAGATGTGCGTAAAATCGCGGATGGCCGGATACTGTCCGGTGAACAGGCAAGGGAACATAAGCTTGTGGACCGGTTGGGAACACTGCAGGATGCAATTGAAGAAGCGGGACGGCTGGCCGGTATTTCGGGTGACCCGGAACTGCTGCTGCCGCCTAAAAAGAAGATTGATTACCTGGATCTGCTGGTCGAAGGGGCGGAGGGGGCGTTCAACGGTGGTCCGCTGGGGCGAGCCGGCGGCGGCATGAGAATGACGTATGAGGCTGATTAGTACGTTAGAAGCAAGCAGAAAATAACTTCGTATACGTACTTATCCTGTTTATCAGGGTTAGGGGGCTGACAGAGCGCCCCCCTCCCCTCCGGTGATTATTTTCTTTTTTTCAGCCTGCTGTGGGCGCTGAGCAGAATTTTTTCCGTAGTGGCCCAGTCGATACAGGCATCGGTTATTGAAACACCATATTTGAGCTGGCTGATATCAGCAGGAATTTTCTGGTTACCCGCTTCAAGGTTACTTTCAATCATGACCCCGGAGATTGAACTGTTACCGGCCAGAATTTGATCTACGACACATTCCAGAACCTCGGGCTGCTTCTGATAGTCCTTGTTTGAATTTCCGTGGCTGCAGTCAACCATTATGGTCGGCAGCAGGCCGTTTTTACCCAGCTGCTCTTCGGTATGGGCAATATCCTCGGCGTGGTAGTTGACTTTTCTCGATCCGCCCCGCAGCACAATATGCACATCGGGATTGCCGCTGGTCTGAATGATGGAAGTCCGCCCCTCCCGGTTGATGCCGAGGAAGCTGTGTTGATGTTGTGCAGCCTTCATGGCATCAATGGCGATTTGCAGGTTGCCGTCGGTGCCGTTTTTGAACCCGATGGGAAACGACAGGCCGCTGGCCAGCTCACGGTGGGTCTGGGATTCGGTGGTACGGGCTCCGATTGCGCCCCAGCTGATGAGGTCGGCCACATATTCCGGGGTGATCGGGTCAAGCATTTCATTGGCGACCGGCACCTCGAGCGCCGTCATCCGGCTGAGCAGGCCGCGGGCGATGCCGAGCCCCTTGGAAATGAGATGGGTGCCGTTCATATCCGGATCATTGATCAGCCCCTTCCAGCCTACAGTGGTGCGTGGTTTTTCAAAGTAAACCCGCATGACCAACAGAAGCTGATCTTCCACCTTACGCGAAAGTTCCGTCAATCTTCCGGCGTATTCCAGGGCAGCTTCAGTGTCGTGAATCGAACAGGGGCCGACTATCACCATCAGCCGCTTGTCCCTTCGCTGAATGATCTCTTTTATCTGCTCCCTGCTTCTGCTGACAAATGTACGGTCCTTTTCAGACAGGGGGAAAACCTGGCGCAGATCGGCCGGGGCGATTATTGGAGTAATACCGGTAATTTTGAGATTGTTGGTCTTGATCACGACATCTCCCTTGGAGTAATTAGTACGTTTGCTGTTGGCGGGGTGATTCGTGTTATAGTTGTTTAAGTGGCATGTTGTCAATGCTTCTCTGCATGAATTACCCGCTAAATCAGCAGGTTAATTATTACGAAACAATTGTTAGCAAGTTAGAAATTATTATCTGCGCTTTCCAAGCAGATAATAACTTCGTTAACGCACTTATCCTGTTTATCAGGGTTTTGGAGGAAGCGATGAAGCGCGCGGTATTTCTGGATCGGGACGGCACCATCAATATCGAAAAGGAGTATCTGTATCAGATAAAGGATTTCGAATTTGTTCCGGGTGCTCCGGAAGCCATACGCTTGCTTAACCAGGCCGGAATCATGGTAGTGGTGGTTACCAATCAGTCCGGCGTAGCGCGTGGCTATTATACGGAAGATGATGTTGAAAACCTGCATCGCCATATCGCCCGTGAACTGGAAAGATCCGGTGCCCACGTTGATGCCTGGCTTTACTGCCCGCACCACCCCGACGGGCGGGGCAGTTACGCTCTGCCGTGCAATTGCCGGAAACCATTGCCGGGGATGCTTCACGATGCCGCAAGCCGCTATGACATAGACATGGACAATTCGACGATGATCGGTGACAAACTGGCCGATATTGAAGCGGGGCTGGCCGCAGGATGCCGTACTGTTCTGGTCCGCTCCGGATATGGCGCAGCCGAGGAGCAGCACGTCGGACCCCGGACGGACGTCTGTGATGACCTACTCTCCGCAGTGAAACTCCTGGTGTAATAATTCAATCAGATTTGACACCACTCCGGGTAACATGCTACCTAATCAGACACAAAATCAGTGCAAGGAGCTTGAAATGTCCCAAGGCATAAAAAAAGGAATAATTTTGGCCGGTGGTGCCGGCAGCCGCCTCTTTCCCCTGACTCTGGTTGCCAGTAAGCAACTGCAGCCGGTATACGACAAGCCGATGATATATTATCCTTTATCGACACTGATGACGGCCGGAATACAGGATATACTGCTGATTTCAACTCCGCACGACATACCCCGTTTCGAGGCGCTTCTTGGGGATGGTTCACGTTGGGGAGTAACGATTTCATATAAAGTGCAGCCGGAGCCTAAAGGAATTGCCCAGGCGTTTCTGGTTGGCGAGGAATTCATTGATAATCAGCCGGTCTGCCTGATACTGGGAGATAATATATTTTATGGCAAAATGAATCTGAACAGGATCATGTCTGAATTTACGACCGGAGCACGGGTGTTTGGCTATCAGGTCAACGACCCGGAACGTTACGGCGTCGTTGCGTTCGACAAAGACGGGACGGTGCTCAGTATCGAGGAAAAACCGCAAAAACCCAAATCGCATTATGCCGTGCCGGGCCTGTATCTGTACGACAGCAAGATCGTCTCGGTGACCAAATCAATAAGGCCATCGGCTCGTGGCGAACTGGAGATCACCGATGTAAATCTCGACTATTTGAGACGTGGCGAACTGATGGTTGAGCGACTTGGACGCGGCATCGCCTGGCTTGATACCGGTACGCATAAAAGCCTGCTGGAGGCCAGTAATTTCATTGAAACCATCGAGACAAGGCAGGGGTTGAAGATTGCCTGCCTTGAAGAAATAGCGCTCAGGTGCGGTTTTATAGATTGTCGGCAGATGAAAGAGGTTATTGAGGCAACGCCGAATTCTTCCTATAAGGAGTATCTCCAACGGGTCTACAATGAAGCCGAATTGTGCGGGATCCGATACGAGTAGAGCGGGATCGATTCAATGGATTTTCTAAAAAAATATATGTACCCTCTCTTGACCGGCATCGGCATCCTGGCAGCCCTGCTGGTATTTTCGCTGAATGTTCCCCGCAACCGGGAGGCAAATATCATTGAGCGTTCTGTCCTGAGCGTATTGTCGCCACTCTTGAGGCCGGTCTCCCGGATAAGCGGATTTATTGAGGACGTCTGGGACGGTTACATACGGCTGGTCGATACCCACCGCGAAAACCTGCGGCTCAGGGAAGACATCCGCAGCCTCAATCTTCGGATCCTGGAAGAGAATGAAGCTCTTCTTGCCAACCAGCGGCTTGAGCGGTTACTGGATATGAAGAAGGGCGTTAAAGAACCAACCATTGCTGCCACTGTTATCGGCGAAGACATCACCTCGTGGTTCAGGACTTTGGTAATTAATCGCGGTAGTTCAAGCGGCATTCGCGAAGGAATGGCCGTAATTTCCGCCGATGGCGTTATCGGTCAGACGGTAAAGGTTTCCTCTTCAGCCTCGCGCGTACTTTTGCTGACGGATCACGCCAGTGGCATTTCCGCTACAATTCAGCGTTCCCGCGCCAGGGGCGTCGTCAAAGGCAAAGGCGAGATGCTCTGCACCCTTGAATTCACAACCCGCGAAGAAGATGTTAAAGTCGGGGATACGGTTATAACATCCGGAATAGGCGGAGTTTTTCCAAAAGGGTTTCCAATTGGCGAGGTAACCATGGTCAAGCGTGGGGAATACGGAATTTTCCAGACCGTGTCGATCCGCCCCGCCGCCAACCTCCCCCATCTTGAGGAAGTTCTGGTCGTGCAGAGAGGTGGGTATGAGTAGACGTACCGCTCTGCTGTTTATCTGTCTCGTCATCGCGTCAATTGTTATCCAGGTGTCACTGATTCCCGTCTTTGTACGCCCCCCCTTCAAGCCAGACCTGTTGCTCGTCATCATGGTCTACCTCGCTCTGCGCGAATCATTCGAGGTGGGGGCGCCTCTCGCCTGGCTGCTCGGGATGCTCGACGACGTCTGCAGTGGCTTGTACCTTGGCCTTAATGCCGCCACCTTTCTGATTTCGTTTCTCGTTATCAAGAGTTTTTCCGACCGTTTATATGCCGACAGCGCAATCCTGTTCGTCCTGACGGTTGCCGGCGTTACGCTTGCCGGATTGACACTGAATCTGCTCCTGATGGTCATGTTTACCTCCACCCCCGGAATTGCCTACTCCATGCTTTCAGATGTATTCCCGCGCCTTCTGGTCAATGCTTTTATCGCTTCAATCGTGGCAGCATTTCCAGGATTCGACTGTCAATTGGAATCGTCATGAAGGAGCGTCGCTACGTCCGGGAATTACTGGAGTCAAAACAGCGGATAATGCTGCTCTCGTTTGTGGTCGGCATCGTTTTCCTCTTCCTGCTGATACGGTTATGGCATCTGCAGATACTGAGCACGGACGATTACCACGCCATGTCGGAAAACAACCGGCTCCGATTCGTGCCGGTGGCCGCCTCCCGTGGGGCTATATTGGACCGTACCGGCAAGGTTTTGGTCAGCAACCGCCCCTCGTTCAGTCTTGCGGTTATTCCGCAGGAGGTGAAAGACAAGGAGGCTCTTCTCACGCAGCTCTCCAATCTGCTGGGGCTTGATCGGGCGGATATGGCGGAACGGTGGGAAAAGAACAAGGGACGCGCCAAATACTACCCGATCGTACTGGCTTCCAACATCACCCGTGACCACGTCGAGATCATTGAAGAAAACCGGTTGCGACTGCCCGGCATCGAGATCGAAATGAAGCCGGTGCGGGAATACTCAAGCAGCCAGCTGGCAGCTCACCTGCTCGGGTATATCGGCGAAGTTTCCGAGAAAGAGTTGAATTTAGCCGGCCTTGAGGATTATAACCCCGGCGATTATGTTGGTAAAAACGGTATTGAGCGCGCTCTGGAAAAAGAGCTGCATGGCAGCGACGGTGGACGCCAGTTTGAAGTTGATGCGCGGGGAAGGGTTTTGCGGACTATCTCCGAGACCTATCCGACAGTCGGCAACAGCGTGGTGCTGACTATCGATGCTGCGGTGCAAAAGCAGGCCGAACGGGCCTTTGGCGAGCAAGCCGGAGCAGCGGTTGTCATTGATGTAACTAATGGAGAAATACTGGCCTTTGTCAGCAATCCCGGCTTTGATCCTTCACTTTTCAGCGGGAAATTGCCGGCTGACGTCTGGAAGGGATATCTTGATGACAAGCGGCATCCACTCGAAAACAAGGCGCTCAGCGGCCAGTATCCTCCCGGCTCAACCT
>DATNCC010000265.1:0-9011 GCA_035571735.1 Dongiaceae bacterium | reverse complement strand
CATAGGGAAGAGCGGCGACCTTCTCCGCCAGATCTTTGGGTGGGCGCAGAGCCCTGAATGGTTTGATTACAGCCATGCGTTATCTCTCCTCAAATCAATTCCCCTCTTTGGATAAGGGGGGCAGGGGGGATTTCCTTCCTGGATCAAATCCCCCTCAATCCCCCTTTGTCAAAGGGGGAAGTGTACTAAAAATACCTTCGTGCTCCGACAAAACGCTTCTCGAAATAACTTTCATTGACTGCCGTTGCACGGATTTCTTCTCCACGGCGCGGGGCGTGGACGAACTTTCCACCACCGACATAAATGCCGACATGGTTGATATTGTTGGCTGAAGATCCGAAAAAAACCAGATCGCCATCGCGCAGGTCGTCTTTCGTTACTGAATCTCCGGCCTTGAACTGATCGCGCGACGTCCGCGGGATACTGAGCCCGCACAGATTGTAAACCGCCCGGACGAAGCCGCTGCAATCCATGCCCTCCACGACGTTGTCGCCGCCCCAACGGTAAGGGATGCCGACGAAGCGTTCGGCGGTGCGGGCGGCAATCACCCCCATATCCTTGTTGTCCTTTGACGGTTTGGAAACAGGTTTTTCAGCGGCCTCTTTTGGAACGACCGGCTGAAGCGGAAGGGGAGGTTTCCGTATTTCATCCGGCTGAGCTTTCTGCCACCCGGGTCCTTTGGGGCGAATAAAGACGATTTCGTTGGGGGGAGCAATGTAATAACTGTCGATCAGACGTTCGGCAACCAGCTTTTTCGCCACGACCCTGGCCTTTTCCCAACTGGGGAAGTCGCCAAAGCGCACGGCATACACGCCGTTGTCCTTGCGGAAATAGAACGCTTCAATCCCCTTGGCCTGAAGTTTGGCCGTGAAACGCTCGGCGTTTTTTACATCAGCAAAAGCACCCATCTGGATGGCATGTCCAAGCCTGGTGATGCTGGTAGATTCAGCTGAATGGGCCGTAAGAGCGGAGAGGCAGATCAGCAGAAATGTAAGTTGCGTGCGGAATATCATGGTTTCATGTTTAATCTGTGCTGGAAATTATCGGAAGTTTCACTGCTTGATGATATTAGCTGCAATCGGAGCGGTGGTAAAGCAGAATATTACCGGCAAAACGCCATAGGGCATTGACATCCGCCGGTTAGTCAGGTATTTAATACATCGGTTTTGATGGAATCCTGGCCAGGTTTGTTGACCGATAATCCCGTCTGACGCCCACCAGTCGGCATCAGGATTAAAAATCAGTGCCATTTTAGCTCAGTTGGTAGAGCACATCACTCGTAATGATGAGGTCGTCGGTTCGATTCCGACAAATGGCTCCAACTATCAATGGGTTACAGTTTAGGCTGCAACCCTTTTTCTTTTTATGTTAAAACCGGCCGTCTTTTTCAACTACTTGCTTTTGCGCGAGAGTACCGTGTGCTTACCTTTTCAATAATAATTCCGGTAAAACCGGGTGGCTATGTGGCCGCCTGTGAGCACCTCAGAATGATCCTGCCGGATGACCCTCGGTATGAAATCCTGCTTGCCGAAGGAAGTGCGCCGAGCCAGCAGCGCAACCTTGCGGCCCGAGAAGCTGCAGGAGATATATTGTACTTTCTTGACGATGATTCCCTGATTAGCTCCGACAATCTTGCTCTCTGTCTGGAAGCCATGAGTAATCCGGCGGTAGCAGTTGTTGGTGGTCCCTCTATTACTCCTGAAACCGATAGCTGGTTGCAACAGCTGTTCGGCAGTGCGCTTGCCTCGGCATTCGGCTCCGGAGCAGTAAACAATCGTTATCGTGTGCATGGCGAACCCCGCAAGACAACGGATAAAGAGCTGATCCTGTGCAATCTGGCAGTTCGTCGCCCGGTTTTTATCGGACTTGGCGGCTTTAACGAATGTTTGTATCCGAACGAAGAAAACGAATTTCTGGAGAGAGTTACTTCTGCCGGCCACACTTTACTCCATGTGCCAGCGATGTCTGTCTTTCGCAGTCAGCGCCGGACGCTGAAGGCTTTTATCCGCCAGATGTTCAGCTATGGACGTGGAAGGGGGCAACAGACGCTGATCACCTCATCGTACTCGGTAACAAGTTTCATTCCCCTGTTTTTTGTCGCATATCTGGTTCTCGCGCTGATAGGGATAAAGTATGTTTTACTGCAAGTACCACTCGTGATATATCTGTTAGCGGATCTGGCCTGCGCTTTTGCCGTGCTGTGCAGGACCGGCCGGCCGGTTTTTCTGCTCCTGCTCGGCATTTATCCACTCATGCATATGGTAAACGGGGTCGGGCTGCTGTTTGGATTGTTAAGAGGGAAGCCAAATCCGGTTCATGACGACTCCATACGGATAAGCAGAATAAAGAGGTTAGGGGAGAGGTTTTTCGAACCACAGACCAGGACCGTTTGATGGAGTAATCCTATTAAAATACTTCAGTCGGCAGTTCATGATGGAGAAAAAAGTGGAGATAAGCATAGTTGTACCGGTATACAACGAACAGGAAAATGTAGAAGCCGTCTATTCTGCAATCTCGACGGCAATGCGGGCCATGGGCTGCTCTTATGAGATCGTCATGGTTGATGACGGTTCTTCCGACGCGTCATATGCCGTGCTGACCAGGCTCGCTTCCGAAGATGCAAACCTCAAGGTCATACGTTTTCGCAGGAATTTCGGCCAGACGGCGGCCATGTCGGCCGGTTTTGATCACGCAACGGGAGATATCATCATTCCGATGGATGGCGATCTGCAGAATGATCCCGCCGATATCCCACGATTGGTTGCAAAAATACATGAGGGCTATGATGTCGTTTCGGGGTGGCGCCGCGACCGGAAGGACACGTTCATAAGCCGCAAGATCCCGTCATTGCTTGCCAACGCCCTTATCTCCCGCCAGACCGGCGTTCATCTGCATGATTACGGCTGCACGCTGAAGGCCTATCGCCGCGAAGTGCTTGACGGCATCAATCTTTACGGCGAAATGCACCGCTTCGTTCCGGCGCTGGCGTCCCAGTTTGGCGCCAGGGTGACGGAGATGCCGGTCAATCATTTTCCCCGCCTCCATGGTGTCAGTAAATACGGAATCTCCCGCACCTTGCGAGTCGTTCTCGATCTGATGACGGTAAAGTTTCTGATGGCCTATTCCACCAAGCCGATTCAATTATTCGGAAAATGGGGCGTCTACACCATTCTGGCCGGCGTCGGCACGGGTACCATGACCCTGTACATGAAGATGTTTGAACATCTCAGCATGAACCGCAATCCGCTCCTGATCCTGACGGCATTTCTCCTGTTTATGGGCGTTCAGTTTATCGTACTGGGTTTGCTTGGCGAACTTAACGCAAGAACCTACTTTGAGTCGCAGGGCAAGCCGATTTATACCGTTAAAGACAGGATAAACCTTGACTGAAGACGCTCTTCGCGTACTCATGATCGCCCCGACCCCCTATTTCGCCGACAGGGGGTGTCATGTCAGGATATATGAAGAAGCACGGGCGCTGACGATGCTTGGACATGAGGTCTGTATAGTGACGTATCACCTCGGCCGCGATATGCCCGGGGTGCGGGTGGTACGGACACCGCGTATACCGTGGTACAACAAGCTTGAAGCCGGTCCTTCATGGCATAAACCGTACCTTGATATACTTCTGCTTTGGAAATCTCTTGCCGAAGTCCGTTCATTCCGTCCCCATCTGATTCATGCCCATCTGCACGAAGGAGCCCTGATCGGCTCTATTCTCAAACGGCTACTTCATCTCCCTCTGCTGTTCGATTATCAGGGGAGTTTGAGTGGCGAGTCCCTCAATCATGGTTTTTTTCGCGAAACATCATTTTTGATGAAAATGTTTGAATGGCTGGAGAGGTTTATTGACCGCCGCGCCGATTGTATAATTACCAGTTCCGATAAGGGGCGGCAGGAACTGATAAAAGATTGGGGAATAGCGCCTGAAAATGTAACCAATCTCATTGATGGTGTTGATACCGAGATATTTAGGCCATACTCCCGGAGCGATGCACGCCGTGAGCTCGGAATTCCTGATGATGTGAAGCTGGTTGTGTACCTCGGCCTGTTTAATCGTTATCAAGGGGTTGATCTGTTGTTGGACGTTATTTCTCTGGTTAAAGCAGAAACCCCGGATGTACGCTTTCTGTTGATGGGCTTTCCCGACAAGGAATACCGGAGGAAGGCTGTGGAGATGGGTATTGACGATGTCATCACTTTCACCGGGAGAGTGAATTATGATCGCGCCCCGTTTTTCCTGAGCGCCGGTGATCTTGCGGTATCGCCAAAGCTGGCACTGACAGAGGCCAATGGTAAATTGTTCAACTACATGGCCTGTGGCCTGCCGACGGTGGTGTTCGATAATCAGATCAATCGAGAGATACTTGGTGATGAAGGGATTTATGTTGAGTATGGCAATACCGCGTTTCTGGCGGATACCATTATTGCAACAATCCATAACAGCGACCGGTTGAAATATTTTTCTGAGTGTGTCAGAGAGAGAGCGATCAACATGCATTCGTGGAGTGCCAGATCACGGCAGCTGGAGTCTGTATATCGACGTTGCTTAAAGTTGCCGCAGACTGTTGCACGGAAAAAATAGTATTTTGTGCTGAAAAACGTTGACACCAATTTTATGATTTGTTATAAAGCTGGTCTCGCAAGCGGGAATAACTCAGTGGTAGAGTGCGACCTTGCCAAGGTCGAAGTCGCGGGTTCGAATCCCGTTTCCCGCTCCAAAGAATTCAAGGGGTTAGCTTAAAGGCTGACCCCTTTTTCTTTGTTCATGCAACCCTTCGTGTAACCTGAAATAAAACTTCCCTTACGTATTGTTTCTAAATAGCCATGATTTCGGTATATTCTGGATGAAACCTACCAGCATTCCGCTGGCAACCGATGAATGAATTCCTTCTGCGATCTTGGATATGTTTACTTCAACCGTAAGAATGACTCGTCATTACAGCATTGATTGAATCAAGGAGACCAGTATGAAACGCGATAAAATTGCATTATTTGATTTGGACGGAACATTGGCCGACTATGATGGCCAGGTTCTCAAAGATCTGCAGCTAATCGCTTCTGAGCATGAACCGCCGCCCGTGCTCTATTCTGATATCCCTTACTTGGAAGCAAGACGCCATGTGATTACCTCACAAGTTGGGTGGTGGTTCAAGCTTGGGAAATTTCAGCTTGGTTGGGACGTACTTGAAGTAGCAAAAGAGATCGGCTTCTCCATCTCTGTATTGACTAAAGGGCCATCAAGGAAGCACACTGCTTGGGCGGAAAAGGTAGAGTGGTGCAATCTCCATCTGGCAGGTTATGTCGACGGTGTTACCATAACCCATGACAAGGGACTTGTGTATGGCGCGGTACTTGTCGATGATTGGCCGGATTACATCACGAGATGGCTTGAGCACAGGCCTCGTGGTTTAGTGATCATGCCGGCTCACGATCACAATGCTGGTTTTACTCACCCGAATGTAGTGCGATACGATGGAACAAATATTGATGAAGTCAAGGCACGAATGGTGTCCAGGTTCAATGCAGCCTAACCCCTGTTAACATACAAACGGAGGTTCAAATATGCCTGTCCGAAATACCATCCGTGCTGTAAGGAGAGGCCAGCCTCCTAACCATTAGGCGATAAGATCGCTGGGACCATTGCAAAGCAAAAAGGGCTCTTGGCATTGCCAAGAGCCCTTTTCCGTACTTTACCCTGCGCCCGTAATCCCTACCAGTTCAACACCAGCGCGTTGGCGTCCACCGAGCCGAGCCCGGTGGAGAGGTCGTAGCCGGCGTCGCAGAAATACCCGGTCACACCGGGGACCGTGTTGCTCCCTCCCTTGGCGTCGTGGAAAACCGCGGCACCTGCCGCGAGGTGCTGCGCGGTGGCCAGCTGGTAGAGGCGCACGTTGGCGTTACCTTGACGCTGCCCGGTCTTCTGCACCACCAGTGCCATGATGCCGGCAAAGGCGGGAGAGGCGGCGGAGGTACCGCTGATGGCGTGAATGCCTCCCTGGGTGTGCACCAGGTAACTGTCGTGGCCGGCGGCGCTAAGCGCGACGTCGGGCACGGCCCTCTTGTCGTCGGCGGGCACTCCTGGTGAACTCTGCCACGCGGGCTTCGCGTAGATGGAGGAAAGGCCGCCGCCGCTGGCCCACAGCCCGGAGCCTCCGGAAACGCTGCCGCTCTCGTTCCAGGCCACCTCGGGAATGTACCCCAGCGCCGAGGCGTAGCCGGCGTTGGCGGCCTTCCAGTAGCTTCCGTTCCCTTCGCTGAACTGGGTCCCTCCCACCGCCACGTTGCTCGGCGTCGACGCGAGCCCGCTCACGGCGGCGCCGGAGCCAACGGTGTCCGCGCCGCCATTGCAGCCGGCTGCCCCGGAGTCACCGGATGCTACCAGGGAGGTGATCCCCTGGGCGGCAGCCTGGGCCCACAACTTGTTGTAGAAGGCGTTCTCCGCCGCGCCCATGGAGGACTCGCACTGGCCAAAGCTCGTGCTCATCACCGCCGCCAGGTTGTTGTTCACGATGTACTGCGCAGACAGGTCCACCCCGTCGGTGGTGGCGGTGGAGGCGGAAATAACAAACTTGATGGTGGCGTTCTTGGCAACCGCTCCGGACCACTCCACGTCCAGGTCGGCCTCGCCGTCCTCTCCCGCTCCGAGGTCGCCAGGGTCGGTGCCGTTTACGACCACCTGAAGCGGATTAAGCGGCAGCCCCATGATCCTTCTGAAACTCGCGCAGTTGGTTGTGGCTGTGTGGGTGCGCCCCACGATGGCGATGCTCTGGTCGGTGCCGTCTATTCCGGCGGCGTAGAGCGGGTTCAGGTTATAGATGGCGGCAAAGTCGGCAGGGGAGAGGTAGTGGCCCGCTGTGGAGGTGTATTCCGGTACGGCGCTACCGGAGTCGAGCGCGCGGGCGCCGGAGTTCATCGCCTTGCGGGGGAAGTTGTGCATCGAGACCGGCCCGTGCACCAAGTCGGCGAGCCCCCTCGGTATGGCGGGATTGCTGCAGTTGCCGTGATGGACCTTGCCGTCCATCAGGAAGTTGTGAATCTCGGTATGGAAGGCGCGGTTCACCTGCGCTACCGATCCCGAGAAGTTGATCCACCCCCCTCCCTTTGCCACTTCCTCCACTGTGAAACCGTGCGATGCGAGCCAGGATGTCACCGCTGCCACATCCTCGGCCTTGGGACCGAAGCGGGTGCCGAATTCCTCAGGGGTAAGCCAGCGATGATAGTTGGGGGAGGCGGGATTCTGCTGCTCGGAGAGGAACTGCTCCAGTTCGGTAGCGGCCTCGGGAGCCATCTTCAGGGCCAGCACCATTCGTTCCATGGGCTGGGCGGGGTCGGTCTTCCCCTGATCCGCGTCGGGGCGGGCATGGGGATGGGTATTGCCGCGCAACTCGACTGCGTCGTGGTCATCGACGATCCGGCCGGATACGGCAAAGGCGGAAGAGGCAAGGGTCAGGTTTGCTACTGCGAAAGCCACCACCAACAAGATTTTTCTGTGCAAGGTCTTAGTCTCCTTCTCTGCGTGTTGACACCCTTGGGGCGCAGCCGTCATCGCCCCCTTAAATTACCACTGCCGTGGTATCTTCTCCATCACGGCTCCTCCTCTGGTCACAATTCAACTCACTTGGCCAAAAGGGCACACACCCGCACCGCGTTTTCCTTGAAGGCACAAGGATGAGTAAATTAATTCGCTATACTCAAGTTGCACATTACCATTCTATTAATAATAATGATAATCAATATCAATGTCAAGGAATGGACATCGGATAAGAGCACTTGCGACTCGCAAAGCTCGCCGCACCTGACCTTACCCCATTGATTGAACCAGGTTTAGCTTAGGTTTTTCGGTCTTTTGTTCTTTTTCAAATGCTCTTGCAAACTCAGTTGGTGCCATGCCGTTCAGTGAACTATGCGGCCTTTCCGAGTTGTAATCCTGCCGCCAGGTTTCAATGATCTTCTGGGCACTGTGCAAGTTGATGAAAACATTGTCGTTCAAGCATTCATCGCGGAATTTGCCGTTGAAGCTCTCAATGTATGCGTTCTGAACTGGTTTGCCGGGCTGAATGAACCTGAGTTTGACGCTGTTCTCGTAAGCCCACAGATCAAGCGCCTTGCTGATGAATTCCGGCCCGTTATCAACGGTGATTACATCCGGCAGCCCTCGGATCATGGCAACTCGATCAAGTGCCCTGGTCACCCGATGGCCTGTCAGTGAATGATCGACCTCAAGCACGGGGCATTCGCGGCTAAGATCATCGACAACGGTCAATACCCGGAAGCGTCTGCCGTTGTAGAGGCTGTCTGATACGAAATCCATGGACCAGTGCTGATTGATCCGTTCCGGTCTGTCCATGACCACCCTGAGGTGGCTAATACGCTTCTTACGTTTCTTCATTCGTAGCGAGAGGCCTTCTTCACGATAGAGACGCTCGGTGCGTTTGTGGTTGATCAGGTGACCTTCTCTACGCAGCATGGTGTGCAGTCGTGGGGCTCCGAACTTACGCCGCTGTTCGGCAAGTTCTCGAAGGCGTGACCTGATATCATCATCGTTCTTTGGTTTCGCCTGGTACCGGCAACTACTCCGGCACAGCCCGACTATCACACAGGCCCGTCTTTCGCTGAACTGAAACCCCTCTTTGAGGTAGATCACGATGTTCCGCCGGGCAGCAGGCGTTACCACTTTTTTGAAAGAACGTCCTTGATGGCTTTATTTTCAAGCATGGTGTCAGCAAGCATCTGCTTGAGCTTCTTGTTCTCGTCCTCAAGCTGCTTCAATCGCTTGGCGTCGGAAACTTCCATGCCGCCATACTTGCTACGCCAGTTGTAAAAGGTTACGTCGCTGATACCATGCAACCTGCACAGGTCAACAACTTTCATTCCAGCCTGGGCCTGCTTCAGGATACCAATGATCTGCTCTTCGGTGAATCGTCTCGGTTTCATGTCTAGTCTCCTTTGGGAGGTTCTAGACCGAAATCACTAAGTTTGCAACGGAACAGTTCTAGGGGATAAGGTCA
>DATNCC010000264.1:0-3661 GCA_035571735.1 Dongiaceae bacterium | reverse complement strand
GCACCACCACCCGGTGTTCTTGTTGACAGCGCCTATCCTCAACTCCTCAGGCGAGGTAACCGCAGTGCTGACTGGCAGCATGGACCTGACGGTACACAACTTTCTCGGCAAACTTTCCCAGGTCACCATCGGCAAGAGCGGCTATCTCTACATGTTCGACACCGATCGGACCATGATCATGCACCCCGACAAGAGGCGGATCCTGGTGAAAGACGTTCCGCCGGGGGCCAACAAGGGCTTCGACAAGGCCATTGCCGGTTTTGAAGGGACGACGGAAACCGTCAATTCGAGGGGCTTGCCGGTGCTGGCCAGTTTCAAGCACCTGACCTCTACGAACTGGATCCTGGCGGCCAATTATCCGCAGGCCGAGGCATACGCCGCCATCGACAGGACCAGACGGTACCTGGGCGCTGCGTTCTTCACCGCCATCGCCTTTTCCATGGTCATCGTCTGGTTTTACATGAAACACCTGGTCGCGCCTCTGCAGCGCTTCGCCAGTCATGTCCGCTCCTTCACCGGCAAGAGGGGAGCGGAGCGGCTCTTCGCCAATGACAGCCGCGACGAGATCGGCGTTCTGGCCGGGGCCTTCAACGGCATGGTCAGGGAACTGGACGATGAGCGGGAAGCCCTGGTTAGAAGCGATCTGTCGCTCAGGGAAAGCGAAGAACGCTTCCGACAGATCGCCGAACATTGCAATGAAGTATTCTTTCTCGTCTCCAGCGATCTGGACCGGATGATTTACATAAACCCCGCCTATGAAACGCTCTGGCAGCGGAGCTGCCAGAGCCTCTACGAGCACCCCCGCTCCTTTACGGACAACATCCACGAGGAGGACCGGCCGCGGGTATTGGCCGCCCTTGGGCGGCTGGCTCAGGGGAAGATATTCGACCAAACCTACCGCATCGTCCGTTCCGACCGGACAGTGTGCTGGGTACACGCCCGCACCTATCCCGTTTACGCCGAAAACGGGGCGGTCTACCGTTATGTGGGGATCATCGGTGATGTGACGAAACAGAAGTTGGTGGAGGAGCAGATTCGCAAGCTGCAGCAGGCTGTGGAGCAGAGCCCGGTTTCGATCGTGATTACCGACCTCGATGGGGACATCGAATACGTGAACCCGAAGTTTACCCAGCTGACAGGCTACTCCCAGGCTGAGGCGCTCGGAAAGAATACGCGCATCCTGAAATCCGGCGAAACGTCCGCCGAGAGCTACCGTCAGCTGTGGGAGCTCATTACCGCCGGGGGCGAATGGCAAGGCGAGTTTCTGAACAAGAAAAAGAACGGTGAATTCTATTGGGAATCAGCCAGCATTTCATCGATAAAGAACTCCGCCGGTGAGATCACCAGCTACCTGGGTGTCAAGGAGGACATCAGCGGTAGAAAGCGAATGGAGCAGGAGCTGATGGATGCGAGGGAAGCGGCCGAAGAGTCCAACCGCCTGAAGAGCGAGTTCCTGGCCAACATGAGCCACGAGATCCGGACACCGATGAACGGCGTCATAGGGATGGCGGACCTTCTCAAGGATACCGATCTCGACAGGGAACAGACGGAATACGTCCAGGCGGTAAAGTCGTCGGCCGAGGCGCTCATGACCGTGATCAACGACATCCTCGATTTTTCCAAGATCGAGGCGCGCAAGCTGGATCTGGATCCGGTTAATTTCACCCTGCGCGACTGCATGGGGGACATCATGCAGACCCTTGCCTTTCGGGCATCCGAGAAGGGGCTCGAGCTGGCCTGCCGGGTCCCTCCCGAGGTTCCCGACGCGCTGCTGGGAGACCCGGGCCGCCTGAGACAGATCGTCGTCAATCTCGTCGGCAATGCCATCAAGTTCACGGAAAGGGGCGAGGTACTGGTTTCCGTGGCCGCTGAAACGGGAACAGCAGAGGAGCTGGACCTGCACTTTACCATTGCCGACACCGGCATCGGCATCCCGATGGAGAAGCAGAAGAAGATCTTCGAGCCCTTTTCCCAGGCCGATGCCTCTACAACGCGCAGGTACGGCGGGACAGGTCTTGGCCTGACCATATCCGCCCAGCTGGTCGAAATGATGGGGGGGCGCATCTGGGTGGAGAGCGAAGTCGGAAGAGGGAGCGCCTTTCACTTCACCGTGCGGCTGGGATTACAGAAGGGCGCGCTCGTCCGCCGGTTTCCGGAGAGACTGGAGAACCTTCTGAACCTGCCGGTACTGGTGGTTGACGACAACGCAACCAACCGACGCATCCTCGAAGAGATGCTGAAAAACTGGTGCATGAACCCGACCATGGCCGACAGCGGCCCGTCCGCCCTGGAGATGCTGGCAAAAGCAAGGCAGGCCGGCGAGCCTTTTCGCCTGCTCCTGTGCGATGTCAACATGCCGGACATGGACGGCTTTGAAATGGTCAAGCTACTCAAACAACATCCCGATCTTGAAAGCCCCACCATCATGATGCTCACCTCTTCAGGCGAACGCGGCGACGCCGCCCGCTGCCGGGAGATGGGGATCTCCGCCTACCTGACCAAGCCGGTCAAGCAGTCGTACCTGCTGGACGCCATTGCCACAATCCTGGGGAGGAAGGAGCCTGAAACTGCGGAAACCCCGCTGGTGACTCGCCATACGCTGCGGGAATCACAGCGTTCCCTCAGGATACTTCTCGCCGAAGACAACCCCGTCAACCAGAAGTTAGCCGTCAGGATGCTCGAAAAGCGGGGCCATGCGGTGATCGTCGCGGAAAACGGCAAAGAGGCTCTTGCCGCCATTGCGAGTCAGGGGGAGCGGCCGTTCGACCTCGTGCTCATGGACGTGCAGATGCCGGAGATGGACGGTTTTGAGGCAACCGCCCTGATCCGGGAGCAGGAAAAGAGCAGCGGGAGGCACATCCCGATCATCGCCCTGACCGCGCACGCCATGGAGGGCGACAGGGAGAACTGCCTGGAGGCGGGGATGGACGGCTACGTCGCCAAGCCTATCGATAGCGAGGATCTCCTGGCCGCAATTGAATCGGTGATAAATGTTCAAGCCGGAAATACGCGGTAGGTCAGAGGCGCACGAAGCACCGAAGAAGGCGCCTTCGACCGGGAGGAAGCCCTGGGCCGGGTGGACGGGGATTGGGATCTGCTCCGGGAGGTCGTCGGGATATTCGCGGCGGACTCTCCGTTACTGATGGCGGAAATCCAGGGCGCCATCGGTGAAGGGAACCCCATCCAGCTCAATCGCGCTGCTCATGCCCTCAAGGGGTCGGTCGCCAATTTCGGCGCCCGGGCCGCCTTCGAGGCGGCGCTGAAACTGGAGATGATGGGAAAACAGGGGGATATGGCCGACGCGACGGAGTTTTTTACCGTTCTGGAAGGAGAGATTGAGAGTCTGCAAAGTTCTTTGGCGGCATTCATCGGGGGAACGGAACATGAAGATACTGATCGCAGAGGATGATGCCGTTTCACGGCGAATCCTCGAGGTACACCTGGTCAAGTGGGGCTACGAGGTGATCGTTACCCGCAACGGCGACGAGGCGTGGCGGGTTCTCGAGTCGGCCGACCCCCCGAGGATCGCCATCCTTGACTGGATGATGCCGGGCATGGATGGTGTCGATGTCTGCCGCAGGGTGAGGAGCGGAGTTACGGAGCCCTATATCTACCTGATCCTCCTGACGGCACTGGGCGGGGAGAAAGACCTCGTCACGGG
>DATNCC010000263.1:0-3468 GCA_035571735.1 Dongiaceae bacterium | reverse complement strand
TCGTCAAGGAACATGGCGGTTTGCTGGAATTCTCGTCTGTGCCCGGTGAAGGTACGACGTTCATCGTGAAAATCCCGGCAGTCGAACCTGTCGTACAGGAGCACTCTTAATGAAGCAGGCAACCAACTCTCAAGCACCGGTGCTGCTGGTGGATGATGAACCGCACACCCTCAAGGCGTCGCAGTTGACCCTCAACAGTTACGGCATTACCGAAGTCTCGGTCATCAGCGACAGCCGCGAGGTCCTTCCTTTCCTGTCGACCCAGCCGGCAGCGGCTATCGTCCTCGATTTGCAAATGCCGCACATCTCCGGTCTCGAGCTGCTGCCGAAACTTGCCAGGGATTTCCCCCAAACCCCGGTGATCGTCATGTCGGCGATCGATGAACTGGAAACCGCGGTCAACTGCATGAAGGAGGGAGCCTTCGATTACCTGGTAAAGCCGGTCGAGCCGGGACGGCTGGCCGCCAGCGTCCGGAAGGCCCTTGAGATCGGGGACCTCTCCAGCGAGCTGTCATCCCTCAAGAACCGGCTGTTGAATGACAGCCTCGAACATCCCTGCGCTTTTGAGACGATCATCACCGGCAACAAGAAAATGCGGGCTATTTTCCAGTACGTGGAGGTAATCGCCGCTTCGCGTCAGCCGGTGCTGATCTACGGTGAAACCGGAGTCGGCAAAGAACTGGTTGCCCGGGCCGTCCATGACCTGAGCGGCTGCAAGGGCGAGTTCGTGGCGATCAACGTGGCCGGCCTGGATGACAACATGTTTTCCGACACCCTCTTCGGTCACAAAAAGGGGGCCTATACCGGGGCGGACCAGGCCCGGGAAGGCTTGATCGCCCGCGCCGAACGCGGCACGCTGTTTCTGGATGAAATCGGGGACCTCAGTGAAATGTCGCAAGTCAAGCTGCTGCGGCTCCTGCAGGAGAGAGAGTATTACCCGGTCGGGTCCGACCTGGCCCGCAAGAGCGATGCCCGCCTGATCATGGCCACCAATCGGGACCTGCAGAAACGGATCGCCGAGGGAAAGTTCCGCAACGACCTTTACTACCGGCTCTGTACCCACCAGATCAACATACCGCCGCTCCGCGAGAGGATCGACGACATTCCCAGGCTGCTTGACCATATCCTGGCCAAGGCGGCCGCCAGCCTCAACAAGAAGAAACCGACCCCGCCTCCGGAGCTTGCCGTCCTGCTGTCGCTGTACACGTTTCCGGGCAATGTCAGGGAACTGGAGGCAATGACGTTCGACGCGGTGGCCCGCCATAGCTCGGGAGTACTGTCCATGGAAAGCTTCCGGGGGGTGCTTGGCACTGAACGACCGGCATGCCCGAGCACCGAAGCGTCTCCCCGTCCTGACGAAGAAAATGCCCTGGCCGGTATTTTCGGCCACTTCCCGACTATTGACGAGGTCGAAAACTATATGATTGACGAGGCGATGCAATTAGCCAAGGGGGTTCAGGGGATTGCAGCCAAGCTCCTGGGAATGGGACGCCAGACCCTTAACAAGCGTTTGATGACCAGAAAATAGACATGCGTCTTTCTTGCACCATGGGGAAGTCACGGTTGAAGTTAGTAATTTCTACAGTCTTAATTCTCACTTGCATCTGACATAACTCGATAAAACGCCCGCCTCAACAAATCCAGGCTACACCGCCTCATTCATCGATCCTGTACGGTAGCCCTGCAGGTCTATTGCCACATATACAAAACCGGCTTCCCTGACCAGCCTGCTGACATCGTCACGCAGAGGGCCGGTTGCCAGGGCAAACTCTTCAGGACCCAGTTCCAGACGCGCCACTGTGTCATGGTAGCGAACCCGCAACACACGGAACCCCAGTTCGCGCAAGGCATCCTCAGCCCTGCCCACCTGGCTGACACGCCCGGTGGTAATGGCGGTTCCATACGGAAAGCGGCTGGAGAGACAGGCAAAGGCCGGCTTGTCCCAGGTCGGCAGCCCCAGATGCTGTGACAGACTCCTGATGTCGGTTTTTGTGAAGCCGGCCTCCTCCAGGGGACTGCGCACGCCAAGTTCTTCTGCCGCCTGACGTCCGGGTCGATGATCGCTGCGATCGTCCAGGTTGGTTCCGTCCAGCACATGGGCTAAACATTCCTGATCGGCGATCTCCCGAAGTTTTGCAAACAATTCTTTCTTGCAGTAGTAGCAGCGGTTACGGGGATTGTCCTTGAATTCGGGGATATCAAGCTCCTCGGAAACAACTTCACGGTGCCGGGCGCCCAAATACCCGGCCAGCGAGCGCGCTTCGATCAGTTCACGTTCGGGATAGGTTTCGGATGTTGCCGTTACCGCCAGAACCCTCGCACCCAGCACCTTGACCGCAACGGCCAGAAGCAGGGAGGAATCCACACCGCCGGAAAAGGCTACAACCGCACTTACGAGGCCGCCTAGAATCCGTTCCAGGTGCTCTAGCTTGTCCGCCAGCTGCGGATCGAGAGTGCCGTTCATATCCCGGTCCCGTCGTCTGCGGACAATCGGTGTTCGGGCCGTGTGCCCCGTTTGAAGATCAGGATACTGACCCCTTCCGCAGTGCGATCGAATTCAAATGACAGCGTGTTTTCGTAAGCCAGCAGCGCCACCGCTTCCAGTTGAACCATATCTCGCAGGCGGAAAAGGATCCGGTTCCCCTTTCCAAGGTAGTCGATGAAACTGGTTGTCACATCGAACTCGATCGGACCCCATTCTCCGGTCAGATCAACCACGCTCACCCCCGTGCCGCTGATGGAGGCTTCACTCAGGCTGATGCGCCGGGGGTGGCCGCCGCCCGCGACCGGCAGGTCCGGGGTAACTCCCGAAAGTGGTGCTTGCTGCAGCTCCATTGGCGCTGCCGAGATCACCATGCCGGCGGCCACGGTGGCGTTGGTGAAACGGTCGATCATGATAAAGCTGCCGGTATCCCGGTTCTGCCGATAGGTGTCGAATGAGATCGGGCGGTCAAGTTCCAGACGGACTACTCCGATTTCGTTCAGCCCCAGTGTCGGCACCTGTTTCTGTTCCAGGGTATTGACGTCCACCGCATACTGCACGGTGGTGACACGGCCGGGGGTCACCGCCGTGGCTGTTTTGATCAGGTAGATCTGTCCCGGCTGCAGGGGCTCGTCGTGCATCCAGACCAGATGCGCCTCCGGGTGCCGGGCATGGATCGGCGGGGCCTCGGGTGCGGTCAGCATGTCCCCCCGGCTGACATCGATCTCGTCGGTAAGCGTCAGGGTCACCGCCTGGCCGGCGGTCGCCTCAGGCAGGTCGCCGTTCATGGTGACGATCCGGGCCACACGGCTGATGCGCCCGGATGCAGCGACCCGCAGATCGTCTCCCGGACGGATCGTACCGGCGGCAATGACGCCGCAGAAACCGCGGAAGTCGAGATTGGGACGGTTCACCCACTGGACCGGCATGCGGAACGGCTGTGCCCGGTTGTCCCCTTCCACCGGGAGGGTCTCCAGAAAGTTCAT
>DATNCC010000262.1:0-11285 GCA_035571735.1 Dongiaceae bacterium | reverse complement strand
AATCGGGGACGACAGCGATTGGCGAGATCGTTACCAACCCGGCCCTGGCAGGGCTATACTACCACTCCCCTCTCGCAGGCCGGCTCTATTTCGAACTGCTGGGACAGGATTCAAGCCATTTCACGAGCAAACTTGCTGCTGCGAAAGCTGCGACGGATCATGGCGAAGCAGAAACGCTGTTGTCCGGTCTTTCTCCCCATTCCACCTATACGATCGCGCAGGAACATCTGGCTGCAATTCGGGAAGTTTCGGCATCACACTCCCTGCCGCTTGCCATTCATCTCTCGGAGTCCCGCTTCGAGGCGGACTTTCTTTTTGACGGGAGCGGCGAGCTGGCTTCCGAATTCTATCCTTTTGTCGGATGGGAACGATTTCTGGGGCGACCGGCTCGCTGCAGTTCCACCGAGCTGCTCGACCGCCACGGCCTTTTGACTCCGACCTCTCTGGCGGTTCATTGCGTCCACGTTTCCGTTGCCGACGCCCGCATCTTGAAGTCGCGCGGTGTACATATCGCTCTCTGTCCCCGCAGTAACAAACTCCTGGATGTCGGGATGGCCCCGGTCCACCTTTTCAGGAAACTCGACATTCCTCTGGCGCTCGGCACAGATTCGCTGGCCAGCAACAATTCCCTCTCGCTCTGGGATGAACTGCGCTTTGCCCTTAAGACCTTTCCGAACGACCTGTCGGAGCAGGACGTATTCCATATGGTAACGGCCGGTGGTGCGGCAGCTCTTGGGATTTTGGCAACCTGCGGGTCGCTTGAGGCCGGCAAGCGGGCGGATTTTCAGGTGGTAGGGAATTGTGACGGCAGCGAACAGGGACTGCTGGAACGGGTCATGCGGGAGGGAATTCCGCAGGAAGTTTATGCCGGCGGGGTGCGCTATGTTCCGCCGGAAGCACCTGATTTTAAAAACATTTAGTACAGCTACCGTTTAAGGTTTGCCCTTTTTTAAACGTTTTTCCTCCAGAATCATATCGATTGCCAGCAGAAAAACCCCGACGCATATCAGGGAATCAGCCACGTTGAAGGCCGGCCAGTGGTGCCGGTACCAGTGAGCGTCCAGAAAATCAATCACCTCTCCCAGGCGGACCCGGTCAATCAGGTTGCCGACCGCGCCGGAAAAAATCATGGCCAGCGATACCTGCGCCAACCTCTGGTAGTCACACAGTTTGCGAAAGGCGATCAGAATAACGAGCGCCGCCACGATTGATACGGCGATAAAAAACGGCAGACGCCACGATGCGCTGGAGAGGAAGCTGAAAGCAGCCCCCTTGTTCCTGACGTAGGTGATATGGAAGAAGTTTTCAGATATCGGGATCGAGTCGAACAGCTTCATGCTGCGATCAATGGCGATCTTGGTGATCTGGTCAATGGTTATGCCAACAATTGCAATAACGGCAAACAGGGTGTATCGAGATTTCATGGATTAATTCCGTGCATCCGGGGAACGCTGTCGTCTCTGGCGTCTTCCGGGGGTATGATGGTGGCCCGATTGCGACCGCTGTTTTTCGATGCGTACAGACCGCGATCAGCAAGATCAACCAACTCTTCCCAGCTGTCGTAGCCATTCTCTTCAACCTGGCTGGCGACGCCGCAGCTGAGGGTGACGATACTGTGCGAACTCATTTTGTGCGGGATGTTCATGTCCGCAAAACCGGCCAGAATCCGGTCGGCCAGTATCAGGGCGCCATACAGGGTCGTTTCCGGCATGATCAGCAGAATTTCTTCACCTCCGTAGCGATAGAGACGGTCACAGGTCCGGATGCTCTTCTGCAGATGTCCTGAAATACGACGCAGGGCGTCGTCGCCCGCCTTATGCCCGTAACAGTCGTTGTAAAGTTTGAAATGATCGACATCGAAGAGCGCTACCGAGTATGAACGGTTATAGCGGACCGCCTGGCTGTGGGTATGCTCAAGGTCAACTTCCATGGCGCGGCGATTGCCGAGCCCTGTCAGCGGATCTACCAGAGACAGGGATTTGAGGCGTTCGTTGGCCAGCAGCAGTTCGCGGGTGCGCTGAGTATCGGTGTGTTCAATGATTTCGCGCTGCTTTTCATAGGTCTTGAAAAGAGCATTGGCGAGATCGGACAGGGTCACCAGGCCGATCAGGTGCCCGGATGCGCTCACGACAGGAAGGTGGCGAATCTTCAGGGCGGACGATAAGACCAGCGCATCGAACAGGGTTGTATCCTCGGATACGGTCGCTACCGGAGCGGACATGACGTCGGCTACCCGCACGGGGTATTGCGGCCTGTCGGAGATGAACAGACCCATCAGGCGCACGATATCCCGCTCGGTGATGATACCGGTCGGGATGTCATTTTCGACAACGACCATACAGGAAAAGCGGTTGTCGATCATGACCTGAATGACATCGGCCAGATAGGCGTTTGCCGTTGAACTGGTAACTTCGACAGTCATGAGTGACGATACTAAAATATCCGCGTGCATATCCATACTTTCCGATTCAATCCAACTTGTTACCGGCATCAGGTTACGGCATTCGTACATTTGGGACAGATGGTCGGATGTTCGGCTGCCGTACCCAACTCTTCGCTGTAATACCAGCAGCGTTCACATTTCACGCCCGGAGCCGCAGTAACCTGGACTTTCAAACCTTCCAGATTTTCCGACGTCCAGTATTCCCCCTCCAGAGCCGGTGCCAGTACCGCTTTTGACACGATAAAAATGCTGTTCAGCTCAGCCTCATACTCCTTGAGAAATGCGAACAGCTCGGGCGGTGCGGCGATCGTTACGGCGGCGTCCAGGGAATGCCCTATCGTCTTGGCGACCCGGGCCAGTTCGAGGGCTTTTGAAACATCCGAACGCACTTTTATGATGCGTTCCCAGCGGGCGGCCAGGGCGTCATTGCGCCATTCCGGATTACTGGCGGGAAACTCCGCCAGGTGTACGCTCTCCTCGCGCTCTCCCGGCATGAACTGCCAGACCTCGTCGGATGTGAACGAGAGCACGGGAGCGAGAACGCGCACCAGGGTGTCGAGAATACGGAACATGACCGTCTGGGCGCTCAGTCGCTCCAGGGAATCCTTCTTGCTGGTGTACATCCGGTCCTTGAGGATATCGAGGTAAAACGAACTCATCTCCGTCGTGCAGAACCCGTTGACTTCCTGATAGATGACATGGAATTCAAGGTCCTGGTATGCGGTGAGGACTCGCCCTTTCAGTATTTCAAGCTGGTGCAGGGCCCACCGGTCGATTTCCGGCATTTTATCAAACGGCACCGCCTGCGTTGCAGGATCGAAGTCGCTGATATTGCCGAGAATGTAGCGGCAGGTGTTGCGGATGCGGCGATACGCTTCCGCTACCCTGGTCAGGATCTCCTGTGATATGCGGGTGTCGTCCTGGTAATCCATGGCGGCGACCCAGAGGCGGAGGATGTCGGCGCCGAACTTCTTGATGACGTCTTCGGGAGCCACGACATTGCCCACGGATTTGCTCATCTTGCGCCCCTGGCCGTCCAGCACGAAGCCGTGGGTCAACACGCTTTTATACGGTGCAACCCCCCTGGTGCCGACGCTCTCCAGCAGGGAAGAATGGAACCAGCCGCGGTGCTGGTCGCTCCCCTCCAGATACATGTCGGCCGGTGAACGTAAGCCGGGATTCGGTTCCAGCACGGCTGCATGCGAAACGCCCGAATCGAACCAGACATCCAGAATGTCATTTTCCTTCTCCAGCGCCGCCGACCCGCATTTCGGGCAGGCCGTTCCGGCGGGGAGCAGTCGTTCGGGGCTCCAGTCGAACCAGACATCGGAGCTTTCCTTTTTGAAGATCTCCGCTACGTGGTCCATGATCGTGCCGTCGGCGATGTATTCGCCGCAGGCGGTACAGGAGAACGCGGTGATCGGGACGCCCCAGGAGCGCTGGCGGGAAACACACCAGTCGGGACGGTTCTCGATCATGCCGTAGATCCTCTCCCGTCCCCATTTCGGAATCCACTCTACCTGGTCGATGGCTTTCAGCGCCTTGTCGCGCAGTTCGTTGGCCTTCATGCTGATGAACCACTGCTCGGTGGCGCGGAAGATGATCGGTTTTTTGCAGCGCCAGCAGTGCGGGTAGGAGTGGCTGATCTTCGAGGTCTGGAGCAGCGCCCCGACCTCGATCAGCTTGTCGATCACGCTCTGGTTGGCGGGAAAAACCTGCTGGCCGCCGAAGAATTCGACATTCGCCAGATATTTGCCGTGGTTGTCGACCGGATTGTAGATCTCCAGCCCCTCTTTAAGCGCCAGCTCATAATCCTCCTGGCCGTGGCCGGGGGCGGTATGAACGCAGCCGGTGCCGGCTTCCAGCGTCACATGCTCACCCAGCAGCACGATCGAATCACGATCATAAAAGGGGTGCTTGCAGCGCTTGCGCTCCAGCACGCCCGCCTTGAAGGTCGCAATGACGCTGCCTGTCAGTCCGACGGCGGACAGAAACGAGTCCTTGAGCCCTTCCGCGACGATCAGGACACCCTTTTCGGTGTCGAGCGCCACGTAATCAAACTCCGGATGGAGCGCCACGGCCAGGTTGGCCGGAATCGTCCAGGGGGTGGTGGTCCAGATGACGACGTAGGCCTGTTTGCCGGCCAACTCCGGAATAGCGCTTGAGAGGTCATCCTGCAGGGCGAAACGGACGAAGATGGAGGGGGAGGTGTGATCGGCATATTCGACCTCGGCCTCGGCCAGCGCCGTTACGCATGAGGAGCACCAGTGCACCGGCTTGCGACCCCGGTAGAGTCCGCCGTTATGGGCAAAGCGGGCCAGTTCTGCCGCGGTCAGCCCTTCGTACTCATAGTTCATCGTCAGGTAGGGTTTATCCCAGTCGCCAAGAATGCCCAGACGTTTGAATTCCTCCTTCTGGATATCGACGAACTTGGCGGCATAGTCCCGGCATTCGCGGCGCATTTCCAGCTTGCTGATCTGGTTCTTTCTCGACCCGAGGTTTTTTTCCACCTGCAGTTCGATCGGCAGGCCATGGCAGTCCCACCCCGGCACGTAGGGGGCGTGGAACCCCTCCATCCGTTTGACTTTAAGCAGAATGTCCTTGAGAGTTTTATTGAGAGCATGGCCGATATGGATATGGCCGTTGGCGTAAGGGGGGCCGTCGTGCAGGACGTAGAGGGGCTTGTCTTTGCCTGATGTTTCAAGTTTGGCATAGAGCCCGTTCTGCTCCCACTTTGCGAGCATTTCCGGTTCCCGCTGATTCAGATTGGCCTTCATCGCAAAATCGGTCTGCGGCAGGTTGAGGGTGTCTTTATATTCCATGGGATGCTGTCTCCGTTTCAGATTCGTTAAAACTGGATCAAACTACAGATTTAATGCCGGAATGTCAAGGAATCGGGCTGGACCGGGGCGGGCATCAAGGGCAAACCATGTTCCTGGATTTTGGGACGGTAACAAAAAGGGCGCAACCCGAAACCGGGGGCGCCCTTCCTTGTCAGCTGGAATTCGTATCGCGTTTATTGTCTAGTAATTTTCCTCGGCAAGCTCGAAATAGGCCTGGGGGTGCTTGCAGACCGGGCAGATCTTGAGTGCTTCGGCTCCTTCATGAGTATGACCGCAATTGCGGCATCTCCAGCGGACCGCCTCATCCTTGGCGAAGAAGGTGTTTGTTTCCAGCTCCTTAAGCAACGTCAGGTAACGCTCCTTGTGAGCCTGTTCAATCTTCCCGATGGATTCGAGCATGAAAGCGATCTCCGGGAAGCCCTCTTCCTTTGCCTCACGTGCCATGCTCGGGTACATGTCGGTGCTTTCCTCGAGTTCGCCGGCCGCAGCGGCACGCAGATTGTCGATGGTTGAGCCGATGCCGGAGAGGTGCTTGAGGTGGAGTTTGGCATGCTCCTTTTCATTTTCGGCGGTCTCCAGGAAGATGGCGGCGATCTTTTCGTACCCTTCCTTTTTCGCGACCGAGGCGAAGTAGGTATACTTGTTGCGGGCCTGGGACTCTCCGGCAAACGCCTCCATGAGATTTTTTTCTGTTTTAGTTCCTTTGATGTCGGGCATTCGATACTCCTTCTTTTTAAATGGGGTTTTGCGCTTATGTCGTGCAGGTGGTGAAAACGACGTATAAATTATTTTGTGGTAATCATAGCCGAAAAGATGCCGTTGTCAATAACGCCAGGGAAGACACGGTAAGGAATTCAAGGCAACAGATTGATGCGGTGCCGCCGCCGATCAGAGTCGTGATGGATTGCATTCTTTCTTGCATTATATGCCGCGACTCTGCTATTATTTTTGGCCGTTTTACCCACATGATTTGATAACTGAAAGGATCACACCGTAATGTTGAAAATGTTTGATTATCTGTTCGGAATGTTTTCGAATGACCTCGCCATCGATCTCGGCACAGCCAACACCCTGGTCTATCTGAAGGGGAAGGGGATCGTGGTGCGTGAACCCTCGGTTGTCGCGGTGCAGAAATTTCCCAACGGCCAGCAGAAGGTGCTTAAGGTCGGCATGGAGGCCAAACAGATGCTCGGGCGGACTCCGGGTACCATTACCGCCATCCGTCCGATGAAGGACGGCGTAATCGCCGACTTCGACATCACCGAAGAGATGCTGCGCTATTTCATCCACAAGGTACATAACCGAAAAACCCTCGTCCGTCCCCGGATTGTCATCTGTGTGCCGTCCGGCATAACCCAGGTTGAAAAGCGCGCGGTCAAGGAATCGGCCGAGTCGGCCGGAGCCCGTGAAGTGTATCTGATCGAGGAACCGATGGCGGCCGCCATCGGCGCCGGACTTCCGATTACCGAAGCTTCCGGCAACATGATTGTCGATATCGGCGGCGGCACGACCGAAGTTGCCGTCATCTCTCTGGCCGGGATCGTCTATGCCCAGTCCACCCGTATGGGGGGGGACAAGATGGATGAGGCGATCGTTCAGTACATCCGCAAAAAATACAACCTGCAGATCGGTGAGCGCTGGGCGGAAAAGATCAAGATCGATATCGGCGAAGCCTATCCCGGTCCGGAAACTCTGGAGATGGAAGTCAAGGGACGCGACCTGGTTTCCGGCATTCCCAAAACCATAAAGGTAAATTCTGACGAGATCCGCGAGGCGCTCAAGGAAGCGGTCAATGCCATCGTCGATACGGTGAGAATCTGCCTGGAAAAGACGCCGCCAGAACTGGCGGCCGATATTGTCGACCAGGGTATTTTCCTGGCCGGCGGCGGCGCCCTGCTCCGCAACCTTGATCTGCTGCTGCGCGAGGTCACCAAAGTACCGGTGCTTATCGCTGAAAACCCGCTTGATTGCGTGTGTCTCGGCTCCGGACTTGTTCTGGATGAGCTTGATCTGCTGCGCCGTGTCGCCATATCATCCTGATTTATCACTGCGGGGTCACCCGGGGAACAGAGAAAGCATATCGGTACCGGAAGCAATGAACGCGATTTATTCATTTTCTCCCTGTTTCCGGTGAAATTTCTCTGCCCTTCGTGACCCTGCGGTATCGAGCCTTTCCATACATATATGATTTCCCCGACGATTGACATACTGGTTCCTGTCTGGAACAGCCCGTTTGAAACCCGCGCCTGTATTGCGGCGATCCGTGCGCACTCATCCGGAGCGCGCCTGATTATTGTCGACAACGGCAGCAGCCGTGAGACGGAGCTGATGCTGGAGGAGTTCTCCGAGTCACTGGGCGAGCAGGGGCTGTTCATCAAGTCGGAAAAGAATATCGGACTGGTTGCCGCGATCAACCTTGGTCTGGCACGATCCGACGGCGATTACACCGTCATAGTCCGTCCCCACGTGACAGTACAGGCCGGATGGCTGCAGGCTCTGGTGAGAGTGGCTGAAACCACCGGCGCCGGAATCGTCTCGCCGCTGTTCAATGGGGCGGAGAAAGACGCCCTCCCGGAGCTTGCCCAGGGATGCACGGAAATCGAGAGCTGCACGGTCACTTTCTCGACCCTCCTGCTGCGCACCGAGGTGCGCATGGTAGCCGGTGCCTTCGATGAGAATCTCGACGGGGGCGAATGGTGTCTGAAGGATTACGTACGGCGCGTCGCGGCGCACGGGTATCGCAGCTGCATCACCGGACGCATCCGCTTGTCCGCATCATCCGCCGGACAGCAGTTCGGTTCGGAACAGCGGCGGCAGGAGATGATGCAGAGCAGCCGTTCAGCATGCATATCACGGTGGGGAATTCCCCGGCATTATTGCGTTTATTTCGGGTCGGACGTTGACGCCGGATCTCTTGGCGACACCGTTACCGCCATTCTGGACGGAGCCCGTCAGGGACACAGTTTTACGCTGCTGCTTCATCGCCACCAGTATTCCGCTTTCCGGAAGTTGGGATGGAAATGCATGCACACCGGAATAGACCTGCACCGGATATCAATACTGTTCCCGGTTCGGGATCTTCAGCGGAAGGTTAAGGAGCTCCGGAGCGCGTCACCGGATCTGCTTACGGTGCGGGGATGCAGCGGAAGCAGCTTTCCCGGCTCTGACTCCGCCATCTCCCATGACGAACTGATCCGCAGCATTCATGCCCACACCACCAACGTCACGGGATACCCACAGGAGACATAACCAATGATTGCAGAAATTTCATCTCAATTAGCGGCTCATCGGGACGTCATCACCCTGGTTGAACGGGATATGTCACCACTGATCGCTGAAATGGCGACACTGCTGGTGGAAACTTTTACGCGCGGCGGAAAGCTGCTGGTGATGGGGAACGGCGGTTCGGCTGCCGACGCCCAGCATTTTGTGGCCGAAATTGTCAGCCGTTTCAAGATGGAACGGAGGGGGTTGCCGGCAATTGCTCTCTCAACCGATACGTCTATTCTGACCGCCATCGGCAACGATTATGGCTTTGAAAAAGTTTTCCGTCGTCAGGTTGAAGCGCTTGCAGCACCGGGAGACCTGGTCGTCGGAATCTCGACCAGCGGCAATTCTCCCAATGTCCTGCAGGCGCTGGAACTGGCTCGTAACATGGGGTGCCGCACGGTTGGCCTGCTCGGCAAGGATGGCGGCACTATAAAAAATGCCTGTGACCTCGCACTGGTCGTACCGAGCGGTGATACTCCCCGGGTTCAGGAGGGGCATATCACCATCATCCACATCGTCTGCGATCTGCTGGAAAAGGCGATGTTCTCATAGTTTCCGTCCGGAAAATCCAGCTCGGAAACCGTTCAATTGCTTCAGGGAGGCCTTGTGGACCTTACCATTGTTGAAACCCTTTTTGCCCATACTGCCGAAGTTCGCTGCCTGGTCATAGGTGACCTTATGCTGGACGAGTACCTGTGGGGCAAAGCCGAGCGTATTTCTCCGGAGGCGCCGGTACAGGTGGTTGACGTTATCCGAGAGGAGCTCCGCCTTGGCGGAGCCGGCAATGTGGTGCATAATCTGGCGGCGCTTGGCGCACAGGTCTCGGTCTGTTCCGTAGTCGGCGAAGATCAGAATGGACGTGAGCTGCTGGGGCAGTTTTGTCACCATCACATCGATATCCGGGCGATATTCCCTGACCCTGACCGCCGGACCAGCCGAAAAACGAGAGTTGTTGCCGCACATCAGCAGATTGTGCGCATTGACCGGGAATCGCGGGCCGCACTGCCGAAGGCGGTGGAGCAGCAGCTCTGCGACTGGGTAGCCGCCCATGCCTGCGAATATAAGGTCATCGTGCTTTCTGATTACAACAAGGGCGTGTTGACTCCGGCCGTTATTGCCTCGGCAATTTCTACGGCTGCTGCAGTCGGCATACCGGTTCTGGTCGACCCGAAAGGGACGGATTTTACCCGTTATGGCGGGGCAACACTGCTGACGCCGAATCGCAAGGAAGCCGAGGCCGCTTCCGGAATTCCTATTACCGATGCTGCGTCTCTGGCCGAGGCCGCCGGCACCATAATGCGTGCAACCGGCTTGCAACACCTGCTCATCACCCGTAGTGAAGAGGGGATGTCGCTCTTTTCCAAAGCGGGAGATATTGTCCATATACCTACTGTAGCCCGCGAAGTCTTCGATGTCTCGGGCGCCGGGGATACCGTGCTTGCGGCACTGGCGGTCGGCATCGCTTCCGGCCTCGGCATGGCGGACGCGGCCAGGCTGGCCAACGTTGCCGCAGGTATTGCCGTCGGCAAACTTGGGACATCGATCGTTACTCCGCAGGAAATCATTGACGCCGTTTCACTTTCCCACAAAGACAGCCATGCAAAAATAAAGAGCCTGGACGTGCTTTCCCTGCTGATTGCGACCGAGAAAAGCAAGGGGAAACGGATTGTTTTCACCAACGGCTGTTTTGACCTGCTACATGCAGGCCATGTGAAATATCTGCAAAAAGCACGGAGTCTTGGCGACCTGCTGGTGCTGGGCCTCAACAGCGATGCTTCGGTGCGTCGTCTTAAAGGTCCGAAGCGGCCTCTGATCGACCAGGAGGAACGGGCCCATCTTCTGGCGGCTCTGGATTGTATCGATTATGTCGTCATTTTTGAGGAGGATACGCCGTTGGCGCTGATAACCGCGCTCAAGCCGCATATTCTGGCCAAGGGTGGCGACTATTCGCTGGATGGAGTTGTCGGAAGAGACATTGTGGAATCGTACGGCGGCCGGGTGGAACTGGTTACCTTCGTGGACGGTAAATCGACTACCAATATCATCGAACGTATTCTTGAGCTCTATTCGGCGGAACCCTGAAAAACAGGATAGGTGCTTAACGAAATTATTATCTGCAAAATGCCGCGGGAAATAATTATTACGTACTGATTGCCTTACGGATTAGTCTGGTTATTGGTCCGATTTTCTGGTAAGAGAACAAATTTCTATATCAATGCATTGCAGACAGGAGCGGCTATGGCGGAGAACAGCGAACCACGCAGGGATCTCTGGATACTGGGCATAAAACCGGGAGAAGGACGGGAAGATGTGCTCATTTCATATCTGGAAGCTGGCGGTTATGCCTGTAAACTTGGGCAGTACGATAACCTTGAGGTTGGAAGGCCATTGGGAATCGTGCTCGACATCTCGCCTTTTTCCGAAGACGGCTGGGGATTGCTGCATAAAATAAAAAGCTCTCCGGTTACCCGAAATATCCCGGTGCTGCCTGTTTTCCTGAGTGAAAAGGGAAAGGTCGGCGGCGTGTTTCCGGTTGCCGGTTTTTTTACCCTCCCGGTTGATGAACAGTACCTTCACAATCGTCTGGCGGTCTATGGTCTGACAGAAGAGGCCGAAACCTGGGATCTGCAATCAATGGTGGTTTCGAGGTCAGGCGAAGAAAAACTTTCCAAGGCGATCGAGACCTTGGGCTTTGAAGTCATCAAAGGGTATACCGGAAAAGAGGCCCT
>DATNCC010000261.1:0-19610 GCA_035571735.1 Dongiaceae bacterium | reverse complement strand
TGACGGCAGGGTTCTGGCGCATGCCCGCGCACCGGGCGCCGATCCTGCGGCTGATGTATTCAGCGATACGGTACAGATCTTCAGCAGTCCTTTGGGGCCATCTCCCGACACCGCCATCGGCAGGGAGAGTGACAGCGAAGGCGCGCTGATAGGCAGCGTCCTCCTGGAGCGGGGCACGGGAGACCTGTCTCGCATGGGTCACAGACTTGTAGTGATTTCATCCAGTATCGCCTTCGGATTCTGGCTGTCGGTCTCCCTGCTCTGTCATCTGGCGCTCCGGAAGGTAACCCGCTCGTTCAACGCCCTCATAAGCGGCATAGAGACAATGCAGCGCGGTGATTTCACATCAAGGATCGAGGTCATATCCGATGATGAACCGGGCAGAGCGGCACGCGCCGTCAATGATCTGGCAAACGCATTACTGCAGCGGAGCGAGGAAAACATCCGTCTCCAGGAGGAGCGTTTGAATCTTGAGCGCCAGATGCTCCAAAACCAGAAACTTGAGAGTCTGGGAGTTATGGCGGGTGGTATTGCCCACGATTACAATAACCTGCTCCATTCCATTCTCGGTAATATTGAACTGGCTTCTATGAAGCTTGACCCCGATTCTGCGTCTCAAAAATATATTGCAAATGCCATAAGTTCCAGCAAACACGCGGCTCGTCTTACCAACTTGATGCTGACCTATGTGGGCAAGGGATTTATTACCAAAAAAGAATTGAACCTGAACGACTTGCTCCGGGAAAATGCCGACATGCTGATGACGGCTGCCACATCGGCGATCTCGACGGAACTCCGTCTCTCTGCGGAACTTCCAGTGATACTGGCGGATGAAGCTCATATTCAGCAGATTGTCATGAATCTGATCATCAACGCATCTGAGGCCATTCTGGAGCAGCCTGGGCTTATCAGGATCACGACCGGCGTTCAGAGCTGCGATCAGAGCTGTCTGTCGGCCAGCCTGTTGAACGAAAAGCCGGAGCCGGGGCGCTATGTGTTTCTGGATATCAGCGACAACGGCTGTGGTATGAGCAAAGAAACCCTGGCACGCCTCTTTGATCCGTTCTTTACAACAAAATTTACCGGGCGGGGGCTGGGAATGTCGGCAGTCATGGGGATAATCAGAATGCACTGCGGCGCCTTGTTTGTGGAGAGTGAACCCGGCAAGGGGACAACCTTCAGAGCGCTGTTTCCGGTGTCTGAATCGGCGCTGCCGACCGCAGTTCAGGAATCTATTACCCCTACGCGGGAACAATGCATTGCTCCGGTGAAACCCCTTTCCGGGGTGGCCCTGGTGGTAGATGACGAAAAGCCTGTCTTAAGGATTTGCAAGAAGATGCTCGAACTCTGCGGCTTCACGGTGATTACCGCCTGCGACGGCATCGACGCGGTCACCAAATTCCGCGAACATGTTGACGAGATTGCCGTCGTTCTGATGGACCTGACAATGCCGAACATGGATGGGATAACCGCCATGGGGGAGATTTTAAGCATCAGACCGAACACCAGGGTGATACTGTCCAGCGGTTTCAACAAAGAGGAACTGAGCGAACGCATCGCTTCCCAGGCGGCTCCTTCCGGGTTCATCCGCAAACCGTACAGCATGAATGTACTTGAGTCTGAACTAAGGAGAGTCATGCTGCAGGATTGAGGCTCGCCAGAGGATATAAAAACGCAATCAGCCCCATCATGTTCAATGGTTGGGGCTGATTGCGTTTCAGTGGATTATTCATGGAATCAGCTGGTATGATTGCAAAAACGCCTGTCCATGCTATATCATATGACAAGGAGTGATAATGTCATGAACACCCCGCCTAGAGCTTTGGTAGTCGACGATGAAGAAAGCGTACGAATGGTGGTCTGCGCGATGCTTGAGAGGAACGGTTGCCGGGTTTCCGCCGCGGCAGACGGTTTCCAGGCACTCGAACAGCTGGAGAGTTTCGAGCCCGACATCGTGTTCACCGATCTGAACATGCCGCGCATGAGCGGCCTCGATCTTATCGCCAGCCTCAAGGAGCGCGTTCCGGACACCCCGATCGTGGTCGTATCTGGAACCGCCGACATGCAACACGCCATAGAGGCCATCCGGCGAGGGGCATGGGAATACGTGATAAAGCCGATCGGTGCCGATTCGTTGGATCTCGTCACCAAGCGTGCGCTTGAGCGCGCCAGACTGCTTCGCGAGAACAAGGCGTACAAGGAAGGGCTTGAAGAACTTGTCCTGGCCCGGACCAGGGAACTTCGGGACAGCGAGACACGGTACCGCACGCTTTTTGATACCGCCAACGACGCCATCGTACTGATTCGATCCGGAATCATACAATCCTGCAACAAAAAAACCGGCCAGTTGTTCGGCATCGACCCCGCCGAGATCATCGGGCACTCCATCCTCTCCTGTTCGCCGTCCTGGAACTCCGAAGATAGCGATGCGACCGAGAGGTTCGCCTGGTTTGAGCGGCTGGCTCTTGAAGGGTCGCCCCAGTTTTACGAATGGCGCTATTGCCGGACGGATGGTGTCTTTTTTGATGTGGAGATAAGCCTCAACCGTGTCGAGCTTCATGGCGAACGCCATCTGCTGGCAATTATGCGCGACGTCACCGAACGGAAGAAGGCGGCGGCGGCCCTCCTGGAAAATGCCTTCATCAAGCGTGAACTCGACGTGGCCCGCGAAATTCAGCGGCAGCTCCTTCCCGGTGGATCTCCGACCATTCCTGGCCTCCGGTTGGCCTGCGGTTGCCCTCCCACGGCGAGTGTCGGAGGGGACTATTACGATTTCTTTACCATTTCGCCCGACGTGCTGGACGTTGTCATCGCCGACGTCGCGGGGCACAGCATCGGGTCGGCCCTCCTCATGTCGGAGGCCCGCAGTGTCCTGCACGCCAAGGTGCGTATCGATCGCACTCCCGCCATTCTCCTCTCGGCGGTCAATGAACTTATGCATGACGACCTCTCACGCTCCGAACTTCAGATGAGCATCTTCGCTGTCCGGTTCGACATGCGGAAGCGGATGCTGGCATATGCCAATGCCGGCCATACACGGCCTCTCCTCTTTCGAGCCTCATCCGGGGAGATTGAACAGCTCGATGCGGACGGGATGCTGCTTGGCGTTACCCTGGAGCTTGAATTCGAGGAAAAGTGCTGCGCTCTTGCAGCGGGTGACATCCTGCTGCTGCACACGGACGGGCTTGTCGAGGCAAAAAACGACACAGGAGATTATTTCGGAACGGAACGTCTCTCCAACCTGCTAAAATCGTTGCGGAACGAGGACCCGCAAGAGATCATTGCGAAAATTTTCAATGAACTTGCCTCGTTTACCGGGAACAGCTCGCAAGCCGACGACGTATCACTGGTGGCAATCAAGGTCGTCAACCAATATTCTCCGGAGAGTTAGAGGGGCGTTCCATACCGAGTAACTAACGGCCATCGCTCCAAACGCCTGAGGATCACCGATCGAAGGTGCTGTTCACACCCATTCAATCCTGTCACGCCCGCCGTGCTTGGCCTTGTACAGCGCCTCATCGGCACGTTTCAACATGTCATTCAGATCGTAGTCATTGTCGTTATAACCTGATATCCCAATGCTCACGGTCGCCATGATGTTTTCGCCATCCACCGGAAACTGTTCATTCCGGATTGCATTCCATATGCGCACGGCAACGAGCCGGCTCGTCTCAAAGTCGGTATCGGGGAGCAATACGGCAAACTCCTCGCCACCGTACCGGGCGAGCAGATCGTAATCGCGAAGGCCGGCGTGAATGCGGTCGGCCACTCCTCTGATGATCCGGTCCCCGACATGATGCCCCCTGGTATCGTTAATCGATTTGAAATAATCGATATCTATCATGAGGCATCCCATATGGACATTCGGCTGATTCTTTTTCCGGTTTCTCTTCGTCCGGTTGAACTGTTCGGCTCCTTTCTTAAACAGGTAACCGCGATTGGCGATACCGGTCAGGGTGTCCGTTACGGCTGTTTTTTTCAGATATTCCTGGAACATGCCGAGGCGGTCGGTCCCCTTCTTGATCAGGATGTAGGTAAAGCTGAACACACTCAGCACGACAACGACCAGGATACCCATGGCAAGAAGCACACCTTGCCACACATGATCTTTGTACTTGTTAACCTTCAGATAAATTTCGAAACACCCCTCCAGTCTGCCCGAGCGGTCCTTGACCGGCACATACGTTTCGACCACATCAACGTTTATGACTTCCTCATCCTGCAGATCCTTTATCTTGCCCTTGGTTTCCAGTTTGGAGTCGATATTGCCATTAAGGGCATTGTCAAGCCTCCGGTTATTACTGTCCACCATCCCGATAATCTTGGTGTCGGTGCTGTAGACGATCTTCCGGTCGGTATTGTAGACCTTGATCTTGACTATCTGGTATGGTTTTAAAAAGCGGCGGAGCCCCTGATCGATCTGTTTGTGGACACTCTCGTCCATCGCCTCTTTCATACCTTGCGCCTTCTCGAAACGGAAGAAGAACGACCGGTATTCTTCTATCATCACCTGGCACAACTCCGTGGCATCTTCCTCGGCACTGTTGATGACAAAATTTCTGAATATCCTGTAAAAGCCCAAGGTGGAAAGGGTGATGATAACCAGCATGGATATGGACGCCGTGGCTATCAGCAGGCGGAGAAGGTCCGCGGGGTCCTGCTGCATGGACGAATTCTCCATATCTTTGCCGCACGCCGCTCTGCCGAAAAATCTGCGAATCTTTTTTTTCTGATCGTTGTTCATATAGCGCCGGGCACCTTATTTTCCACACCTCTGAGTACTGCTGCCGATTCTAGCACCTCAATATAAAATTTGCATCCTGAGTTTTAATGAAAATCTGATTTGGCGATGCTGTTCCTTATTCCGGCGATCTATATCCGTATCCTGGATTCATCGTTGTAAATGACCCGACAAGAGATATACTGGGGGTAGGGAATGAAGCAGTGGATGGTTCATGTCCGCACCGCAATCCTGCGGCGGTCTGGCCGGGGAGACCGGACTGAGCAGAAAGTCTTGAAGCTCGGAAACATCAAGGGGTAGGTATGCCGTTCCGCTTTATGGAAGAGATTGCCACCGCCGATGTCGCCTTCGAGGCCTGGGGGACGACGCAGGAAGAGCTGTTCATTTCCAGCGCCGCCGCCCTGCTGAGCACGATGGCCGCAGCGCCTGATCGGGTGGCGCGTCGTCAGGAGTTGACAATCCGGCTCGAACATGAAGAGCTGGATCTGCTCCTGTTTTCGTTCCTGCAGGAATTGATCTTCTACAAGGATGCCCGCCGCCTGCTGCTTCATGCCGATGCGGTGCGGATAGCGGAGCGGGAAGGCGGCTTCACCCTGGAGGCGACGGTCAGCGGGGAGCAGATAGACGCCGGCCGGCATCGCCTGCTGGTGGACGTCAAGGCGGTCACGCTGCACCGTTTTCAGGTAGAGTTCAGGGATAATCTCTGGAAGGCTCTTGTGGAGCTGGATGTGTAACCGAGCCGCCTGCCGCTACGGGAGCTGCGGCGGGCGGAGCCACTCGTCCACGTCCCGGACAATGAGCGGCTCAGGTACCAGATGGTTCGGCAAAGGCAGGATGGTGGTCCCCTTGGGCGGGCGGAGTTCCTGGTAGAGATTCACGGTGCGGAGCAGGTAGCTCTTTGAGAGGTGTATCGGAAGCAGGAAGCGCGGGGACAACCGGAGAGCAAGATCATTCAGGTCTGTTGTACAGAGATGGTACGAGCGTCGGGCCTTGTCAACGTCGGCCGCGAGGAAGGTACAGTCGGCGCAGAGCAGGGTCAGGCCGTTCAGGAACGCTTCAATTTTCGCCCTGTTTTCCGCAGTCCACCCCACATCGCACAGATACCCGATCGAGGCGCAGGAGTACCTGGCCTCGATGCTGCTGTAGAAACTGCATGGATCAGATATCGTTTCCTCCCGGACCCCCTCCCCTTCACGATGCGGCACCAAAACAGGCAATCCCGAGCGATCTTTCCAGACCCGGCTCTTCAGGTCGCGGATCCAGTCTCCAGGCATAAGTCCCTGCTCCTCCATAAGTCGAGGATCAATGGCAAAATGCGGCCGTTCCAGGATCTTGAAGCCCAGAACCGGAATCTTGTGATCCAGCAGTTCCGCCTCAACGGAAACATAGCGGCATGACCAGATCTCCCGCCCGCAGCGCGGCTCTTCGCCGTCGAAGCGGCGCGCAAACCCCTCCGGACCGACCAAACTGTAATGGTGGATAGTATCCTGCCGGATCTCGTGGACGCGCAGAGTGAACCAATCCGGCTCGCACAGGTTCCAGTCGTATCCCATCAGGAGATGATAGACCCGATCCGCGATCCCCGGGGGACCGAAAATGTCCAGGGGGCGGGGCGAGGCATGATGATGGCGTACGAGAGTGGGAATACCCATAATATGATCCATGTGGGCATGGGTGATGAAGACCGTATCGATCGGCTTGACGACCCGTTTTGCGAGATGAGCGATCTGGCCGCAGTCGAAGAGCAGCGCCCTCTTGAGGGGGCGGATCCGCAGGAAGAGGAGCGGATCGTCCAGCAGACCACCGAAGAAAGCCGGTAATATGTAACGGAACGGAAGACGTCGCTTCATGGGAAACCCCTGAATCCGTGACGGCGGAGTGCCGGAATGCGCGGAATGCCGGAGCTGCCCGTCGCTTGTGCCGGAACAAGCCTGTATTGTCAGGTG
Organism: Dongiaceae bacterium; assembly: GCA_035571735.1. Lineage (GTDB taxonomy): Bacteria > Desulfobacterota > Desulfuromonadia > Geobacterales > Pseudopelobacteraceae > JACRCG01. The sequence continues at coordinate 12,923 of DATNCC010000261.1, read as the reverse complement.
TCCTCCGCTTCTCGGTCAATTAATCATGAAATCCTTAAGCTATAGGCGTTCCGGGCAAATGGAGGCACGGAGACGTCACGGATTCAGGAAACCTTGTCCATCATGCCCCGGGACTCGCGGACCTGGTACCGGAGCGGCTCCCGGCGGCGTTGATGTGCCGTTGTGGGGCGGCTCTTTTTGCATCTGTTCGTCGGGCCGCGGCTCTATCGGGGAGGTGCCGCCCGGACCGGGCTCCTTGGCCGGCTGAAGCTCCTGCTGCGGATGTTGCTGTTTGGAGTGGCCGTTTTTGGGCGGTTCCCTGGGTCTGAACTCGCCGTTGTGCTGTTCTTCGTATTTGGCTGCCGGAAGGATATCGATGTCCCCGTAATAACCGACGGCGGTCTCGCCGGTATTGTCGCAGTCGGTCATGATGGCGACAGCCCCTACTTTGGGCGGTTCCTCACCAAACGCCGAGCGGTAGTCATCGGCGAAATTACGCCTGTTTGTCACCCATTTTCCTGCCTGCTCATTGCCGGAATTGACGGCGATCATGACGGCATTGTTCGAATAGGGGCTGCGCAACAGTTCGCCCTTGGCCATCACATTGCCCCACACGTATTCGATCGCCCTGGTCTGTGAAAAAAGTCCACGCGGAAAGACCACATACAGACGCACGGCAAAATCGTGGCCATTTTTGCTGCGTTCATTTCCATTTTTTACCGTGTGGTCGATCTTCCAGCTCCAGCGAATGACCGGGTAGCTTTTGGGATCGATGCTGATCTTGTGCAGGAGGCCCGAGGCTGCATTCATGCCCTTTCCCATCAGAACGTTTTTCCCGTTTTCCTTGATGAACGAGTAGCTGGACTTCCTGGTGTTCCAGACAGCTTCTTCTTTCCAGCCACCCAGATCGCAGGCGCTGAATTTGCCGATATGCAACTCCGGCTCGCTGCCGTCAGCAAGGCACAGGGCGCCCGACAGGAGCAGAAGCAGGGCAGCGGCAGCAATGCGCTGCAATGGTACACGTTTCATCGGTGGTCCTTTGTCTGCATGGTGTGCGATTGCCTCGTAGCCGGCGGCGCAGAGAAGCATTTATACAGAAAAAGCCCCTCATCCGGGGCTTTTCCTGAACCTGTAAACACTGATTGACGCAACGTAGAGAATCTTTCATCCAATCCGTCGGTAAGCACGCTACTCGGGCCGAACTGCATGCTCCGTAACAGCCACACAACCCGGCAAGCCTTTCACAAGCCCCCTTTTTCAAGCGGTATTAAACGCCTGGCGGATGAGAATTCAAGCCTTCGGCCTTATCTCACGCGCGTCAATCAGTGTCATGTCCTGAAATCTCGTGTACCCGTTTACACAACTGCCCTTTGCCTCAGTATCTCCCGGGAAGACGCTTCAGGCTTCCTTCTCCTAGCCCTGATAAACAGGATAAGTTCGTTAACGAAATCATTTTCAGCCCTAAAAGCGCAGAAACTGATTTCTAACTCACTGAAAGGCTTGCTCACCACGCCCGGACCCGGACATCTCACCGATTATTCACGATTGGCAGATGATTCAACTGAGTACGCCATGAATTCCAGAACAAGTTACCAAAGAACATCTTCCTTTTCTTCTATTTTACCCCATGCCTTGAATGAGTCAAGAAGGCGCATCAAAAATACAACGGTGGGTGCGTTCAACTCCCTCCGACAGCTGACAGCGGAAAGTTCCTGATGGGACTATGCACAGCTCCTTGCGGCGTCAGCCGGCTCTGGAACAAGACAAACTCCCGTACCGGAAACGGCGGGAGTTTCAGCACTTCAGGCCGATCAAAAAATGCGGCAGATTCTCCGGATGCCGGAATCTTCAGCCGTGCCAGCGTTATATGAGGGGAAAACGGGCGCGCCTCCTGTGGTATGCCGCATGCGAGCAGGACTTCATGCACCATGGCAGCAAGCGCCTGCAGGTGCGGATGCGGCTCTACCCCTATCCAGAGAACCCGTGGCCGGCGCCGGTCGGGAAAGCAGCCTGTTCCGCTGAAGCTCAGCCGGAATTCAGGCGGATGGATGCGGGCAAGCTCCCTGCTCAACTGCTCTACGGCACTCTCTTCCACCTCGCCCAGAAAGGCCAGTGTCAGATGAATCTGTTCCGCCGGAACCCAGCGGGCTCCCGATATGGCAACCTGCAGCCTGCCGATCTTTTTTTTGAGATCAGCCGGAATCTCTATGGCAATAAAGAGTCTCATGAGCACCTTCTTCATGCGTCCTCAAGAGGTCACCCCGGGCTGAATCCAGCCACTTCCTGTTGGCTGGAAAAACCAGCGGTCCAGGACACCAGCGCAATGATCGGCTATGCCTTCTGGACGTTCTCCGCCTGTAGACCTTTCGGCCCCTTGACGACATTAAACGTCACCTTGTCTCCCTCGGCAAGCGACTTGAAGCCGTCTCCGGTAATTGCGGAAAAGTGGACAAAAACGTCGCCGCTGCCATCTTCCTGTTCAATGAAACCAAAACCCTTGCTGTCGTTGAACCATTTAACCGTTCCTGTTGCCATGTTACGTTCTCCTTTTTAGTGTGAATCTACATCATTATTTTACCACAGGCTCATAATTTTGCACCTGCAACGAAATTTATACCTGAATCCGTGACGGCGGAGTGCCGGAATGCGAGGAATGCCGGAGCGGCCCGTCGCTTGTGCCGAAACAAGCCTGCATTGTCAGGTGTCCTCCGCTTCCCGGTCAATTAATCATGAAATCCTTAAGCTATAGGCGTTCCGGGCAAATGGAGGCACGGAGGCGTCACGGATTCAGTTATTGCCTGTTGCGGCGCCCGTTTCACCTACCCACCGCCTCCAGGCAAAGCGCCGCATAGATACGGGCCGAATTCGCCACGTCCTCGAACAGCACCTGTTCATCCGGGGTATGAGCGGTTTCCAGAGAACCGGGACCCAGAATAAGCGGCTTTACCCCGGCAGCAAAGAACATGTTGCCATCGGAGTGAGAACGGAAGGCATCCATCTGTGACTGCAGCCCGAGCCCCGGATATATTTCCCGCAACACCTGTGCCAGGCTGTTGTCCGTGCCAAGGTTGTAACCGGGAGAGGCAAAATCGAACGATATGTCAAGATCCAGCCCCGGAATGATCCGGTCCGCGTCGGCAACGATCCGGCGGATCGCATCCTGAAGGGCGGCCGGATCATGCTCCGGCGGCAGATGGAGGTCGATCCAGGTTTCACAACGATCCGGAACTACAAAACCGGCCCGGGACGATTTCATCTCGCGAATTGAGTACACGATGTCCGATGTTGCCCGATCGAAGAGCGGATCGTTTCCCAGCAGCAACAGAACACGCAGCATCGATTCCACGGCATTATGTCCCAGTTCGGGGAGCGAGGAGTGGCTGCGGAGTCCACGAGTAACGAAACCGGCCTCCAGATAACCATAATGGGCAAATCCGGCCGCCATGCTGGTAGGTTCACCAATGACAACCCAGGGTGGCCGGCGGGATTGAAGGAAGGTCATGCTGCCATCGCCATTCTCCTCCTCCCCTACAACCAGCAAAAGCCCTACAGACGGTCTCTTTGCAGGTTCCAGGGTCTCTGCCATCGCCAACCATGCCTCAATCATTGCGGCGCAGCCACCCTTCATGTCGGCGCTCCCCAGCCCGCGGATGATGCCGGCCTCCTGCTGAGGTCCGATTTCCTCCAGATCCCAGGCCGGTACGGTATCCACATGCCCCACGAGATAGAGCAGCGGCTCACCGTCCCCCATGGTCACGCACAGGTTATAGCGATCATCGTCAACTTTCTGCCGTTCCACGGCAAAACCGGCCCTGGTGAGAAGATCTTCCAGATATATCTGAATGTCCTCTTCCTTGCCGGAGGGTGAGTAGATTTCAAGCAGATCGAGAAAGGTCCTGCGCAGACGATCGGGACTGATTGCGTTCCAGACTTTTTGCAGGCGGCTGTTCACGGCTTCTTTACCGTTTTTTTCCTGCTTTTGCGGGTCAGGTTAAGTGACATGTAGACATGATCCTGGACGTCGCCAAAGCCCTGTTTTTGAAAAAACCGGATCGCCGGCCGGTTATCTGCGGAGGTATCGATTATCATCATCCGCACCCCCTGTTCCTTCATGCGATGTTTGATCTCCTTGAATAATCCGTTTCCAACGCCCCCTTGCTGGATATCCTTTCGGACTCCCAGCCAGACCAGGTAGCCGTACTTCCAGGGCGAGTTATGTTTCTTGACCGTAGTCCCCAAGGCGAAGCCGAGGATCTTCTCCCCCGCCTCCGCCACCAGACAGAGTTCGTTGTCGGAATTAAAGAGGGTGGTAATCTCGTACTCGTCCCAGGTACGATAGAGACTTTGCGAATATTCGACGGTAAAAACCTCATCGCCTATATGAAAAACCTCGGAAAAATCGTCGATGGTCATTTCCCGGATGCGAAGCGGCTCTTTACCGGTTGATGCGGTTTCTGGCATAAAGGTTCCTCATCGTGAAGTTTGAACTGTATCCGTGCAGGATATCAACAGAGTGGCCGGCATTACTTCGAATTAAGATCGGAAAAACATTGAATGAAGCCAAGCTCGTGAATTGCCCGCTGCATGCCGGCGTTCATATTTACCAGTGTCGGTTCGATGCCACGGAGTCTTGCGCATTCCACCCAGACATTCAGGAGCTGCAAGCCGCTTGTGTCGGTCTCTACGACCTGTCCGCAGTTTATCTGAAAACTCTTTTCACCTCTGCATTGCAACTGGTCCAGCGATATAAGCATCGAATCAATATTATCTGCCACCCCGGTCATGGTCCAGTCTCCCTCCAGATGGGCCACACTGCCTGCCATGCGGACACTCATACATGCCTCCATAAATCCCCACCTGAACCGGCGCCTCTCCAGACAGGGCGTACGACAAAAAGATTGATGTATTTGATCTCAATAACGGCCTAGAAAGAGTACTACAACATTCGTAAATTGCCAGAAGGATCAAGCAGGTTTTGTCTCAATTTTTTTTGCAATTAGTCGGGAAATAATTATCCGCAACCTGCGTAAGACCGGCTTTTATCCGTAATATGGCTGGATTTAAATACGATAACATGCTATTATCGCTGGGATTAAAGATGCTGTTCAGCATGGTTTTACGACTCCGATTGTGCAGTTTGTTCCGGTAAAAGTGCGAAGAAGTTGTAGACCACTCGCAGTGTGTTATGCAAAGTCAGCGAGTCTCAAGGGAGATATCTAATAAAATCAAACCCCGGTAAAATCCTGTTTGTGACCCCCCCCTATCATAGCGGCGTTGATGAAATCGCCGGCCGCTGGATTCCGCTCGGTCTGGTCTATCTTGCCGGCGCGGCCCGCACAGTGAATCTGGATGCGGAGATCTATGATGCCATGGCCAAGGATCATGCGTATCCCGAGATCGAACGACATCTTCGTGAATCCGTGCCGGATTACGTGGCCTCCACCGCTATCACCGCTACCATCGATGACGCCGTCAAGACTCTTGAACTGGCAAAAAGGATCAGGCCGGACACCGTAACCATTCTGGGCGGTGTGCATCCAACCTTCATGTATGAAGAGGTGCTTGACCGTTCCGCCGCCGTCGACTACATCGTCATCGGTGAGGGAGAAGCCACACTCGGGCATTTGCTGGAAGTGCTGGAGGCGGGGGGGAACCCGGAAACTGTTGCCGGTATAGCCTTCCGGCGCGGCGGTACGGTCGTCAAAACCGGCAAGCGCACCTTCGTGGCGACACTCGACGATCTCCCTGCGGCGTGGGATCTTCTTGATTGGAAGGACTACCACTGCCTGGCGATACCCGACTCACGCCTCGGAGCAATCAGCACCTCCCGCGGCTGCGATCATGACTGCACTTTCTGTTCGCAGCAGAAGTTCTGGGAGAGTTCGTGGCGCGCCCGCGATCCTCGGAAGGTGGCCGACGAACTGGAGTATCTGTATATTACGCACCAGGTTAACGTCTTTCTGATTACCGACGAGTATCCCACCAGGGACAGGGACCGTTGGGAAGCCCTCCTCGATGCCGTCATCGCCAAGAATATCCCGGTTTATTTATTGATGGAGACCAGGCCGGCAGACATCATCCGGGACAGGGAAATCATCTGGAAATACCGTAAGGCGGGAGTCATCTACATTTCTTTCGGCATTGAGACCGCCGACCAGGCTGCCGTTGATGCCATGAAAAAAGAACAGATTTCAGAAGATATAAAACAGGTATTTGATATCCTTCGTGAGCAGGAAATAGTGTCAGAGGCTTCTTTCATGGTAGGTTTTCCCGACGAGACGTCCGAAAGCATAAAGAAAACCATGCAGCTGGCCCAGCAATACAACCCCGACATTGCGAATTTTTTTACGTTCACTCCCTGGCCATATGCAGACGGGTACAATGAACTCAAACCATTTATTCGGACCTACGATTATGGAAAATACAACATGGTTGATCCTGTCGTTGAGCCGCACAAAATGAGCATTCTTCAGGTTGAAGTTGCGATAGCAGACGGTTATCGTCGTTTTTTTATGGGCAAGATCCTGGAATATATGACCATGAAGGCCACCTTCAAACGAGACTATCTGATGCGCATTACCAAACTGTTTATGGGAAGCTCCTTCGTCATGAAAAAACTGGGCGTTGGCATTCTTGGTAAAATCCCGGCAAAGATGGAAGAAATGAAGATGAAATTCAAGGGGTGACCAATCGGAGTAAAATATGCAGCCACAGGAACTTGCGAAAAAAATGGCAGGTGGGCAGCCTCCCACGGTGGTAGATGTCCGTACCGGTTTTGAGTTCCGGGCCGGACATATTCCGGGAGCGATTAACGCACCGATATGGAAAATACTGCTGCGGTTTGCGGCACTTCCGCAGGACAAAAATGCCGAACTGGTCGTGCTATGCGAACTTGGCCCCCGAGCCGTGATGGGCAAAGCGCTGCTCGGCTTTCTCGGTTTCCGCCACGTCACGCTTCTCACCGGCCATATGGCTGCCTGGCGGCGTTCGGGTCTTCCAATGGTGAATAGTTGAGAGATGAGAGATGAGGCAAACCGTTGAGAGTTGTGAGTTGAGATATTTTCTCATCCCTCAGCGCTCATCCCTCATCAGATTTCAGACTCTCATCAGATTTCGGAGAAATGTATGTACCAATCCACCGGCAACCAGGGAACGGTGCTGATAGTTGAAGACGACCGCAATACCGCTGCACTTGTTGCAACATATCTTGAGCGGGAGGGGTTCCGGGCGGAGGTCGTCCACGATGGCGGGCAGGCGATCCAGGCCGCCGGGGCGTGCAATCCGGTTTTCGTGATCCTCGACGTCATGCTGCCGAACGTGGACGGCTGGGAGATTTGCCGGGCGCTGAGAAAGGTTTCCGAAGTCCCTGTCCTGATGCTTACCGCGCGGGAAGAGGAGATTGACCGGGTTGCGGGCCTGGCGATGGGCGCCGATGATTACGTGGTCAAGCCGTTCAGCCCCCGCGAACTGGTGGAGCGTGTGAAGGCGATACTGCGTCGAAGCAGGTCGGCATCCACGCGGCCCATGTCCGTCATCTCTTCAGGCGGCCTCGAACTGGACCCCGAGAAGCACAGTGTCACCCTCGATGGCCGCCCCGTGGCGTTGACATCGTCGGAATACAAGATCCTGCAGGCGCTGATGAGCTCTCCTGGGAAGGCTTTTTCCCGGGAGGAACTCCTGGATCACTGTTACCGGCACGGCGAGGTGGTCATCGATCGGGTCATTGACGTTCACATCGGCAAACTCCGTCAAAAAATCGAGGACGACTCTGCCCGGCCCCGTTTCATCCTGACGGTGCGGGGGCACGGGTACCGGTTCAGTGAGGAAGATGAGAGAAAAGGGATGATGGATGGTTTTGGGGAGAACAGATGAGGCAGCGCCTGCTCTGGAAGTTGCTGGTCGGCCACATCGTGCCCGTTTTTGCGGTTTTCGCCATACTGATCTGGCGCGCCATTGACAGGCGTGCTGCTGATTATTTAAAGGATCTGGAAGCACATTTCCATGTCTCGCCGGTTGACCTGCACCGCCAATTTCTTGAAGCTGTCCATCACAATCTATTTTGGGGAGTCCTGATTGCACTGACCCTGACCCTGCTCTTTACCTACCTGTTAACCAGCTGGGTACTTCGTCCTCTGTTGCAGATTACCGCCATCACCAAAAAGGTTGCCGACGGCAACTATTCCGAAAGGGTTAAAGCAGTATCCCGCTATGAAGGGGGACAGCTTGCCGACGCCTTTAACCATATGGCCGATAACCTGGAGATGATTGAACGACTGCGCAAAAACATGGTGGCGGACATAGCACACGAACTGCGCACGCCGCTGACGAATCTGCGCGGGTACCTGGAGGGACTGAGCGACTCGGTCATCCCCCCTTCACCGGAGACCTTCCGGATGCTTGAGCAGGAGGTTCTGCGGCTGGTCCATCTGGTTGAAGACCTCCAGCAGCTGGCGAAAGCCGATGCCGCCAAGGCGTTCCTCGATTGCCGGGCGCTATCCCTCCATGAGCTGCTCAGCCAGATCATGGACCTGTACCGGCCCAACTACCAGGACAAGCAGATTGAAGTGCAATGGCGCCTCGAACCGGGCAGTGATACCGTGACAGCGGACCGCGACAAGCTGCTGCAGGCGATTCGCAACCTTGCCGACAACGCCTGGAAATACACTCCGCGGCGAGGGAACGTCACAATTTCAGCGCAGCGAACCGCGGACGGCATTAAAACCGTCTTCGCCAACAGCGGCGCGGTGATCGCCACAGATGATATCCCGTATCTTTTTGAGCGGTTCTTCCGGGCGGATCGGTCGCGCTCCCGTGATGGAGGGGGTGCCGGAATCGGACTGGCGATCGTCAAGGAGTTGATCGAGGCGCACGGCGGCACGGTCGGAGCTGAAAGTGACGAGAGCGGCACAAGGGTATGGTTTACTCTTCCGGGGTAATTCGGGCTAAGGAGTGAAACAAACAGTTGAGGGTCGAGGAATGAGAATATCTCTCTCATTTTTTACTTCATGCGCATCATCCCCGAGATGGCGCCGCTGAAAAAGGCGATCAGCCAGCAGGTGTATATGCTCAGGCTTACTCGGTGAAACACGCGGTTGACCGCTTCGGTCTTGTGCGCCAGCGAAGCGACCAGCGCCAGCACGAAATGGAAAGCCATCCCCGCCAGCGAGGCGATACCGGTGATGTTGTGCCATTCTGGTGCCTTGCCGTAAGTCAGGGCGAACAGGTTCATCTGGTGGGTCCCCAAATAGTCGCACAGCAGGCCTATACCGAATATTATCAGGTGTTTCCTGTGCAGCCCCTGTTTTCGCCCGCTGAATACCGCCCAGGTGTAGAAAACGAGGGCCAGGTTCATCCAGATTACCGCTTGTATCAGCATCTCCGTATCCTCTTACTCCCGTGAAATGTCTGTTCCTGCACGTTGGCATTGGATTGCAGACCTGCGTCTCTGATCACAGATTGTCATACAAATGCTTTTTGCTCATGCTCTGAATAAAAAACAGGGGGAGTTGTCCCTCCCCCTGTTCCGGTGTCTGACGGTGTTAATCCGTTTCTATTTTGTTGCGGAGATCTCCCCTCCGGAAAAAATCACGCTGTCAAAGGTCCTGTTCAGGCTCTTGCTTTTGAAGTTGAACATTTCCTGGCCAGGCTGCAGTTTGAGCTCCTGCCCGACCGAGACTTTCATGGTTGGTACTGCGGCCCAGACATTCTTGCCGGCGTTTTCGATGCGGATGTACGTATATCCGCCGGAATCCATCGTTTCCACGACTTTGCCGGAAACTGCCGTAAATCCGCTGACGGCCTGTTCCATTCCGCCCATATGGCCCTTCGGCTGCGCCTTCGCATCCGGCGCGGACAGCCCCTGACCAATAGGCTGCTTGGCATCCATGGGAGGATGACCCTGCGGAAAGGGTGTTTTTTCGTCTGCGGGCGAAGAGTTCGCTGGAGTTGTAGCCTTTGTGTCCATCACCAGTCCGGAAGAAAATACAATACTATCGAAGGTCCTGTTGAGTGACTTGCTGGTAAACTTGCCCATTTGCGTTCCCGGACGAACCTCGATTTCCTGCCCGACTTCGACCTTGGTGAGCGGGATCGCAGCCCATGACTTATGCCCGTCCTTCTCCAGGTTCACATAGGTATAACCGCCTACACTCATGGTTTCAACCACCTTGCCGGAAAGAATTTCTATATCCGATGCAGCGGCAGGTTTCACAGCACCCTGCGGAACGACTTCCGGCGTTGCGGCCGGTTGTTTCACCGGTGCGGTTCCCGCGCATCCACTCTGCAGAGCTACGACAAGCCCAAAAGTCAATCCAGCGCCTGACAAAATACCAGTTCTTTTCATTTAAACGGCTCCTTGAAGAATTAATTGAACCAATTGCGTTCCGAGCGGGAGTTACACCGCTGCTTTCTTTTGGTGATTTTACATGAATCCACAATTTTTTACAGCAAAATGACGAATCATCCACCAATATTATGGCGATTGATTTGGAAGCCGTCCCGACATTAAACTATATTAGTAAAACATCCATATATTGAATCGTATGGTTGCAGAAAACTTACATCATTGTCACTTTGCCACTACGATGGAGGAATTTGTCGTAAATACGTCTTTTCTTTGAGTGTTTCCGTAGACTACCTCTACTTGCCCGCGTAATTCCTGACCAGCGGTACTATCCTCGCGTACCTTCACATCAAGATTGATTTCCGCAAGCTTGCCCGTCTCCACTTGATCAATCCTGAAAACAAGCGTGCCATTTGGCTCCAGCCTGGATGAAACATCCGGGGCTCCAAGAAAATCAACCTGGGACGGGAGCTGGAGTCTGACGGTCAAATTCCGGACAGGCAATGACCCCGCATTGAGAACCGTTACATGGTAACGAAGCTTTTCGCCCGGAGTGACTTTTTGCTTTGCAAGCTTTGCAACTGCACGTACATATGGCGCGGAGCTTATTACAACCGCCTCTTTTTGAAAACTGACATCACTGAATCTAGCTGATTCTGCTTTAACCATTATGACGGAACGATGCCCATCAGCCTTTTGCACCGGCATCCTGAATACAACTGCTCCCTTGAAGGTGTCACCCGCAGCGAGATGAAGTCGGGTTATATTTTCATCAGGTTTGTCAACTCTAGTCAGAATGGCTTCGAATTCTTTGTCCGCTGTTATCGTCACCAAAAACTCTTCGCTGTTTTTCCCCTTATTGGAAATCTCGATCGGCAGACTACCTTTACTTCCGACGGGAACCGGCTCTTTGCCTTCCTGCAACATGATGACCGCCATTGTACCCGCCCTGGCGAGTTTTTCAGCCTGCACCCGCTTCTTTTCACGGCGTTCTGCTTCCAGTTTGATTTGCTCCGGATCTTCCTGCTCAACCTTGATTTTTGGCTCACGTTCTTTGAGAGTTACCAGTGTTTCCACTCGCCGGTTTTTTACTCTCCCTGCTGGCACGGCATTATCGACCATCGGCCTTAATGGTCCGAAGGACGCTATAGACAGCAGGCCGGGATCTACGCCGTATCTCATCAGGCTGTTCTTGACGTTTTTAGCCCGTTGTTCCGAAAGTTTCATGTTATATTTCAATTTTCCGGTTGAATCGGAATGTCCTTCGATTCTTGCCGACGTGTCGGCAGTTCTCTTCAAGGTATCGGCAATCTCCATGAGTTTATCAAAATATTGTGGCTTTACATAAGAACTGTCGAAATCGAAATTGACCATCAACTTCTTGATGACTTTCTCTCCAACTGTTGGGCGCATCGAACTTTCAGCTTCGGCGGCAGCTCTTTGATTATTCATTTCGGATGCTTTAGTCGAATCGGCGCTTTTGACGGCTTTCTCTCCGACGGTTTGGCCAACGGACCTGCCAGCTTCGGAAGCACTTTTATTCGCTTCAAATGGTTTCGTCGGACTCCCTTCCCTCGGCACGGATTTATCTTCGGCGCCGTCCTTCAAGAGTGGCTTGACAGCCGGTTCAAGGGCCGGCAACGGCTCCAGGTTGTCAGAAGGGAGTTCCAGTGGCTTAGGTTTCTCCGGCTGCACGGGAATTTTCTTTCTTTCCTTTCCGAAATAATAGCTCATCCCGATGCCGACTTCGTAATTATTGCGGGTAGTGGCGTTGTCATAGACAACGATCTGCCGGGCATCCACTCTCACAGCCAGGTACTCTTCCAGAAAATATTTCAAGCCTGCGCCGTAATTGAACAGAGGACTCCTGTCAGCATTGGAAACAGAGTCAATAACAATTCTTCCGCCGCCGACCGCGAGAAACGGCATCCATTTTTCACCCAGAATCAAGGGATAAATGGCGTCCAGACGAAACAGATACCCGGTGGCGCCGCTTGCATCAGTTTTAGATCTGGTGCTGAAATAGTTCAGCGACCCTTCTATTCCAATATTGTTCGCAAAAGATTCACCAAGAATATCATAGCCGACTTTAAGGCCGTACGATTGGGTCGCTTCCCGTTGTTCCGATCCGGCAAAGATATACTCGTCTATCGTAGAGGAAAGTGAGAGGCCACCCGAGGCGATCGTTTTGGCCTTTGGTCCGCGTAAACCGCGTGTTACAGCCGCAAAAACAGGGGGTGGAATTGATGCTGATAAGATGAGAGTAATTATGAGAGCAAAGACAGTTTTTGCCAAGTACATCTCCGAGCGTGCCCAGTTTTTGCCATCATATAACAGCCTGACGATGACTTCAACTTAAACCACCGCCCGGACACAAAAACAGAGGGCCGCTGCATTGCAGCGGCCCTCTGTTTTGAAGCGTGGTCCGGGACCTATTTCTTCCCGGGTTGTTTTTTTGCCGGTGCAGGCGCCGCCGCAGCGGCGGGTGCCGGTGCCGTCGCACTCTTGTAGTTGTTCAGATCATGGGCGATGCTGTGGCAGAACCCGCATTTCGGGAACTGGGACAGCATTGTTGCCGGGTGAGGCGTGCCGTGACAGCTCT
>DATNCC010000260.1:0-8759 GCA_035571735.1 Dongiaceae bacterium | reverse complement strand
AAAGTATGGTTGCTCCGATGACGCTGCCGGTAATACTCCCCAGTCCGCCAAGAACGATCATGCTGAGAATGTCGACCGATTTAAGGAAGCCAAAATCGGATGGATTGATGTAACCCATGAAATGGGCGTAGAGTCCGCCGCCGACACCTGCCATGAACGCTCCGAGGGCAAATGACTGGACTTTGTAGAGCGTAACGTTGATTCCCATCGCCTCGGCTGCAATTTCGTCACCCCTGACCGCCATAAGAGCCCTCCCGAAGCGGGAGTTGTGAATGAAGGTGACACAGATGATCGTCAGCAGCACGACTGCCCAGACGATAACCGGCATCGGAACAGTCGTTATTGCGGCGGGTACGGTGAGACCGAGAGCCTTGTTGGTAATGTCGAGATTCAGGAACACAACCTTGACAATCTCGGCAAATCCAAGCGTACAGATTGCCAGGTAATCACCAGTCAGGCGCAGGATAGGGAGCCCGATCAGGGCCGCAACTGCCGCGGTAATAAAGCCGGTCAGGATCAGGTTGACACCGAACGGCATGCCGAGCTTGATGGTGAGCAGGGCGCTGGTAAAGGCACCGATGCTCATAAAAGCGGCGTGTCCCAGGGATAACTGGCCGGTCAGGCCGGTAATGACATTCAGGCCGAGCGCCAGTATTATGCCGATCCCGATATTGACGAGGATCTGCAGGTAGTAGGGGTTTATGCTCCCCATCAGCTGTTGTAAAAAATCACCCATATGATAACTCCGGCTCCAATGTTTACACTTTCTTTTGAATTTTGCGTCCCAGCAGTCCGGTTGGCTTTACCAGCAGCACAAGCACCAGAATCGCGAAGGCGATTGCATCCCGATAGGATGAGAAACCGATTGCAACGCCGGCTACTTCGGTAACACCAAGCAGCAAACCGCCCAGCATCGCTCCCGGTATCGAGCCGATTCCCCCCAGCACCGCGGCAGCAAAGGCTTTCAATCCGGCCATCAGCCCCATATTGAAGGAAACGGCGTTGAAGAGCAGTCCGACCAGAACCCCGCCGGCGGCAGCAAGTGCCGATCCGAGCGCAAAGGTAAAGGATATGACCATGTTGACGTTGATCCCCATCAGGGCAGCGGTATTGTAATCCTCCGAGGTCGCACGCATGGCCTTGCCGATCTTCGTTTTATGAACGATGAATTCAAGGGCGATCATAAGGGTGGCCGATATTGCGATAATCAGGAGCTGGAGCGTGGAAATCTCTGCGGAGCCGATGGTGATCTGCTTGACCGGAAAAACACCTTCCGGATATCCCTTGGCATTGGCCCCAAAGAGCATCTGAGCCAGGGTCGAAAGGAAGATCGACACACCGATTGCCGAGATGAGGGCCGAAAGCCGTGAAGACTTGCGGAGCGGGCGGTACGCGATCCGCTCAACAAATACTCCGAGCAAAATGCAGACAACCATGGCAATCAGCATGGCAACGAAAAAATTCACCTTGAAGATTGATGTTGCGAACAGACCGACAAACGCTCCAACCATATAGATTTCGCCGTGGGCAAAATTGATCAGGGTTATGATGCCGTAGACCATGGTATATCCCAGCGCAATCAGGGCGTAGGTGCTTCCCAGGGCGATACCGTTAATCAACTGCTGGAAAAACATGGAGAACTCCTCGTTGAAGATGTAAATCTGCGGCAGATCGTGTTGTAAATAGTGCAGTACACTACGCTAATCTGCCAAAAATGACAATCCGGATGACTCGAATGCCCAGGATAATATCAATCTTTTACGTATCTGGTGCGAGCTGTTCCCAGTACGACCAATCCAGCCAGAACCATCCCCATGCCGAATGTCGACGCCAACGTCAGGCGTTCTTTCAGGACAAGTATCCCGAGAGTGGCAGCTGTCAGCGGTTCTGCCAGTGACAGGGTGACTGCGTGAACAGCCGGAACCGAACGGAGACCGCGGGCAAAGAGCAGATATGCCAGCGCGGTGGCGACCAGTCCCAGATGCAGGATAACAAGCAGCCCCCCAGGTGTAGCCGCCCAATGAAGGTCCGAACGGAAAAGGAACGGCGCCAGAAGTATTCCTCCGAGTGTGAACACCACGGCAATAACGGCATCTGATGAGTTTCCCGGCAGCAGCCGCTTGATTGCGAGTGTGTATCCTGCGTATGAAGCGCCGGCTGCCAGCGCCAGCAGTACGCCTGTTGTCCGTACTTGCAGCACGCTGCCGGGTGCTGGAATGAAAAGAACCGATAGTCCGGCAATCGCCAATGCCGTCGCTATCAGCCAGCGACGGTCGGGGCGCTCCTTATGTGCCAGAAAGGCAAGCAGGCCGGCAAAGAGTGGTCCGCTGCCGATTGCTACCATAGTGCCGACGGCGACGCCGGTTGTCTCCACCGCCTCAAAAAACGTTAGTTGATAAGCAGCAACCAGGAGTGCAGCCAGCAGCGTGACGCCCGGTTGCCGGAAGCAGTCCCTTGTGACCTGGCCGCGGAACCGGGCAAGCATTAGAAGAGCCCCGCCACCGACTGCCAGGCGCAGGGCGCCGACTGTCAGAGGGTGCGCTCCTGGTGGTGCCAAAGCCTGCGAAGTGCCGGTCGTACCCCAGAGGATCGCCGCCACCAGAATCAGCAGTGTGCCGTGCGATTCTCCCCTGCTCATTGATATACACTCCTGACGCTGAAATGAATGATAATCTCGCTTTCATACAAATGCGGCGTCGGCAGAAACCGACGCCGCACGGTGGTACGGCATGCAGAGTGAATTAATTAGTCCATCTTTACCGGTACTTTGGCTTTCAAGGCGAACTTGCCGTCCTTGACCGCCAACAGGCAGAGTGGAGTCTTGATCGGCTCACGGTTGGCACGGATCGTTATTGTGCCGGATACGCCCTGGAAATTCTTTGTAGCGGCCATTGCGGTTTTGAATACCTTCGGGTCGGCGCTGTTGGCACGCTTGATGGCATCAGCGACCATCATGACGCCGTCGTAACCCTGCGCATCAAACAGACCGGGAAGCTGGCCGGGAAATTTCTTCGAGAAAGCTTCGATGAATTTTGCTGTTTCAGGAGAAGCCTGCTCAGGAGCGAATCCGAGAGCGGACATGGAGCCTTCGACTGCCGAGCCGCCCAGTTTGATGAATTCAGGTGAGAAGAGGCCGTCGCCGCCGAACATATTGGCCTTGACTCCCTGCTTGCGGGCTTCTTTCATGATCAGGGCGCCTTCTGTGTAGTAACCGGAGAAGAAGATTACGTCCGGCTTCTTGGCTTTGATGTTGGTAACCTGGCCGCTGAAATCCTTGTCGCCGTCCTTGACTTTTTCATCGGCAACAATCTCGATTCCCTTGCCCTTGGCGGCATCACGGAAGGTCTGGGAAAATCCGACGCTGTAGTCGTTGTTATCGGAGGTGATGATGGCGACCTTTTTGTATTTGAGGTCATTGGCGAAGTAGTCGATACAGGCCGGAATGGCAACGCTGTCGAGCAGCGTGTTGCGGAAGATGAAATCACCGTTCTCAACAACACCGGGACCGGTAGCACCGGCTGAAATGAGAAGGACCTGGGCTTTCTGGGCGATCGGTGCGGCAACCTTGGTAATGCCGGTGGTAGGGTCACCGACGATGGCGATTACATTATCGCGGCTGATGAGCTTCTGAGTGACGGAAGCGCCTTCCTGCTTGTCGCCGCGGTTATCTGCTTCAACGATCTCAATCTTTTTCCCCAGAATGCCGCCGGCAGCATTCAGGTCTTCAGCAGCCATTTTCATCCCTTCCAGCGTTGGTTTGCCGAACATGGCAACGTCGCCGGTCAGTGCGCCCAGGAAGCCGATCTTGATGGTGTCAGAAGCGGCCTTGGGAGCTTCTGCTTTTGGTGCCTCTTCCTTTTTTTTGCAGCCGGCAGTTACGGACAGGGCCAATACGGCGGTCAAAAACAGTGCAGCACTTTTTTTGAAGTTCATGACATTCCTCCTTTAGTGGGGTTAATTGTTATTTACCCGGCTTTTCCAGGCTCTTCAGGATTTCATCGGCCTCTTTAAGCTTCTGCTCAAGCTTCTTCAGTTCGTCGGCTGAATATACCTTCTTGCCTTTTTTAATTTCGGCATTGAGTTTTTTCATCCTCTGTTGAATGCTGGAAACTTCATCCATGCAGTTTTTTGAGGCCAGCAGGCATTCATCCTTGCCGCCGGCAACAGGTGCATCCGCTGCGAATGCCATGGAGGTAGCGGACAGGGCAGCTACAGTCAGTATTGCGATCAGAATTTTTTTCATGAGTTAGTCTCCTTTGTGCGTACATTTAGAAATAAAATGAACGGCGGGGCTCGGTGCCGGCTCCCGCCGTTGACTTTCTAATTAGAAAGCGTATTTAGCGATCAGCTTGACATCATAAGGGTTGTCAAGGGTTGGGCTGCTTTTGAAGTAGTCGCCGAGGAATACGTAGCCGGCACGTGCGCCAACGGTTACGTTGGACGAAATTTTGTAATTGGTTTCGAAATTGATTTCAGTGCCGAGATAATTGGTCTTGTGAGCCGCCAAAGAATTATCTTTAGCGACTGCAGCAAATCCGGCATTCGCGCTGCCGGACAGTTTAGGAGTAAAGGTATAGTCGTAGCCGAGTGAACCCATGATGAGACCCTGATTGAAGTTGTTTGAATCATAAACAAGAGCATTGTCAATGGAAGTGGCATTTTTGTCGCGGTTGAGCATAATCATTTCGGCGTCATAGAAACCGCCGCCTTCAGTTCCACCGGCAGATGCTGGGACATAGAGGGCATTCTTGCCGCCGCCGACATAGATGAGCTCTGAACGTGCCGTTCCACCAGCCAGAGGTATTTTAGCTCCTACGTTAAGTGCATAGCCTTTTGCTTTGGTGGTGGCATTAAAGTCACCAAACTGGGTCAGGGCGAAGCCGGTCAGGGTCAGAGGACCTACAGCTGCTTCGGCATTCAGACCGAGTGTGCTAACCTTGGTGTCATTTGAAGTAATGACTGTAGCAGGCGCCACGGCAGGATTTTCACGATTGTCCGCAATGTAGTAATAAGCTGCTCCAACTTTTACTGCCTTGGATACGCTGTACTTGCCATCAAGTGCGAACATATCATAAGTATGTTTGCCGATTGTCGATACAGCGCGGTCACCAAAACGGAAAAATCCAGCGGTAACAGCAGCTTGTCCGCAATCGTGAGCCAGCAGTACGCCGGCCATATCGGCATCAAAAACGATCCCTTTGAAGGCGTCATTGAAACCCATCATACCAATCTTTGTATTCACGTTTTTGGCCAGATTCAGGTCAAGGTACAGGTTTTTTGTTTCCATGTTGACGCTGTCTGCGCCGAGTGCGCCGCCAGTGCCGCGCCCGACTGCATAGGAGCTGTTACCCCAGAAGTTATAATCAAACTCGAATTTGGTGACCAGTTTTGCATCGTCACTTGCCTTGGCGGTGTAACCGAGGCGAACGCGCTGGACAAAATAGTTTTCTGTAGGTGCGCTCTTCTTTAAACCGACAGCGTTTGAGGTTGACCCGTCGTTGCCGGCCGCACTGTAGTTCGAAATGTCATAGAACGACGTGAACGCTCCACTGAACTGATTTTCCAGCGCAAGCGCCGGAGTTGCTGCTGCTGCGGCAAGGCCCAGGGTGATGAGCGCTGCCATGACTTTACTGCTTTTCATGTGTTACCTCCTGTGGTGTAATGTCCTGCTTGGAAATACTCCTTAACTGCCGGAGTCAAAGAATCTGGCTTAAAAACAGTTTGGCTCGATCATGGGTCGGAGCGGTAAAAAAGTGCTCCGGAGTCCCCTCTTCCACGATCCGGCCGTGATCCATGAAAATAACCCGATCAGCCACCTCCCTGGCAAAGCCCATCTCGTGGGTAACGACTACCATTGTCATCCCTTCCCGGGCCAGGGTCTTCATGACATCAAGCACCTCGCCGATCATCTCGGGATCGAGGGCAGAGGTGGGCTCATCAAACAGGATCGCCTTGGGGTTCATGGCCAGCGAGCGTGCAATTGCGACACGCTGCTGTTGGCCTCCGGAGAGCTTGGCTGGGTATGCCGCGGCCTTTTCGGAAATATTTACCTTGCGCAGCAGCTCCATGGCAATATCTTCTGCATCCTTTTTGCTTCGCTTGCGGACGACGGTCTGGGCCAGAGTCAGGTTTTCCAACACGGTCTTGTGGGGGAAGAGGTTGAAGGACTGGAAGACCATCCCGACCTCCTCGCGTACCTTGCAGATATCCACCTTCGGATCACTGACATCCATGCCATGCACGGCTATCCGGCCGCGGTCGATGGTCTCCAGGCAGTTGATGGAGCGCAGGATCGTGCTCTTGCCCGAACCGCTGGGGCCGATGATGACGACCTTCTCGCCGTCACTGACAGTAAAGGAGACATCGTTCAGGGCCTGGAAAGCGCCAAAGAACTTGGATACCCCCTTTACCTCGATCATCGGGCGGTTATCGGCCTTCATTGAGTCGTTCCTCCATGATACTGATCAACTTGGAAAAGAAGAGCGTCATAACCAGATAGATCAGGGCGATGACGGTGTAGGTCTCAAAATAGTTGAATGTTTCCGAGGCATACTCACGGCCGCGGCGCAGCAGGTCGGCTACCGCCAGGATCGAAACCAGCGATGAATCCTTCAGCAGGGCGATGAATTCGTTACCGATAGGTGGCAGCACAACCTTGAAGGCCTGGGGCAGAATGACCTGCCGCATGGCCTGTCTTCGGGACATGCCCAGGGACAGCGCGGCCTCCATCTGTCCCTGGGGGATCGACTGGATGCCGGCCCGGAAGATTTCGGCCATGTAGGCGCCGTAACAGAAAGCCATGGCAATGATGGCACTAAACATATCGGGGATCTTTACGAAACGGCCCAAGGCATAATAAATGTAAAAGAGCTGCACCAGCAGTGGAATGCCACGAATTACCTCGACATATAACGACGCGGTTCCGTTGATGATGCGGTTGCTTGATATTCTTCCCAGCCCGGCGATCAATCCGAATACAATCGCAAGAAGGATTGCGCCCAATGTAACCTTGAAGGTGACCAGGATACCGTCCGGGACGAACTTGAAGATCGCCATGTACTGGTCCGGTCGACCAAAGGCCAGATAGAGGCAGAGCACGATTGAACCGAAGAAGGCGATACGCCAGGCTGTAAACAGTCCGGCGTCGCTTTTGTGCGGGATGGCAGCTCCGTCACCGACTGCTATCGGTGTATGAGTAGATTGGATGTCGGGCATAAAGTAAGGCGCTGGGGAGGGCGGCAATAAGCCGTCCACTCCCTGCATTCCGGTTTACTTAACCCACTTTGTATGGATCTTGGCATCAAGTTTTTTGGCCTTAACAGCCTTGATGCCTTTATTTAGCACGTCAACCAGTTCCTTGTTGCCTTTTTTGACAACAATGCCGTAACCCTCTTTGGTGAAGGGCTTGCCAACTATTTTGAACTTTTCCTTGTACTCTTTTTTCTGCAGGGCAAAATGGGCGGCAACCGGCTCATCACAGATGACACCGGAGATACGGCCGGCAGCCATATCTTCGAAGGCCAGTCCGATTTCGTCATAGGTCTTCGATTCTACTCCGGCAACCTTCTTTACTTCCATTGCGCCGGTGGTGCCGATCTGGGAGCCAACCTTCTTCTCCTTCAGGTCAGCGATTGTCTTGGTGGTCTTGTCTGTTTTGGGTACAACCAGTATTTGACCGATGCTGGTATAGGGCTCGGTGAAGTCGTATTTTGCCTTGCGTTCGTCGGTGATTGTAACGGAGGATATGATGGCATCGTACTGGCCGGAGTCAAGCCCGGCGAAGATGCCGTCCCAGGCGGTGTTCTTGAACTCAACAGTTATGCCGGCTTCCTTGGCCACGGCATTGAGGAAGTCTATATCATATCCCACGATCTTTTTGTTGGCATCCACCATCTCCATCGGCGGCCAGGTCGCATCGGTAGCAACCTTGATGCCCTTGGGAGCCGCAAGGGCTGTTGCAGAAAGTGATACTACCAGCAGGGCGGCAACAGAAAGGAAGCGAAATAACTTCATGTGAACTTCTCCTTTTTTGATGGCATTGAACTATTAAATGGTATGACAAGAATGTTTTTTATATATATTCCAGTTTGATTGTCAACATAAAAGCGTGCTAAATGAACCATTGGAAGCATAAGTTATTATCAGGTATAAAGAAAGTGAGTACTAAATGCGATGTCATATGGTTAGACCAAACCCGGTTTTCCCGGATTGCCTGCAATGAATCGGTACAAGGCGGCTGTGCTGCTTCTTACGACGACTTTTTTTTGGGGAGTTACATTTACAATAGTTAAACAGGCTATTGAAAGCGTCGATGTTTTCGTCTTTCTCGCACAGAGGTTTATCCTGGCTTTTGCACTTGTTCTTCCAATCGGGTTATACAAAGGAAGAAGGTTAGATGGCGCTACTGTTCTCAGGGGATGCGTTATGGGAGTCTTTCTCTTTGGGGCGTATGCTTTCCAAACCGTGGCGCTGCGATATACAAGCGCTTCAAATACCGGTTTTCTCACCGGATTGAATGTGGTGATGGTCCCGATAGTTGCAGCTCTTGTGCTCAGGCATCGTGTGTCTGCAGGTGTCAAGCTGGCTGTTGCACTTGCAGTGATAGGTCTGCTACTGTTGTGCGGCAACGGTTCCTGGTACCTGAATCGAGGCGATATGCTGGCCGTTGTTTGTGCTGTCTGCGTTTCTCTGCATTTGATCTGTACCGGTGAATTTGTCCGTCGCAGTGATTTCTACTGGTTAACTGTTGTTCAGTTGGG
>DATNCC010000259.1:0-2886 GCA_035571735.1 Dongiaceae bacterium | reverse complement strand
GTCACCCAGAGAAAGTTGTTCAGGGTCGCCGCCGTGAACATGCTGTCATCGCAGATCACAACCAGCGGAAAGCCTTCGAACTGGTCACGTTCGCGGTAGAAACTGCAGAACTCCTCAAGAAGCAGGTCGCTCTCGCCCCTACCCTGGCTTGAGGGGGGACCCTGAATGGCCAGAATGCCGGGGAGACAGACGGCGGCAGGTCCGAAATTTTGCGGCAGTTCAAGACCGGCGGGGAGCTCCGTTGCCAGCTTCCGGCGCACCGGACCGGCCGCGGCGATCACAACCTTTGAACCCTCATTGAGGCCGGCACCGCTGTAGTCGAGGGTGTCAATCGTGGTGGATGCCTGGAAGTGAAGACTGGTGCGCCAGTCGGCACGTTCCAGAACGTGTTCCAGAAACGCGGCGATGTCGTGGGTATGCAGGGCCGGTGAATCCTCATGGGCGGCTATCAGCAGATATTTGGCCAGCGAGAGCTGCCCCTGGCCGAGAATGGCGCTGGCGACGGTCAGCAACTCCTGCGGCTGACGGACCGCCGCATACGGCACGTAGCGCTCGCCGGCTATCGCCAGGAGCAGCGGATGGACACCGGCGGCATCGACGGCGTGCACCTCCTTCACCCCGGCCACGACGGTCGGAATCAGAGGACCGGTCAATTCATGGATGAAGGCGCCGAAACTGGTATCTTCCTGCGGCGGGCGGCCGACGGTCGTAAAGGGGAGAATGGCGTCTCTCCGGTGATAGACCGCATCAACCTCGATGTACGGGAAGTCATGGGTCAGGCTGTAATAGCCGAGATGATCGCCGAAGGGGCCCTCCGGCAGGGTTCTGGCGGGATGGACCACACCGCTGATGCAGAAATCGGCCTCGGAATATACCGGCAGATGTCCCTGAACCCTGGTCATCGGGATGCGCTGCCCGGCCAGGAGACCGGCAAACGAAATCTCCGGCATCCCTTCCGGCAGCGGCATCACCGCCGCAACGGTCATGGCGGGCGCTCCCCCCAGAAAGACGTTGACCCGCAGCAGGTCGCCCCGCGCAATCGCCTCGGCGTGATGAGCGCCGATGCCGCGATGGATCTGATAATGGAGACCGGCCTCTTTGTCTGGCTGATAGCTGTTGCCGGAAAGCTGGATGCGATACATGCCCAGATTCGACTTGGCAAAACCGGGATGCGCCGGACTCTCGCTGTACACCTGAGGCAGGGTCAGAAAGGCCCCGCCATCCTCCGGCCACGAAACGATCTGAGGCAGGGCGGAGAGCGTCGTAGAGCATTCCAGCACCGGCGCTTTCGACGTAACGGCCGGCAGGAGATGCCAGGCGGCAAAGGGAGCCTTGACGAGATCAAGCGGATGTTTGAGGAGCGAAAACGGATTGATTTTCAGTTCGACGAGGCGGCGGATGTCATCGAGCGTATCCCGGAAGATAAACCGGGTCCGCTCCAGAGTGCCGAACAGGTTGCCGAGCAGCGGGAACCGGCAGCCGACGGCATTCGTGAACAGGAGAGCCGGTCCTCCCGCCTGGTAGACCCGCCGCTGCAGCGCGCCGACTTCCAGATGGGGATCGAGCGGCACGTCGATCTGGAGCAGCATTCCCCGCCGCTGAAGATCGGCCACGCATTCCTGCAGATTTTTGTAGCCCATGTAGTGAAACCTGCCGTAAAATGATGTCTTGACCCTAGGCCCTGAAAAACAGGATCAGTAAGTTAAAGAAGCTATTTCTGCTTGAAAAGCGCAGGAATAGCTTCTAACTTACCGACAAGTTATCATTGTACTCAATGAAATACAATCAGGATTGCACCAGCCGGAGCCGCAATGCCGCGTCTTACCCTCTTCAAGAAAATCCTCGTCATCACCCTGCTGCTGTCATTGCTCCCCTTGATAGCCTCTTCGCTGATCCTCTTTTTCAACCTGGAATCGACCAGCGCCCGCCTTACCTCCGAGATCAGCGATACGGCGGACATCCAGGCGTCGGAATCGCTCCAGATGCGGGCAACCCAGGTGGCGGAGAGTGTCGCGGATTTCCTGCATCAATGCGAGAGCGACCTGATTTTCCTGTCACGCTCGCAGCTCGATCAGGCGACGCTGCTCAATTTTTACGCCAGCAGACGGGGTGACACCTGGAATCGGACCGGCAGCGCCACGGCGCCGTTTGAAACACGCGAGCAGGTGCCGCTCTACCGCAGTATTGCCCTGATCGACAAGCATGGCCTGGAACGGCTGGTAATCAGGGATGGCGTTGCCGTCCCGGCAGCAAAACTCAGGAATGTCGCCGATCCCGCCCGGACGGAGTTCCTGACGGAAGATTACTTCAACAGGGTTCGCACCCAGCCCGGCAAACTGTATGTCTCCCACCTCACCGGTTTCCACATCTCGAAGCAGGAACAGCTGAACGGCGCCGACGAACCTGAGCACGCCCTTGACAGCAAAACGTATCAGGGGGTTATCCGGTTTGCGGCCGCCCTGTTTGACTCAAGGGGCTCTTTCAACGGCGTGGTTGTGATCTCGCTCGACCATCGCCACCTGATGGAGTTTACGCAGCATATCGACCCCGGACGCAATTTTTCCACGGTGTTCCCTTCCTACAAGAGCGGCAATTACGCCTTCATGTTCGACGACGAGGGGTGGATCATCACCCATCCGAAATACTGGGATATCCGGGGACTTGACACCCGCGGCCGGCTGGTTCCCCCCTATTCCGCTTCGTCAACCAAGGCGGACATCGACAACGGGCGGATTCCGTTCAATCTCGACCGGGCCGGGTTCATTCACCCCAACTATCCAAAGGTCGCCGATCAGGTCAGAAAACTGAAAGCGGGCTTCATGGATACGACCAATGTCGGCGGGGCCAGGAAGATCATGGCTTACGCTCCGATCATCTACGATAGCG
>DATNCC010000258.1:0-21785 GCA_035571735.1 Dongiaceae bacterium | reverse complement strand
AGCGCCGGCCGAGGGCAACGCTGTCTTCATCCGGCAGGCGAATATCCTTGAACCAGGGGAGGACACCCAGTACCGGCACGCCAGTGCGCTGCTCGATGAAATCGATGCCCGGCTTCAGGATTCCGGCATCGCCGCGGAATTTATTGATGATGATCCCTTTGACGCAGGAACGCTCAGACGGCTCCAGCAGTTCGATTGTGCCGATGATCTGGGCAAAGACGCCGCCCCGGTCGATGTCGGCCACCAGTATCACCGGACACCTTGCCATTGCGGCTATCCTGAGGTTGGCAATGTCGTTCTTTTTCAGGTTGATTTCCGAGATGCTTCCCGCCCCCTCGATGACGATGAACTCGTATGCCTGGCGAAGGCGGTCAAAGCTCTCCCGTATTTTTTCGAAAGCGGCCGGCTTGTAGGCGTCATATTCCGAAACGGCCATGTTACCGACCGGCCTCCCCTGCACGACAATCTGACTGCCGGTATCGGAATTCGGCTTGAGCAGCACCGGGTTCATATCGGTATGGGGGTCGATACCGCACGCCTGGGCCTGCACCGCCTGGGCGCGGCCGATTTCTCCCCCCTCAGGGGTGACAAAGGAATTAAGCGACATATTCTGGGATTTGAAGGGGGCGACGGCTATGCCGAGCCTGACCAGGCAGCGGCAGAAGCCGGAGGTGATGATCGATTTCCCGACATCGGAAGCGGTGCCGCAGAACATGAGCGCACCCGGCTGTTGAAGAGGCCCCTGATCTGCGACTGATTCCGTCACAGCCACTGCCGGAAGGTATTTGGCGGCATAGCCGCGCGGTGTCACGATACGCCCTTCAGCATCGACAAAACTGCTCGCGTTGCCGATCAGGACGATACTGGTCATGTCTATCTCATGATCCAGCAGCTTTCCGAGGGTTGTTACGGTAACCGTCTGGGCGTCACGACAGGCGTTGCGGACGATCCCCGCCGGAGTTTCCGGTGGGCGCTGCGTCAGGATGATGCTCCGGGCTTCTTCTATCTGTGTCCTGCGACTTTTGCTGCGCGGATTGTAGATGGCGATGACAAAATCTGCCCGTGCCGCCGCCTCCAGTCTGGTTTTGATCAGATCCCACGGAGTCAGCAGATCCGACAGCGAAATCACCGCGAAATCGTGCATAAGAGGGGCGCCAAGCAGTGCCGCCGCGGCCTGGACAGCGGAAATACCCGGAATTATCCGGACATCGGGCTGCGGCAACTCCGGGTCCTGTCGGGCGTCCGCCTCCACCAGTTCCAGGACCAGACCGGCCATGCCGTAAATCCCGGAATCACCGCCCGAAACCAGTGCCACCGCTTCTCCGGCCCGCGCCAGCCTGATCGCTTCGCGGCAGCGCTGCACCTCCTTCATCATACCTGTTGACAGTACCTGCTTGCCCTCCAGTAGCGGACGCACCAGTTCAACATAACTGTCATACCCGATGATGATATCGGAAGCTTGAATGGCCTGCCTGGCCGCTTCAGTCAGATGGCTGGCGGCACCGGGTCCGGTACCGACGATATAGAGTGGAGCCATGAATTCCTCGTAGCGGAATGGTTATATTCCAAGTAAATATTTTATGTTCTACACACTACAATGTGGAGATTCAAGCATGAACAGGGGGATTTTTAAACGCTGTATGAAGAATACAGCTGTTTGACTCGCGCAAGATAAGCGCGTGTTTCTTGGGGCAGGCGGTCGGGGCGTTTGTCAACATTGCCCGGACCCCAATTGTAGGCCGCCAGGGCAGCATCAACATTGCCGCCGTAACGCTGGAGCATGTCCTTCAGAAAACGGGTGCCCCCCATGACATTCTGTTCCGGGTCGAATGAATCGCTGACCCCGAGCGAACGTGCGGTAGCAGGCATGAGCTGCATCAGCCCGCGTGCACCCGCGTGTGAGACCGCCTGAGGGTTGAAGTCACTCTCGGCCTTGATGACAGCTTTTATCAGCCCGACATCAACACCATACTTTTGGGATGCCCTGGAAATGATGGGATCAAGCCAGGACGAGTCGGTTTCGGGGCGTGACGACTGCACTGCTGCTGAAGCTGCGGCGGGCATGACATCCGCCAGTTCCTGAAGCTGCGACGGAGGGGAAGCCGGAGTTGGGGACGGCTGTTCTCCCCCTGCGGCAAGATTGGCACTATAGGCTTGAATAAGGGAACGTGGTGAAGAAAATGGTGTCGTGCCAGAGGAAGCAGCGCTGTCCGCAGGAGAATCTCCGGACAGGGCAAGAGAACTCTGCAACATCTGAAGGGTGAGCGATTCCGCCACCTCCCTGGCTTTGTCACCGGCGCTCGGGACAGAAGCTTCTCCGCTGCCGAGGGCTTTGTCGAACTTCTCTGCAAAACCGTTACCCTGAGGAGCAACGTTACCGTCAGGATTTAATCGAAGCGGGGCAAGAGCCCCCAGCAATGAAAGTTTATCAACGATTATCGACATTACGGTTAATCCTCGCCAAAAGCCAGGTTCTTTTTCTTCAGTTTCTCAATCAGAGTCGTTCGTTTCAAATTCAAGAGAAGAGCAGCTTCCTTTTTATTTCCTCCCGAACGGGCAAGGGCTTGCATAATAAAATTATTTTCAAACTCATCCACGGCAGAATTGAGGCAAAGGCCCCCTTCCGGAAGCAAATTGTCTGATGACGACAGAGCGGGGGCCGGTACCGGTCCGTTGTTCAATAATTTCCCAGAAAGATATTTTTCAGGCAGGTCATCCGGGACGATCATCCCGCTCCCTTTCAGGATAACCAGACGTTCAACAAGATTTTCAAGTTCCCTGACATTTCCCGGCCACTCATATTTGCAGAGAATATCAAGGGCATCGCGTGAAAACCCTTTTACCGCATGACGCTTGTCGGCATTGAAGCGAACCAGAAACGTATGGATAAGAACCGGTATGTCTTCCCGCCGCTCGCGAAGGGGGGGAATCGTGATCGGAATTACCGATAACCGGTAATAGAGGTCCTCGCGGAAATCGCGAGTGACTACCAGCTCTTCAAGATTTTTATTTGTTGCGGCAATGATACGCACGTCAACTTTTTGCGATTTTGACGCTCCTACAGGCTCAAATTCCCTGTTTTGAAGAACACGCAACAGCTTTACCTGCAGATTTGCTTTCATATCGCCGATTTCATCCAGAAACAGGGTACCCCTGTCAGCCATCTCGAAGCGACCGGCGCGGTTGGCATAAGCTCCGGTAAACGAACCCTTGACATGGCCGAACAACTCACTTTCCAGCAGGTCATCCGGAATCGCCGCACAGTTGACCGGCACAAAGTTTTTGGCATTCCGGTCACTCAGCTGATGTATTGCTCTTGCTGCAAGTTCCTTGCCGGTACCGGATTCACCCTGTATCAGGACGGTTGCGTTTGAAGCAGCCACTTTGGAAATCATTTCGAACAGAGCCTGCATCGGTGCGCTTGTGCCGATCATGGTTGCCGAGAGGAGCTGATTATGAGCGCCCCCCCCGACTGAGCGGTCGTACAATTTCATCGACTGGTACTCCCTGGCTCGCATGACCAGGCTTTCCAGTTCATCCAGATTGAGCGGTTTCGGGAGTGTGAATACGGTATCGCCGGCAGAATATTTCAGCTCGGCAGTGCTTGTTTCACCATACCCGATCAGCACCAGCAGCGGATTAAGCTGCAGGCTGCGCTCTTTGAAATCGGGAGCAATCGATTGTAGATATGTTAGTTCTGCGATGACAATTTCGACATTGTTTTTTTGAAGCATGTCAAAAAAAGGAGCGCCATCTTCTGCAGCGGTAACGTTATATCCCCGATATGTCAAAAAAGCGGACACCAGATCGCGGGTTTTTACATCATTGTCTGCAATGAAAATAGAGCCATTTTCGAGCATATCCGGGCAACCCCCCTAAAATACGTAGCATAGAAGATATACTACATGCATTGCGAAAATGTCAATAAAATGACTTGCTGTCAGTTTAAGTAAGTAAGAAGAGATCATGCAATCACTCTTTTTAATCTGATTTTATTGTATGTTGCTTGATATAGATTGATATGCATGGTAAATTGCCGAGGAGTATCCATGACCCTCATGAACGGGATAAGTGCGTTAGCGAAGTGATTTTTTGCCTAAAAGCGCAAAAAATCACTTCTATATTTACTAGCCCTGACAATGCGTTAACGAAGTTATTTTTTGCAAAAAACGCAAAAAATCACTTCTAACTTACTAAAAGTGTAACGGTACTGAAAATATAGTTAAGTCCATTATGTTCGAGGAGATCAATTGATGCAGAACGCACTTGTGCCGGTAAAGGCTGATGACACTCATGATGAGCTTATCCAGCTGGTAAGCTTCAACCTTGACCAGGAAGAGTACGGCGTGGATGTGCTCAAGGTTCGCGAAATCATCCGTATGCCGGTTGTTACACGCGTACCGAACACCCCCCACTATGTGGAGGGGGTTATCAATCTTCGCGGCAAGGTAGTACCGATTATCTGCATGAGGAAAAAATTCGGCCTGATCGAATCTGAAAACGATAAGCAGACCAGAATCATGGTTATGGACATGGACGGCGAACTGATGGGATTCATTGTTGACGCCGTCTCGGAAGTCATACGAATTTCCGGAAGCGAAATCCAGCCATCCCCCGCAATGGTGGCCGGCGGCATTGATCAGGAATGTATTGCCGGCGTCATTAACCAGGCTGAGCGCCTGCTTGTATTACTTAACCTGGAGAAGATGTTTTCTCGCGACGAAAAGAATTTGTTCACCGGAATGTAATGATATCCATACTCCATACTCCATTAAATTTATCGGGAGCCCCGCACCATGCCACCTATTGATTGCGAAGATCAGGAACTGCTGGATGGTTTTCTTACTGAAACCACCGAATTGCTTGAAAAGCTTGATGATGATCTCATTAATCTTGAAAAGTCTTCAGATGATTCTGATCTGATGAACCGGATTTTCCGGTCGATACACACTATCAAAGGTGCTTCAAGCTTCCTCGGTTTTGATCTGCTGGTCAAGGTTACCCATAAAACCGAAGATGTTCTGAACCGGCTCCGCAAGGGCGAGTTGGTGGTAACTCCCGCGATCATGGACGTTATTCTGGAGGCAACCGACCTTGTCAAGCTCCTGGTCAGCGACATAAAGGCGGGTGAGATTCAGGAACGGGAAACGGACGACACCATCAACAAATTGCTGCCGCTCCTGTTGGATACCGCCGGCGCTCCCCAGACGGCCGCAGCAACTCCGCAGCCGGCTGTAGCAGCCAAAGCCGTTACAGAACCTTCGTCCGCACCACTCTCTCAGGAGGCGGTCGATTCACCCGCACCCGCTGCCGCTCCGGAAACAGTTGTCGATTCAATCCCCACGCCGCCTGCCTCGGCGGCTCCGGTCCCTGCTCCAAAACTGCCCTCTGATGCCGCCCCGAAAAAAGCGCCGGCACCCCCTAAACCGGTCGAGGGAAAAGGTGATGACCTTGCCGACAACACAACTGTCAGGGTCGACGTGAAACGTCTGGACGACCTGATGAATCAGGTTGGCGAACTCGTACTCGAACGCAACCGCATGATCCAGATCAATCAGGATTTGCAGCAGCATGATGCGAATCGCGCCGATTTCAACGAGGAATTTGGCAAGCTCACCAAACGGATGAGTTTTGTCACTTCCGAATTGCAGATGCAGGTGCTCAAAATGCGTATGATTCCGGTCGAGAAGGTATTTAAAAAGTTTCCCCGGATCGTACGCAGCATGTCCCGTGATTTGGGTAAGGAAGTCGATCTGCAGATTGTCGGTGAAGAAACCGAACTGGACCGGTCGGTTGTTGACGAAATCGGTGATCCCCTGATCCACTTGATCCGCAACGCAATGGATCATGGACTCGAAAGCCCCGAAGAACGCCTCGCTGCCGGAAAGGCGCGCTCCGGCACACTCGTGCTGGCTGCCGTACACGAGGGCAATCAGATAATCATCAGCATCAGGGATGACGGCCGCGGCATAGATACCGAGCGTGTCGGCCGCAAAGCGATTGAGAAGGGGCTCATTACCGAGGATCAGTTTGCCGCCATGAGTCAGCGAGAAGTATTTGACCTGCTGTTCCTGCCCGGTTTTTCCACCAAGGAAAAGACCACCGACCTTTCAGGGCGAGGCGTCGGCATGGACGTGGTCAAGACCAACATCAAGAAGTTGAACGGGCTGATTGAAATCAAGAGCACAAAAGGACTAGGTTCCGAATTCATTCTGCGCCTGCCGCTCACCCTGGCGATTATCCAGTCACTGCTGGTTGAAGTTGAGGGAGAAATATACTCCATCCCGCTCTCGTCGGTTCTGGAGACCCTCCGGGTCGATCAGCGTCAGTTCCACCTGATCGGTGGGCAGGAAGTTCTGAAACTGCGTGATATAGTGCTGCCGTTGATCCGGTTGCAGAAAGTGTTCAATGTCCAGCCATGCGGCGAGACCGAAAATTTCTGTTACGTCGTCGTGGTCGGCGCCGCCGAGAAGAGAATGGGTCTGGTCGTTTCCCGCCTGGTCGGGCAACAGGAGGTGGCCATCAAGTCGCTCGGCAACTATCTGGCAAATATTCCCGGTATAGCCGGTTCCACCATTCTGGGCGACGGACGAGTAGCCCTGATCATTGATCCGGTCGCGATGTCGGAGATCGGCGAATAAACAAGGCTGCACCAACTACTGCAAAAACCAGATGCAGCTGAATATGGAAATGGCGCCCAAGGAGTGAAATGTGGCTATCAGCGATAAGGATTTTGAACAGCTCCGCGATTTTATTTACAACATCTGCGGAATGTATTTTCACACCACCAAGAAGTATTTTCTGGAAAGTCGGATCACCAGGCGCATGGAAGCTACCGGCGCGAAAACCTACCAGGATTATTACCAACTGCTCAAATCTCCGCGCGGCTCGGAAGAGTTGAAGTTTTTGATGGATGAAATCACCACCAACGAAACCTATTTTTTCCGCAACGTTCCCCAGCTGGCGGCTCTTGAGAACAAGCTGCTGCCCGAAATTGTCGAAGTCAAAAACAAAATGGGCTTCCGCAAGCTGCGGATCTGGAGCGCCGCCTCATCCTCAGGAGAAGAAGCCTACACCATGGCGATGATTCTTCTTGAAAAACGGTCCACCCTGCTCAAGGACTGGATCATCGAAATCGTCGGAACCGACATCAATGAAACCGTTATCGCCCAGGCAAAGGAGGGGGTTTATAACGCCTATTCCGTTCGGAATATCCCCGATATGTATAAACGCAAATATATCCGGGAGGATGGCGGTAAATTCATCCTTTCTCCCGAGGTCAAAAAGTTTGTCACCTTCAACAAGCTCAACCTGTATGAAGATTCCAAAATGATATTCATGAAAAGCTTTGATTTCATTTTCTGCGCCAATGTGTTGATCTATTTCGACACCGCTTCGAAATCAAAAGTTGTCCAGCACTTTTATAACAACCTGCAGCCTTACGGCTACTTCTTTGTCGGGCAATCGGAATCGCTGCACGGCGTCAACGACAAATTCAAGACGGTTCACTTTCCCGGTGGTTTTGGCTACAAAAAATAGCCCGAGAGGTTTTATTTTATGGATAAAAAACAGATGATGGAACGGGCCGAAATTCTGGTGGGTGCTGTTGATGACCTTCCCACCATCCCGATTGTCGCTACCAAGGTGCTGCAGCTTCTTGACGACCCAGACGTCAGTGCTGAAGAGATTGCCGACCTGATGCTGACAGATCAGGTCATGACTGCGCGGGTCATGAAGCTGATCAACTCTCCCGTCTTCAAGCCGGCACAGGAGATCACATCACTCAAGCGCGCCCTGGTATACCTTGGATTGCGCCATGTTCGTGAACTTGCTCTCACGACATCGGTTATCAATGCGTTCGACGGGACATCGGGTGCGCTTGAGCTGAATTCGTTCTGGGAACATTCCTTCGGGGTCGGCATGGTCTCCAAAATCATCGCCCAGAAGGTCGGCTACCAGGACCTTGAGAAAGCCTATATTTCCGGAATCATACATGACCTCGGCGAGGTGTTCTTAAGCAACTTCCTGCGCGATCCTTTTCTGGAGGTGCTGGCGTACGCCACATCCCACCCGGTTAAATTTGTCGATGCCGAGGCGGAGCTGCTCGGTACGACCCACTGCGAGATTGGACTCTGCATGGCGCGCAAATGGAATTTCCCCGATGCCTATTGTGATGTGATCGCATATCACCACTCCCCGGGTGAAGCCACGGTCGATCCGGTTCTGTGCGCCATCGTCAATCTGTCGGATCTCTTCTGTACAGTTCGCGGCTTGAACTACGGCGACCATGAGTGGATCAGCTTCAATTTGAGCGAAGAAGAAGCCTGGACGATCCTTAAAAAAGAATCTCCCGCATTGGCCCAGATGGATGTAGAGCGTTTCTGTTACGAACTGGATGATGCCATTCCCGATGTCAGGGAGCTGGTCTCCTCAATTTTCAACTCATCCAGACCCTGACCCTATAAACCAGGATAAGTGCGTTAACGAACTAATTTCCTGCTAGTTGCAGAAAATTATTTCTAACTTACTAAAAGGCGAAACCAGATGCTAATGCCGCAACAAGCCAAAACCCGTATTCTGATCGTTGACGACTCATCCTTCATGCGGATGGCTATCCGGAGCGTCCTGTCGAAAGATCCCTCCTTTGACATCGTCGGGACGGCTGCCGATGGCATGGAAGGGGTCGAAAAAGCCATCGCCCTCAAACCGGATCTTATCACGATGGATATCGAAATGCCCCGGATGGATGGCATTTCCGCTCTGAAACAGATCATGGCCAAGGCGCCGACCAAGGTTATCATGGTCTCGACCCTCACCAACGAAGGCGCCAGGTCAACGTTCGAAGCCCTTGATGCCGGGGCTGTCGATTATATTCCAAAAAACGTTACCGACTCGTCGGATGCCCAGAATATTTTCCGGCAGGAGCTGTTGCGCAAGATCAAGGAAGCGATTGCATCGCGCATGCCTCGCTCGCACGGGGCCGCTCCTGCGCTGGCACGGCCCGCAACACCGGCTCCCTCGGCGCCGCCGCGACCGACATCATCAAAGTTCCTCGGAAAAAAAATCCAGTACGTCGGCATCGGAGCTTCGACCGGCGGGCCGGTTGCGCTGCAGGAAGTCCTCTCGCGCATCCCGGTAAATTTTCCCTATGGCGTCATGATCGGCATCCACATGCCGAAAGCGTTTACCGGGCCGTATGCGGAGCGCCTCAATGCCAAATGTTCCATGACCATCCGCGAGGCGGTCGACGGCGACATTCTCAAGCCGGGACTGGCTCTGGTAGCGCCGGGAGGAATGCACACAACACTGGTCCGGCAGGGGAGCCACATCGTCGTCCGGACTCAGCCTTCCAGCGCCTATCCTCAATATGTCTACATCCCCTCGGTTGACCTGCTGATGTCAAGCATGGCCGAAGCCACCGGAGGGGCGATGCTCGGGGTAATCCTGACCGGGATGGGCAACGATGGTTTCAAGGGGATGAAGCTGCTCAAGGAGAAAGGCGGTGTTACGATTGCCCAGGACGAAGCGACCTCGACCATTTACGGCATGCCGAAAGCCTGCGTTGACGGCGGGGTAGCCGATGAAGTGCTGCCGCTGGGGCAGATCGGTTTCGAGATATCCAAGTTTATGTAACCATGTGCAGACACAATCTGCAGACACGCCGAAGGGCGGCCACGTCAGGCCGCCCTTCGGCGTTTACTGTTTAGTAAGATTATCCCGTTTTCAGGGTTAGCGGTCAGCGTACACAACCAGTCCCGACCCCGAAACCTCGACACGACAGTTGGAAAAACCGCGGCGCTTGAGGCGAAACATGATGAGCGGTGCGACCAGGGGGTGAACTCCCGGCAGAATCAGCGGGAAATGGGTGTAGGACATGCCCAGAAGGGCGTTCAGAGTGGCCTTGAGGCTGGTTGAATATGTTATTCTTCCCGGTTCCCGTGTCCCGGCATTCGATTTCATATCCTAGCTGTGCTCGCTGGTTTCGTGGAACTCCAGCGTCTTCCAGCTCTCGATGGTGTTATCGAGACGCCACTGGCTTCCGGCCATGTAGGTCAGCTTGCCTTCCCCGTCGATATAGACGTGCATGGCCTCCTTCTTTTCAAAATCCTCG
This sequence comes from Dongiaceae bacterium, assembly GCA_035571735.1. GTDB lineage: Bacteria > Desulfobacterota > Desulfuromonadia > Geobacterales > Pseudopelobacteraceae > JACRCG01. The sequence continues at coordinate 11,674 of DATNCC010000258.1, read as the reverse complement.
ACAACCTTCTTCTCGCCGGTTACCCAGCGCGCCGTGACATAACTGACCGGCTCAAAGGCGACCTTGACGCCGTACTCATGTTCGAGCCGGTGCATGACCACCTCGAACTGCAGCAGGCCGACCGCTCCGATCACCCAGTCCGAGCCCATCAGCGGCTTGAACACCTGGGTAGCCCCCTCTTCCGCCAGCTGCACCAGCCCCTTCTCCAGCGCCTTGGACTTCATCGGATTCAGGAGCCGCACCTTGCGAAAGTGCTCCGGGGCAAAACTGGGAATACCGGTGAATTTAAGGTCTTCACCCATCGTGAAGGTGTCGCCGATCTTGATGGTGCCGTGATTATGGATGCCGATGATATCGCCCGGCCAGGCCTCTTCCACGTTGGTTCGGTCCTGGGCCATGAATATCGTCGCGTTGGCAATCTGGACCTCGCGCCCGAGGCGGACATGGCGGACCTTCATGCCGCGGGTAAACTTGCCGGAGCAGATCCGGAAGAACGCGATCCGGTCGCGGTGAGCCGGGTCCATGTTTGCCTGGATCTTGAAGGTAAACCCGCTGAAGGGCTCTTCATACGGAGAAACGGCGCGGGTGGCGGTCTCACGCGGCAGCGGGTGCGGAGCATACTGGATGAAGGCGTCCAGCAACTGCTGCACGCCGAAGGTATTGATGGCGCTGCCGAAGAACACCGGCGTCTGAAGCCCCGCCAGATATGCCGTCATATCGAACGGGTGAGCCGCACCCTCCAGCAGTTCTATGTCGTTTCTCAGCTCCTCGACCTGACTTCCCAGCAGTTCATCAAGGCGCGGATCGTCCAGGCCATTCACCGTAATGATTTCACCGGTGCCGTTATCCGCGTCCGCATCGAAAAAAGTCAGCTCTTTGGTATACAGATGATAGGTCCCCCGAAACCGCTTGCCCATGCCGATCGGCCAGGTGATCGGCGCCGTCTGCATATGGAGGTTTTTTTCTATATCGTCCAGCAGGTCGAACGGGTCCTGCCCCTCACGGTCAAGCTTGTTCATGAAGGTCATGATCGGAGTGTGTCTCAGGCGGCAAACCTCCAGCAGTTTTCTGGTCTGACTCTCGACGCCCTTGACGGAGTCGATCACCATCAACACGGAGTCCACGGCGGTCAAGACCCGGTAGGTATCTTCAGAGAAGTCGTTATGACCGGGGGTATCCAGCAGGTTGATCTCACGCTGATCATAGGTAAACTTCATGACCGAAGAGGTAACAGAAATGCCACGCTGTTTTTCAAGATCCATCCAGTCGGAAGTGGCATGACGGGCGCTCTTTCGGGCTCGGACCTCGCCGGCCTGCTGAATGGCGCCGCCAAAAAGCAGCAATTTCTCGGTGATGGTGGTCTTGCCGGCATCAGGATGACTGATGATGGCAAAGGTACGGCGTTTTTCGACCTCTTTCCTGTTGAACAGTTCCACTGGGTGCAGCTCCTTTTAGTACTAGTCCCGTTTAGCGGAGCGGGCAAGAGAAAGGCGGGGCAAGCCCGCCTGTTTTTCACCCTATAAATGCCGGTGTGCTATCTCGATAATTTCCGGCTGTTCCGCAAAAACATTATCGTCATTAATAGCACGTAATGGGTATTTTAACAATAAAAATCCGGCATATTCCAGGGCTGATATCCCCGGACATCAGCTCAAACAACCCTGAAAAACGCGCAGTAACTCCGCTTTAACTTCCTTCAAGCTGTACGGCTTGCGGATAAAACCGGAAGGTGGTTGTCCGCTGATACGTTCATCAAACTCCTGTTCATTGAAACCACTGGTTAAAATGACCTTTACATCCGGCTTGATGAGCCTCAGGTTATGCATCGCAGCAACGCCGTCCATGTTCGGCATGGTCAGGTCCATCAGTACGACATCGAACTTTTCAGCCTGCTCCCTGAACTTGCCGATCGCATCAACTCCATCGCATGCGGAAATTACGCTGAAGCCACACAACTTGACCATGGCAACGGCAATTCTCAGGACATTTTTCTCGTCGTCCACCACCAGCGCCGTTCCCAACAGGGGCGCCTCTGTGGAGGCAACCTTTTCAGAGATTGGTGTTTCCGGATCTTGTTCCGCCACGATTGTTTCTGATTCCAGCGCGGGGAAAACTACAGTTATGGTGCTCCCCCTTCCGGGCGCGCTCTCCACAAACAGGGCTCCACCGTGCCCCTTTACGATGCCCAGCACTGCCGACATCCCCAGTCCTCGCCCGATGAATTTGGTCGTAAAGAAAGGATCAAAGATACGTGCCTGGGTATCTTCGTTCATGCCGACGCCGTTATCCGTTACTTCCAGGTACACGAAGCGGCCGGGCTCGGGCTTGTCGATCAGGCGGCTGTCGGCCAGTCCGGCCCGGTCATACTCCTTAATGCCGGTAGACAGTTTTATGAAACCGGGCTGTTCCTCTATAGCCTCGGCGGCGTTGGTAATCAGATTCATGACCACTTGCTGCAGTTGAGCTTCGTCAGCCATTACCGCTGGCAAGTGGGCCTCGGTATGCAGATCCATCGAAATGGTTCTTGAAACGGCGGTTCTGAGCATGGTGACATTCTTGTTCACCAGATCATTCAAATCCAGTTTTTTGATGACAAAACTTCCCTTGCCGGAGTAGGCCAGCATCTGGCTGGTAAGGCCTGCGGCGTGCTTGGCGGCTTGAATGGCGTGTTCGATATGCTTCAGCGGGGCGGAATCGGGAGGGAGATTCATTGAAGCCAGTTCCATATTGCCGAGAACGGCCTGCAGCAGGTTGTTGAAGTCATGGGCGATACCCCCCGCCAGCACTCCCAGACTTTTCAGTTTCTGGGAGTGGAGCAGCTGCCGTTCGAAATCGAGACGATCCTGTTCAGCCTGCAACTGCTCGCTGACATCGTGTCCGACACCGATAAACAGAATCCGCCCCTTCGTGTCGGTATAGGGCATCCCGTTCGCAACGAAGCTGCGCAGTGAACCGTCGGCACATTTGACACGATACACGGGACTGGTGCCGCTCTTGCCGCTGCTGAGGATCCGCGTGAGATATTCGACGCAGGGCTGGACGTCATCCGGATGAACCGTAGGTGCGAAGCTTTTCCCCATGACAACACTGGCGGGATATCCGAAATGCCGCTCCCAGGCGGGAGACACAAAAATGAAGTTACCCTCCGCGTCTAAAGTAAAGATAACATCGAATGAGTTTTCGACGTGAGCCCGGAAGGTCGCTTCGCTTTCTTTCAGGGCATCTTCAAGCAGTTTGCGCTCGGTGATATCGCTCAACGTAATGCCGCACTCGCCCTTGCGTTCCGGAGCAGCCTGAAGGCTGACCCAGAAAATGGAACCGTCGGCCCGCACCATTCGTATTTCACAGGCTTGTCTACCCTGCAGGTAAAACGCATCCCGGTCTTCATCGAAGATGAATTGCGTAATCTGTTTCCTGAGCAGATCAGGCTGCATCACGCCGAGCATGCCAGCGGCAGCGAGATTGGCATCCAGTATCACGCCCTTATCGTCAAGGGTCAGATAGCCGACCGGCGCAAGGCTGTACAGGTCGAAGTAACGGGACCGCGACATCTCCAGTTCATGCTGCGTGCAGCGCAGTTCCTCATTCTGCATCTCAAGCTCGACCTTCTGCTCCTGCAGTTCATGGAGCAGCAGCTGAGTTTCCTCGGCCGAGAGAAGTTCCTGAGAAAGCCCCTTGAATGCCGGGAGCTTTTCTTCTGCGCATGTGCGCTGTTCGCTACCTGATTCAGCAGATGAATTTGTCAGAAAATTCCCTCCGTGAATAAATCTCTTTCTGTTATTCGTGCTGGACAATCAAAAACAGGGTGCCGTTGACCCGCCCGGTTCAACCCGCCGGATCGCCCCTACCCTTTAAACACCATGCGGTCAAGACACCATCTTCCTCCGCCGGCGATCGTCAGATAGAGAGCCATGCCCAACAGGGCGATGTTATATTCGATGCCGTGTCCGCGACCGGCAACGCAATTGATGTTGAGAAAGAAGCCGTGAGCCCAGTGCACCTTGTAGATGGCCACCAGCATGACCGCAGAGACGCCTGCGGCTGAAATACGGGTCAAAAAGCCGGTCAGGATGCCGAAACCGCCGCCAAATTCGGCGATAATTGCCAGCAGTGTAAAAATAGGCGGTATTCCCATTTTTTCTTCAAACACCTTGAACGTCCCGGTCAATCCCTGGCCGCCAAAAAGGCCCAGAAGCTTTTGAGAACCGTGAGCCATGAAGATCAGACCGAGCGGAATACGCACCATCAGAGGTGCAATCAAACCCGTCACGTCAAAACGTTCCTTAGCCATGTGAAACCTCTCCAATCACCTTGTGAAGCAGCCTGTTCTTACTGCTGTGCTTGACAGCATACATCAGTTCATCCGCAGAACGGATTACTTCATATATCGTTGCCGGTGCATGAACATAGGTAGCTGCCCCGATACTGAAGCCGGCCGGCCAACCCTTACGGGCCATCGCCTGATCCAAGTTATCACGCATTTTATTCAGAAACGTTTGCGCGGCATCTCCGGAAGTGTCCGGCAACAGGATCACAAATTCATCACCGCCAAAACGGGCCAGAATGTCCGAACTTCTCATATGTGAACGGATGGCTGAAACTACTGTGATCAGCAATTCATCGCCTGCTTGATGTCCGAGCCGGTCATTGATACTCTTGAAATTATCAATGTCAATATATGCCACCGTCAGTGGCAGATCGTAGCGGTGTGACCGATTGATCTCATGCTCACCCAGATCGAAGAACGAACGACGGTTCAGCGTATCCGTCAGCGGATCTCTTCGGGCCAACTCTTTCTCGTTTTCAAGATTCTTTTTCAAAGCCGAAAACAGCAGACTCATAATGAGCAAGAACAGGGACTCGGCCAATACGTTCCAGTAATGCAATACGGAATGAGCGAACAGGGATGAATTTGTACTTTCATCGGCAACAATCCGAACTACCGTAGCCATAAGGCAGAACAGCATCCCGCTCCGTTTGCCGACAAACCATGCGACAAGGGAAACAGGAATCAGATAGAAAACGATCAGGGAGTAATCACCCGTGATGATGTCAAGCCAACCGATAAACAGCAACATGATGGAACAGTACAGAAGAGTCATCGCAGGAGTACGGGATGCAAAGGTCTGCAAGATTTTTCGATGAACGCGATTGACCATACAAGCACCCGGCTGCAATAGTTTGTCTACCATACCAGAGTGGATATTCCGAAATCAATCTTTTCAGGGAACCAATTGAGCTTGACGGGCAGAACGTACGCGGTATGATTATGAAAGGAATCTACGACTAATACGATTCCTGGCCAAGTACACTGCGGTTGCGGAACCGGAGCCGGAAGGTACATGTTGAAGCATTGGCCGCAAGGAGGAGACCATGAGACAGGTTGATGATACGAGACGAATGCGCTTGCAGGAGCTGCTGACAAACGAAAAAAGGAGGCTCTGGAACGAGCTGCGGGTTGATCTGTTCGACAAACTGGGAGTAGATCTGAACACACAGTACGACAGTCCCCAGGATATCGGCGATCGCGGCGTCCTTGATCTGCTGGAGGACACCGGACTGGCAATTGCGGATATACGGAGAGAGCAGCTGTCGCAGATGGAAGATGCATTGTTAAAGCTAAAAACCGGCAGTTACGGCATCTGCAATGAATGCGGTACGGAAATTGACGAGGCACGCCTGCAGGTAACGCCGTATGCCGTCTGTTGTGCCGAATGCCAGCAACTGCGGGAAGGATCCGGAAAACGGGCTGCACAGTATTAACCGATAGCGGGGGGTAACGTGAAAGAGGCCATGTTTTACAAACGGGAGGGCGAGGGGCTGTTACGCTGCGGTCTCTGCCGGTTCAACTGCCTGATCGGTGACGGTGCCCGCGGCATCTGCGCCGTCCGCGAAAATCGAGGCGGGACGCTCTACAGCCTGGTCTACGGCAAAATCTGCGCCGAGCAAGTCGATCCGATAGAAAAAAAACCGCTCTTTCATGTCATGCCGGGCAGTAAGTCCTACTCCATCGCCACGCCAGGGTGCAATTTCCATTGCCGCCACTGCCAGAACTACACCATCTCCCAGGTTGATCCATATGCGCCCATCCGGGGCCCCGAGCAGACGCCGCAGCAGATCGTGCAGCGCGCCATGGACAACAACTGCAGCTCAATTTCCTATACCTACACCGAACCGACGATCTTCTTCGAGTTTGCCTACGACACGGCCCGTCTCGCCCGGGCAGCGGGATTAAAGAACGTTTTCGTCACCAATGGCTATATCAGCAGGGAGGCGCTGGCAACCATCGCACCTTTTCTGGACGCGGCCAATATCGACCTGAAGGGCTTTTCCGAGGGGTTCTATCGCGATTATGTCCACGCCCGTCTCTCAGAAGTGCTCGATTCTATCGTCGAATACCGCAAGCAGGGGATCTGGCTCGAACTGACCACCCTGATCATTCCGGGTCTCAACGACTCCGACAGCGAACTGCACGGCATCGCAGAGTTCATCGTCGCCAACCTCGGGATAGATACCCCCTGGCATGTCAGCCAGTTCTACCCCACCTACAAATTGACCGACCGCCCCCGGACACCGGCGGCTACCCTGCGCCGGGCGCACGACATCGGTATCGCCGCCGGATTGCGCTATGTCTATGAAGGCAACGTCCCCGGCAAAGGTGGCGAGAACACCAGCTGCCCATCCTGCAGAGCCCTGCTGATCAAACGCTACGGGTACCTCATCGAGACGGACAGAATCAGCAACGGCACCTGCCCCGACTGCGGCGCATCAATAGCCGGTATCGGCCTGTGACATCGTCATATATGAAGACCAGCGAATACCAGCGCGACATCATGATCCGGGAACACCTCATGCGTCGCGGCATCAGGGACCCGGCGGTTCTGAAAGCCATGCGCGAGGTGCCGCGCGAGGCATTTGTTGATGAACTGATACTGGAGATGACCTACGGGGACCATCCTCTGCCGATCGCCGAGGGGCAGACCATCTCGCAGCCTTACATCGTGGCATACATGACCGAAGCGCTGGAGCTTGACGCCACGGATCGGGTACTGGAGATCGGCACCGGATCCGGTTACGCCGCCGCCATACTGAGCAGGATCGTGACAACCGTCCATAGCGTCGAGCGACTGAACGGATTGGCACGGGCTGCCCGGCAGCGCCTCGAACAGCTCGGCTATTCAAATATTATTGTTCATGAAGGTGACGGCACCCTCGGCTGGCCGGAGCACGCTCCCTACGACGCTATCGTAGTCACCGCCGGCGCACCGCAAGTGCCGCAACCTCTTCTGGAGCAGCTTGCGATCGGAGGACGGCTGGTCATTCCGGTCGGCAGATCCTTGGAAGGGCAGGTGCTGGTCCGGGTGAAGCGGATGTCTGAGCACGACTACCGGAGCGAAGAACTCTGCGGTGTCCGTTTTGTCCCGCTGATCGGGGCAGCCGGATGGTGAAGAAGGGTGCCGGCCGAAAGCCTCAGAAGGAGGATGAAACATGAACAATAAGTCAGCACTGCTGATAGTGGATGTACAGAACGATTTCTGTCCTGGCGGCGCACTTCAGATCACGGATGGAGACCGGGTGATAGAGCCGATCAACCGGGCGATAACGCATTTTCTCGCTGCCGGGCTGCCGGTGCTGGCAAGCCGCGATTGGCATCCGCCCGACACCGGACATTTCCTCCCCTTTGGCGGTGTCTGGCCGGTTCACTGCGTCCGGGGGACCGAGGGAGCCGCCTTCCATCCCGCCCTGCGCCTGCCGGAGGGAACGGTGGTGCTCTCCAAGGGGATAAATCCTGAACTTGACGGTTACTCGGCCTTTGAGGGGGTAACCGATGACGGCAGAATGCTGATGGAACTGTTGCGCGAACTGGAGGTGCATAAACTCTATATCAGTGGCCTTGCTACAGATTATTGTGTTCTCTGCACGACGCTCGAAGCGTTGCGGAACGGGATCAAGGTCACGGTGCTGACCGATGCCGTGGCCGGGGTGGACATCGTTCCGGGAGAGTCGGAATCTGCTGTCGAGGACATGGTGAAAGCCGGTGCGCAACTGGCCGCCGTGGACGGGCTGCCGGCCTTGCTGGGATTGGAATTATAGGCGCGAATGAAGGGGGGTATTTAATCGCTCGTGATTAATTATGCCTGTATTCAGGATAGATTTTTTCGGAGAAAACCTGTATAGATAACCTGAGCAATCTGCTAGGTAATTTACCTGCCCATTAATTAATGACATTGATACAAATAACAGACTTACTGCTTATTGCTGTTTATTGGAGTCCTCCCTGCGCTGTACCGCTTTCCCAAAACTGCTCTTTTTCCTGCTGGCGTTCCTGCTCAGCGGAATGGCTCCTGTTTTTGCCGACGATGATCCGCTTGAGACTCTCGGTTTCATCGAAAAATTCGAAGAACCGCTCATTTCCACCTCCCGTATCCCTCGTCCGACCTCCAGGATTGCTGAAAATATCACCGTCATCACCGCCGACGACATCGCCCGTATCAACGCCCATACCCTGGCCGATGTACTGCAGACCATACCCGGCATTCAACTGGAACACTTCATGACCCCGACCACCTGGTCGTTTTTCAGCGTTCAGGGAGCATTAGATACCACAGTGCTGGTGCTGATCGACGGCATCCGCCAGAACGACTTTCAGCAGAACATGGCTTCGCCCCATTTGATTCCGGTCCAGCAGATCGAACGGATCGAGGTCATCAAGGGGGCGACCTCCGCCTCCTGGGGCTCGGCGCTGGGTGGCGTAATCAACATCATCACCAAGTCTCCGAACCCGGATCGGACCGTTGCGGGGATGGTCTCCGGTTCGATCGGCTCCAGGTTTACTACGGACTCCCGTGCCGAGTTGAACGGCACCAAAGACCGCTTCGGCTACTATCTGACCGCTAGCAATATCCACTCGGACGGCCTCTCCCCCAATACCGGCACCAACCTGAACAACCTGTACGGCAAGCTTGCCTACACCCTCCCCGGCAACGGCACGGCGACCTTCGGCATTTCGCATCTGACCGCCCGCCCCGGCCTCGATGAAGCGGACACTGTCAAATATGGCTTTGTTCACGACAACAACGAAAACCGTCGCACCTACGGCTTCCTGAAGTTCAATCAACCGCTCGGAAGCAGGCTTGCCCTGGATATTGACGGCTATCTTGCCGAGCGGGATGACCATACCAAGTTCGGGGGACACGACGACCAGGGCGCCATCGTCTTCTTCAACAACTTCACCGCGCGCGAATCATCCCGTGGAGCTAACGCCCGCCTCACCTGGGGGGACAGCCAGCAATACCTGGTAACCGGTTTCGAATATGGCCATGCGCGGGCCAGTAACTGGGATCTGTTCAGCACCGACCCTCCGGCCTATGACCGAAACTGGGACCGCTGGGCGGTGTACGGTAACGGTGCATACTCCATCGGCCAGCTGACCATTCTTCCGGGTATACGCTTCGACAAAACCGGCATTTCAGACGACACCACAAGTTATACGCTGGGCGCCACCTATCAACTGAGTGAAGCCACGACGTTGCGCGCCTACGGCGCCGATGGTTTCTCGCTGCCAACCCTCAATAACCAGAGCGGACTTCAGAAGATAAAGACGTTTCAGGGCGGTATGGAAACCGGCGCGCTTCCGTACCTCTGGCTGAAGGGCACCTATTTCCGCAACACCTTGCGCAACAGCGAGTCAGCAGGGTTTGTTCCAACGATAAATAATCAGAACCGCGAGGGATTCGAGATCGAAGCCCGCACCACGCCGATTTTGGGCTTCTCCCTCACCGGCGGGTATACCTACCTGTACGCCAAGAATTCCGACACTGGCGAACGGTTGCAGACCGACAGCAGCCAGTCGGTTCCTCCCCACACTGTCAAACTGGCCCTCAACTACAACAAAACCGACTTTGGGCTGCGCGGTGCACTGACCGGTAATTATGTCTGGTGGAATTCGCCGGCCGACGGTATCGCGCGAAGCGCCGGCATGATCTGGGATCTGCACCTTAACTGGAAGATCAATCCGAAATCGGAAACTTCGCCGGAGCTGTTCTTCTCGGGTCACAACCTGCTAAATGGCGTGCAGACCACCGATTTCACCCTCTTTGACACTCCTTCACGCTGGTTTGACGGCGGAATACGGGTGAGGTTCTGATGCGGCGCCTGCCCCTTACCCCCATAAACGGAATAAGTGCGTTAACGAACTTATTTTCTGCCGGAAGATCGCAGAAATTATTTTCTAACGTACTAATCCTCCTCGCCCTGGCGACCCTCCTCCCCTCGTTGGCACAGGCCTACGACATCCTCGTGCTCCAGAGCCGCCGCGATGCCGGGTACGAAGAGGCGCTGAAGGGTTTTCGCAACGGGCTTAGTGCCTCGCAGCGGACAATTGTGCTCTCGAGCTTCGCCGAGGTTGACGTCGCCCGGATCGTACGCGAGGACCGCCCCAGAGTGATCCTGGCCGTCGGTGATGCCGCCATGGCTGCGGCCCGCAAGGTCCAGCAGACTCCGGTAATCGCCGTGATGGCGCTCGGCATCGGCCCCCAGCACAACCTGACCGGCGTCACCATGTTCGCCCCTCCGGAGCGGTATTGTAACCTGTTCCATCTCATGAAGGTGCGCCGGGTCGGGATCATCCATAATCCCGCCAGGACCGGCCGGTACCTGCGGCAGGCCCGCCAGGAGGCCGAAAAGGCAGGCATCGAGTTGGTGGTGCGCGAGGTATCATCGCCCCGGGAAACCTTGGCCCAACTCTCATTGCTGGCCGGAAAGGTGGATGCGCTCTGGATGCTGCCCGATATCACGGCGGTCACCCGGGAAACAACCGAGGCCTATTTCCGCTTCGGCCAGGACCAGAACATTCCGGTGATCTCATTTGCCGGCAGCTATCTCGGACTGGGGGCGGCAGCGGTGGTTGAAATAGACCGCACCGAACTGGGGCGCCAGGCCGCCGACATGGCCGCGGGGCTGCTCGGTGGCGCCACGGTCGACGTCATGCCTTTCCGGAACCCGCGCGGCACTACGTACAAGACCAACTCTGCCGTATTGAAGAAGTTTGGCCTTACCATTGATGAGATCAATAAGTTGAACCAATTCAAGGACTGATCCATGCAACTTCGTTCGCGGCTTTCATGCCTCCGATTGGGTTTCCAGTTTAAACTCTTATGTGTTTTCACCCTGCTGACCGCATTCACCACCATATTCTTCTGTACCCTGTACATTACCAGCGAAATTACAGAAAAACGCGACTATACACGTGAGAAAGTGCTTCTGCAGGCACAGCAGTTGGCGGACTCTGTCCGTCTCCCTCTGTACGCCGAAAACCGTACTGTTCTGCAGCAGCTTGCCGAACAGGCCGGCATGGCACCTGAAATCCGTGCGGTGGAGATTAGCGCTTCTGACGGCAGGGTACTGGTAAATACCCGGATGCCGAACACTTCCGGCTCGAATGAGATGATCAGCCAATTAGTGGAAGTGCACAGTAACAAGCTGGTGGATTCTATTGAATCATCCATTTCAGGTGGCCGGGATGTCGCGGTATCCCGTATCGGCACGGTACGCATTGAGCGCGGTACGGCCGACTTGGCACGTGCCATCCGTGAGTTTGTCATATTCACCATCAGTGGTGCCTTTGTTTTCTGGCTGGCGGTCTCCCTGCTCTGTTATCTGGCGCTCCGCAAGG
>DATNCC010000257.1:0-22167 GCA_035571735.1 Dongiaceae bacterium | reverse complement strand
GTGGCCATCATCATCGGCAGGCAGGACGAGGAGCTCTTCAAATTGAGTTCCAGAATCCTGCTCCGCTACACCAAGGCCGAGCCTGGTTCCGAGTGTCGCATGGAACTGCGGCATAATGACTCAAAACAGGTTTTTTCCGTGATTAATGACATGGGGCCTGAAGCGGTGGAGAAGTATCTGGTGGCATAACGGGTTAGTTTGATTTTTTTGAAGATTACCGAAGTAGCCTGCATACGCGGCCTCCGACAGAATATCGGAGGCCTTTTTTTACCCCAGCTTCAACTCATCCAGCGACAACCGGTAGCCGGGAAGAAGTTTTTCCAGAAAGTAGATCACTTCCGGCAAAGTGCTGGCAGACAGCTGTTCGAAATGCTCCGCTTCCGCCCGGCGGAATTCATGGTTGCCACTCTTCCCCTCTTCGATGCATTTCGTCAACGCCGCGATCTTGTCGGCAGCCTTCACCAGGTGAACATACTCCTCCTGATCATCGAAGAAGAACAGCGGCTCGTATTCTCTGGCCAGTTCCGGCGGCAGCATCGCCAGCAGTTTTCTGCGGGCCCTGTCTTCCAGTTGATGGAACGACCGCTTGAAATTCGGGTTGAAATGCTTGACCGGTGTCGGCATGTCGCCGGTGAAGATTTCGCTGGCATCGTGGAAGATCCCATACAGCGCCGCACGGGAAGGGTCGAGACTGCCGCCATAATAGGTATTGCGGATCATTGCCAGCGCGTGCGCGATGATGGCCACATCGAGACTGTGTTCCTGGATATTTTCAGGGACGGTATTGCGCATCAATCCCCACCGGCTGATATAGCGCATGCGGGAGAGAAAAGCGAAAAAATCGAATTGTTCAGGCGTTGCAGCTTCTTTCATTGCTACACTCTTTCATACGGCTCGAACAGCCGTTTATATTCATCCAGGGCAAACCGGTCGGTCATGCCGGCGATGTAGTCGCACACCACCCGCTGGAGCCCGAAACGTTCGAGGCGTGACCGGTATTTCGGCGGCAGCAGGTTGGGATGGCGAAGATATGTCTCGAATAAACGGGTGATGAATATCTCGGATTTAATCCGCATCTTGTCTACCTTGTAGTGACGGTACAGGTTCTGGAACAAAAAGCGCTTGAGCTCCAGATTGCGCTCTGTTATGTCGGCGTTAAAATGCACTACGGCACGGTTTACGCGGCGCAGGTCATCGAGTGATGCAATGCCCAGATTCGCAAGGTTGGATGATGTCGTCGTACAGATGTCGCTGATCAACAAACCGATCAGTGCACTGATTGTCTGGTAAACGAGGCGCTTATCGTCAATGGCCGGATATTTCCGGCGCACCCCGGAGCAGGCCTCATGCCACAGATCCACCTGTTCCAGCATCTCCAGCGTTATATAGCCAGATTCCAGGCCGTCATCAATATCATGGTTGTTATATGCTATTTCGTCGGCATAATTAATGATCTGACCCTCAATGGAGGGGACGGTCCCCGGCAGAAATTCAGCCATTATTTCGCTGGCGGCGTCAAAAGGGGTTGAATGCTTGATGATCCCCTCACGCACTTCCCAGGTCAGATTCAGGCCGTTAAATCCGGGATATCTCTCTTCCAGTTCGTCAACGACACGAAACGACTGCATGTTGTGCTCGAAGCCGCCAAAACCCTGCATCAGCCGGTTCAGAACCTCCTCTCCGGTATGCCCGAAGGGGGTATGCCCCAGATCGTGGGATAACGCCAGTGCTTCCGTCAACTCCTCGTTGAGGTGCAACTTCCGGGCGATCGCCCTGCCGATCTGTGCCACCTCAAGGGAGTGGGTCAGGCGGGTGCGATAATAATCTCCTTCGTGATTTACGAAGACCTGCGTCTTATACTCAAGCCGCCTGAAAGCGGCACAATGAATGATGCGATCCCGGTCGCGCTCGAAGGACGGGCGATTATCGCGAAGCTCTTCAGGATGCTTGCGGCCACGCGAAGCCCTGCTGGTGCAGGCATAACCCGCAAGATCGCTTCGTTCGGTTGAGTCGTTCATGTTTGTTCTCCAGCTTGGAATCAAAAGAAACCACCCCCAACCCCTCCTTATCAAGGAGGGGAGTTTAAAGTCCCCCTCCTATTTCGCTTAGAAGCGCCTACTTTTGGTAGGAGGGGCTAGGGGTGGTAAGGTCTTCCTTTACTTATAATACGTTGTGGTTTTCACCACATGGCGTTTCTTACCGCTCCCTTTTTTCCCCGTCACCCCTGCAATGGAAAAAACATCCGCAAGCTGCATCTTCCAGACCCCTTCCTGGTGAGTCAGCTTGAATTCGCGGGTCGTTGACCCGGCGGTATCGGGAGCCCCCTCCAGCCCGATTTTAACATACACCGTGGCTTCGGTACGTTTTTCATTCAGTATCTTGAAATTCTCCATTTTCTGCCAGCAGCAGGCGGGACGGGTCGTAGAAGCACGCATTTTTTTCACGAACGTCTCGCGAGAAGTTTTGCCGCGATGCGCCAACATCTCGAACAGCTGCTCATAGCGCCCGTCACGCCAGGTATCGAGCGTATCGGACATCGACTTTTCCAGGATGGACTCTGTCTCAGCCGCACTTCCATATCCAGCGCCAACCAGCATCAATACCATTGCGACCACAGCAGCAAAACAGGATCTGATGTTCATTGTTCACCCCCTGAGTCCAGACAAACTTGGATATCTGCATGCCGGTCCCGCTAAACGGGACAAGTACATGAAAATGTGAGCATCGTAGAGTAATTGCCGTCGGCGTGCAACTTCAAAAACAATGAATCAACATCACCTGCTCTGCTATTTGATAATAATCCGCAAATAATGTAAAATGTTGAACAGCGTTCAAAGGAGGACACCATGGCGTGCCTGGAAGAAAAGCTTCGTAAGATCATCGATCTCGGTTATGAGATTTCACAAATCAAGGACATAGATCTTCTGCTGGAAAAGATTCTGTTCGAAGCCCGCGGCTTTACAAACTGCGATGCCGGGTCTATCTATGTCCGGGAGGATGACAAGCTGATCTTTCGTTATGCCCAGAACGACACCATGCAGCGGCAGCTGCCGCCGGGCAAAAAACTCCCCTACTCTACTTTCAGCGTTCCGATCAGCAATGCTTCAATTGCCGGATATGTCGCCTCCAACGGCTCCATTTTAAACATTGCAGACGTTTATGAAGTCGGTGACCTTTACCCGTTTTCCTTTAACCGGTCGTATGATGATATTACCGGATACCGGACCTGTTCCATGCTGACCATCCCGCTGAAAAACTTTCGCGGGGAGATTATCGGCATCCTGCAACTGATCAACGCCAGGGACGGCGAGAACAACGCCATTCCTTTTGCTCACGATGACGAAGAAATCATCCTGTACTTTGCCAACAATGCCGCAAATGCCATCGAACGTGCCCAGATGACCCGCGAGATCATTCTGCGTATGAACAAGATGGCCGAAATGCGCGATCCCAAAGAGACCGGTCCGCATGTCAACCGGGTTGCCGCCTACTCGGTTGCCCTGTACGAAGCCTGGGCTTTCAAAAATGAGGTGCCGCAACCGGAAATTGATCGAAATCGGGATGTGCTGCGCATGTCGGCCATGCTGCACGATGTGGGGAAGGTTGCCATTTCCGACAATATTCTGAAGAAGCCGGGACGCTTCACACCTGAAGAATACCAGATAATGAAGCTGCATACCCTTTTCGGCGCCAATCTGTTTTCCGATATATATTCCGATTTTGACGAATCGGCTGCCGTGGTAGCGATCAATCACCATGAACGGTGGGACGGCAACGGTTATCCCGGCCACATCGATCCGCTGACTCAGAAAGCGCTGCCAGGGTTTGAAAAAGAAGACGGAATGGCAAGGGGCAAGCGTGGAGAAGAAATACCCTTTTTTGGAAGGATTGTTGCTCTTGCCGATGTTTATGACGCTCTATCCAACAAGCGGTGCTACAAAGAGGCATGGGACGAAAACGAGGTATTGGACACTATTCGCGCTGAGGCGGGCAAGCAGTTCGATCCTGAACTGGTGGAGGTCTTTCTGGAGTGCTTCGACACGTTCCGCCAGATAGAAAAGCTCTATCCCGACCAACCCGAGTAACTTTCAAGTAGAATTCGGAACCGCCAGCCCATAACTCCCCCTCCCCCCTCTTGACTTAAGAGGGGGGAGTAATCTCCTCCCCTTAAGTTAAGGGGAGGTTGGGAGGGGTTATGATTAAATAGTTCTTCCATCCACCTCGGCAAACAGCCGCAACTTCTGCATCATTACCTCGAATTTGGCCGGTTTCAGAGACTGCGCACCGTCGGAAGAGGCATGTTCGGGATCCGGGTGCACCTCCACGATCAGACCGTCTGCCCCCGCTGCAACCGCCGCATAGCTCATCGGCGCCACATAATGATGATTGCCGGTACCGTGAGACGGATCGATGACAACCGGAAGATGAGTTTTTCCTTTTAGAACCGGAATCGCCGACAAATCAAGGGTATTGCGGGTAGCCGTCTCGAAGGTGCGGATACCCCGTTCGCAGAGTATTACGGACTGGTTGCCCTCGCTCATGATATATTCGGCGCTCATCAGGAGTTCCTGGATCGTCATCGCCATCCCCCGTTTCAGCAGCACCGGTTTGCCAAGCTGGCCGACTTTTTTGAGCAGTGCGAAGTTCTGCGAATTGCGGGCACCGATCTGCAGGATATCGGCATACGCCGCTACCATCTCGGCTGTTTCAGGATTAATTACTTCCGTTACAAAGGGGAGCCCGGTCAGATCACGCGCCTTGGCCAACAGCATCAGCCCCTCTTCTTCGAGCCCCTGGAAGGAATATGGTGAGGTGCGCGGTTTGAATGCTCCGCCGCGGAGAACATGGGCTCCGGCCTTTTTGACGGCAATAGCGGATTCAATGATCTGCTCTTCACTCTCCACCGAGCAGGGGCCGGCCATGATTACAATCTGTTGGCCGCCGATGACCACGTCGTCGCTGATCCTCACCACGCTGGACTCCTTCTTGACTTCTAACGAAGCCAGTTTATACGGCTGCAGGATCGGAACAACATTTTCCACACCATGCATGGTCTCCAGTGCCTGCAACGCCGACTTGCCCCGCTCGTCACCGATCGCCCCGATCACATCGCGCGTCGTTCCATGAATTACATGCGACGTGTACCCCAACTCCTTGATTCTCCTCAATACTTCTTCCTTGTCTTTCTTTGCAGCTCCAGCCTTCATTACGATAATCATCCCCTGATCCTTTCCCACAAACGGCCAGAGCCGGAAGTTTCCCCCCGGCTCTGGCTGAACTAATCAATAGACAGCAAAAAACCGGGGAGACTTTCGTCTGCCCCGGTTTGTGGTTTCGTGTAATAGCTTCTATGCTTACACCTCTACCCGGGCAGACGGCCTGAAATAAAAGCCGAACCAGAAATAAAAGCTGAAAGTGATATAGAAGCGGTTTGAGTTCATGCAAAATACTTAATCACAGGGATATACCTGTTGTCAAGAGCGAATCTCTCATAATCCAAATACGCCTTCCACCGCGGGTCACGGGGATTTCTTCCGTTGGTCTTCGACATTATG
The DNA here is from genome assembly GCA_035571735.1 of Dongiaceae bacterium. Lineage (GTDB taxonomy): Bacteria > Desulfobacterota > Desulfuromonadia > Geobacterales > Pseudopelobacteraceae > JACRCG01. Next base: position 16,612 of record DATNCC010000257.1, on the reverse strand, counting down.
CTTCCTTGACATGATTACAAGCGCGATCCCCCCGAGAATTCCGACAGAACTTAACAGGAGTCGAAGCGTGACCGTCTCTCCGAGAAAAATGACGCCTCCCACAGCCGCAATAACAGGAACGCTCAACTGTATGGTCGCCGCATTTGTTGCCTTCAGACCTGGGAGCGCGGCATACCAGATTACGTAACCCACGCCCGAAGCCAAACCTCCCGAAATCACCGCATACCAGACCCCCGCTCTGTCCATCGAGGCATCGGCGACCATGACCAAGCACAAAAGTACTGCGAAAGGCACGGCGCGCAAAAAATTGCCTGCCGTGACAACTGCAGGATCGCCAGAGCCTTTTCCACGCAAGGAGTAGATACCCCAGGCAACTCCGGCGGCCAGCATTAATGCCGAACTGGCCGGTGGCGGTGCCGATAGCCCCGGCAGCAAAAGCGCGACCAGTCCGGCAAAAGCAGCACAGAGCCCGAGCACCTGCACCCCCCTCATTCTTTCGCCAGCCCACAGACCGTAGCCGATCATGGTTGCCTGGACCGCTCCGAAAAGTATCAAGGCCCCGACTGCGGTGGGCAGCTTCACGTAGGCATACGAAAAACCGGCAGCATAGACAAACAATGCGAGAGCAGACAACCAGCTTCCCGTCAAACCTTTTGCACTGCCTCGTGCGCGCACAATCAGCCAGAGCACGATCGCGCCGGAAACAATACGTATGGACGTGAAACTACCTGCATCGATACCGGTGTTCTTCAGCGCCATTCGGCACAGCAGCGAATTAGCCGCGAAGGCAATCATGGCAAGCATTGCGAGCAATGCTGTACGTGCGGGTAACCTCATGTTCATTCCTTCAGTTTAAGGCGGGTTCAAGCATTTCAATGCATTGTAATGGGTGCCGCGTGTTCTATCACGAAATGTTTTTAAAAGACAATGCGGTAAACAGAGGGGATGACAGCACAGAGGTGATGACAGCACCTTTTCCCGGGGGCGGACAGGGCCGCTGATAGCGAGAGGCCGGTACGGTTTTGAGGGGCATTTGAGTCGTAATTGCGCCTCTTTTATCTTGCCGTTATCGCATCATAAATGCTACTTTGCCCCCGTTTTGTATCATCTGTGGGGGTGTTTTTATGAGCATATTTCGTTACCTGACGGCCGGTGAGTCGCACGGGCCACAGCTCAGTGCAATAATTGAAGGGCTTCCGGCCGGAATACATCTCTCGGCAGAGGCGCTGAATCATGACCTGTCCCGGCGGCAGCAGGGGTATGGCCGTGGCGGCCGGATGAAAATCGAAACCGATACTGCCCGGATCCTCTCCGGCGTTCGCTGGGGCGAGACGATCGGGTCTCCTGTTACCCTGGTGGTGCAGAACCGCGACTGGGAAAACTGGTCCGAGAAGATGTCGCCGCTTCCGGAACATCGCGATGACTCCAGTGCCGTGACCCGTCCGCGCCCCGGCCATGCCGACCTCACAGGCGTGCTGAAGTACCACCAGAGCGATGTGCGCAACGTGCTGGAGCGCTCCAGTGCGCGTGAAACCGCGGCCAGAGTCGCAGTCGGCGGGGTAGCGAAAGCGCTGCTGGCCGAGTTCGGCATCAGGGTAGGCGGTTTTGTGACGGAGCTGGGCGGGATTTGCGCCACTATTCCGCAGGAACCGCTGGAAGCATTGTGGCAGATGGCGGCAAACTCGGAAACGTTTTGCTGTGATCAGGCGGCTGAAGCTGACATGAAGCTGGCCATAGACGCCGCCAAGTCCGGCGGCGACACGTTGGGTGGGGTCGTCGAAGTGCAGGTGGTCGGCGTTCCTCCCGGGCTGGGAAGCTATGTACAGTGGGACCGCAAGCTGGATGCGCGCCTCGCCATGGCGTTGATGAGCGTGCAGGCCATCAAGGGGGTCGAAGTCGGCATCGGCTTTGATGCTGCCCGCAGACCCGGCTCCCGCGTGCACGACGAAATTTTCTACGAGGACGGCTATCGACGACACAGCAATAACGCTGGCGGCATTGAAGGGGGGATGTCAAATGGCGAGCCGATCGTCGTCCGGGCCGCCATGAAGCCGATTCCTACTCTCTATGCGCCTCTCCGCTCGGTCGATATGCGCACGCACGAGCCGTTCGAGGCAACCGTCGAACGTTCGGATACCTGTGCAGTACCGGCCGCCCTGGTGGTGGCGGAAGCTGTAGTGGCAATAGAAATTGCCAACGCACTTCTTGAAAAGTTCGGCGGCGATTCGATCTTCGAAATGAGCCGCAATCTGGAAGGGTATCTGGAGCAGATCCGCAATGCCTGAGACGACGTGAAGAGCAGGCGGCAACGCTGATGAACGAGCGGGAACAATTTTATTCCGACGCCGATATTAGAATTGACACGGATGGGAAATCCGTGGAAGATGTCGCGGCAGAGATTCTGTGCCGTTTGAAGGGGTTTTTATAGTGAGTGTGCTGTCCGTTAATCTTGCCGAAAACAGCTATGATATTGTCATTGAGCGGGGCACTCTTGCCTCGCTTGGCCTACGGTGTCGTACCCTCGGGCTGAAGGGCGTGGCCGCAGTCATTACAAACCCGACTGTTGCCGCACTGTATGGCACCGTTGCACAGGATTCTCTGGCGTCCGCCGGTTTCGCTGTCGCGCTGATTGAGATGCCGGACGGCGAGGAATACAAGAACAGTACTACATTAAACAAGCTCTACGATGACCTTCTTGCGGCCGGTGTTGATCGCGGTTCTTTCGTGGTCGCGCTTGGCGGCGGTGTCGTTGGCGACGTCGCCGGCTATGCCGCTGCAACATGGATGAGGGGAATCCCGTTTGTTCAGGTGCCAACCACACTTTTGGCCCAGGTTGACAGCAGTGTCGGCGGCAAGACAGGCATCGATCACCCGAAAGGTAAAAATCTGATCGGAGCATTTTACCAGCCCCGCCTGGTGCTGATCGATGTCGATACGCTTGCTACCCTCGATCAGCGCCAGTTCCGTGCCGGACTTGCCGAAGTCATCAAATACGGTGCAGTCATCGACTTCTCGTTTTTTGAATTTATAGAAGCCAACAGAACTGCAATTCTGGCCATGGACCGTGATGTCCTGATTGAAATTATTCATCGCTGCTGTCAATTAAAGGCACATGTGGTAGAGTTTGACGAGAAGGAATCCGGCCTGCGTGCCATCCTGAATTACGGCCACACGCTCGGACACGCCTTTGAAGCTCTCTCCGGCTATAGCGGCCTGGTACATGGTGAGGCGGTTGCCATCGGAATGGTACTGGCAGCCAGGGTCTCGGCTGCCGAAGGGCTGTGCAGTAACGAGGACGTATCAAGGATCTCCAACCTTATTACCGGGTGCGGGCTCCCCGTCGAAATTCCGCACTATGACCGCCAACAGCTGCTGAGTGCTGTCGCGGCCGACAAAAAGTCTAAAGGTGGCAACGTTACCTTTATTTGCAACCAGGGCATCGGCATGTATGCCATGACACACCATACCCCCGAGGAGCTGCTCATACTGAGTGGGCTGGAGGCGTGACCATGCAGGATTCATCGTCATTCTGGACGGACATCAAAAACCTTGAAGAACAGCTTGCCAACTCGCCCGGCTCGTTCTGCTTTGCCCGGCTTGCTGATGTTTACCTCAAGGTGGGGTTGGTCGATGATGCTCTTCATACCGCTCGCCAGGGGGTGGCAAAACACCCCCGTTACCTGTCCGGCCAAAGAGCTCTTTCCATGGCATGTCATGCCAAGGGGTTGAATGACGAAGCCCTGGCCGCCTTGCAGTTGATTGCCGAGGCACAGCCCGAGGATTCATCCTCTCTTAAGCTGTTGGGGCGCCTCTACGCTGAAACTGGAAATCATGACGCTGCCTGCCAGGCGTACCGGACCGTGCTGGAGTTTGCACCCGATGATGTGGAGTGCCAGCTTGAGCTTGAGTCGCTCGAGGGATCGGCGGAGGGCGCAGAATCAGCCCTTGAACCGGGTGAAGAAGATGAAGGTGTCATCGAAGATCTGGATATTCTGGAAGAACTTGATATTCTGGAAGATGACCAGCCTGAATCCGGATTCCGGCTCCAGGAAGCTCCTCCCGGGCCGGATGCCGTGGCGGCCCCGAATCACGACCCGCTTGCTACCGGCACCTTGGCTGAACTGTATGTCAGGCAGGGCTTTATCCATAAGGCGCTTGAAATATATCGTGCCATGCTTGCCGAGAATCCTGCAAATCGGGCCATAGCAGATCGGGTAGCCGAGCTTGAGGCGCCGGAAGCCGGTCCATCAGAACCTGATTCGGAATTTGACGGCATTTTTGAAGAAGGAACAGTTGTTGATGATTCCGCTTCAACTGTTCCGGCCGACCAGTTTTTTCATGAAACCGGGTCGGTTGAGCTGCCGGAGTCCCATGTTGCATCTCCGTTTGAACGCCGGCAAACCAGCGCAGATGGCTCAGCGGACGAGAGTAGCATTTCCATGGTACCTCTTAAGGGGACTGCTGACAATGCACTTTTAACTCTTGACGGGTTGCTTGAAAATATCAGGAGGATCAAATCATGTCGTTGAGAGATTCTCTGAACTCGATTGTCCGGAGCGTTGATGGATCTCTGGCCGCATTTATCATGGCTTACGACGGTATTCCGATAGACGAGGTCACCGTTGAACAGTCGGAGTTCGACATGCAGCTCCTGTCGGTTGAGTATGCAACCGTGCTGAAAGAGATCAAGCGGGCTGTTGACGTCATGAAAATGGGCGACCTTGAAGAGGTTTTAATTTCAACTGCCCGTATCTGCGTTGTTGTCAGAATCTTAAACGATGATTTTTTTGCCGCCCTTATTATGAAGCGCGACGGAAACTTCGGCAAGGGGCGTTACATGCTCAGACTCAAATCATTTGAAGTGTTGCAGGAGCTCTCGTGACCATGAAATTTCTGGTACTGCACGGCCCTAATCTGAACCTGCTTGGAACTCGTGAACCCGGGATCTACGGCAGTCAAACACTTGCGGACATCAATTCTTCCCTTGAAGAGCTGGCTTCAGAGCTGGGATGCGAACTTTCTTATTTTCAATCCAATACCGAAGGCGAGCTGATCAATGCGATCCAGAACGCTGCTCTGGACTGTAACGGCGTGCTGATCAATCCTGCCGCATATACCCACACCAGCATCGCGATTCGTGATGCCCTGTCGGCTGTCGGGTTGCCCTGTGTTGAAGTACACCTCTCCAATATCCATCGCCGGGAAACGTTCCGCCATACCAGCTTGATCGCCCCGGTTGCAATCGGCCAGATCTGTGGATTCGGACCGGAAAGCTATCTGCTCGGACTGAGGGCATTATTTAATTACGTTAAAAACAAATAAATATCAATATATCCATCTCGTCAGTTTTTTCGACATTACGTAAAATAGTTTGTAGTCGGGGTTTCATTTATGCTAAAAAGCAGGCGCTCCCGTCTGAATCAGTTCTTTGATGAATATTCGCTTAAAGCCCTGTTATTTACCGATCTCAGGAATATCCGTTATCTGTGCGGCTTCAGCGGCTCCGAAGGGGCACTGTTGATAGCGCAGGATCGCGCTTGGTTCTTATGCGATTCGCGTTACACCGTTCAGGCCGCTGAAGAAGTTCAACATGCCGAAATCAGGGAATGTGACCCGATCCGCATTGACACGGTGGCTGCGATAGCACGCGAATTCGGTCTTGACCGGATCGGTTTCGAGGCTGCTCATACGACCGTCAGCGCCCTTCGGCGGATGGCTGAAAAGTTGACCGGCATTGAACTGGTTGAACTGGGCCCGGTTCTGGATGAGATTCGGATCTGTAAGGATAGTACTGAAATCGACCTGCTCACCTCTGTTGCGACGCTGGCATCGTCGGCCCTTACAGCCGTGCTGGCGGAGATCAAGCCCGGCGTTCGGGAAATCGACATCGCATCGGCGCTCGAATTTGAAATGCGGCGCCGCGGAGCGGACGGCAAGGCATTCGATTTCATCGTTGCATCAGGGGAACGGGGTGCCATGCCGCATGGCAGGGCCAGCGACAAGCTCATACAGTCAGGCGAACTGGTAACAATTGATTTTGGCGCGTTAAAAGACGGCTATCATTCCGATGAAACGGTCACGATTGCCTGCGGAAATCCTGAAAATCGCGCGCGGGAGATCCACTCGATCGTCAAAACGGCCCAGGATCTCGCCATTCGGGCTGTCAAGCCGGGCATCGGCTGCAAGGAACTGGACGAAATCGCGCGCTCCTACATTCGCGACAAAGGATACGGTGACTATTTCGGGCATGGTTTGGGGCATGGCATCGGGCTGGAAATCCACGAAATGCCGACGCTTTCGCCACGCAGTACTACGGTGCTTGAAGAGGGAATGGTTATTACGGTGGAGCCCGGCATCTATATCCCCGGCTTCGGTGGTGTCAGGATTGAGGATACCGTGGTAGTGACCGGCGACGGTTGCCATGTTATTACCAGTGCCGACAAACAATTGCTGATTCTGTAGGTCCAGAAGAATGTATCAAACGATTTAGGTTCATAACACGTAAACTGAATTCAAAAGGAGATAACTGAAATGGATATCAAGGATCTGAAACTGCTGATAAAACTTGTGACGGAAACAGACATCACCGAATTCGAAATGGATAATTCGGACGAGAAGATTATTATCAAGCGCGGGCACAAGCCCGAATATGTTACATTTGCCGCTCCTCCAGCCCAGCAGTATGCGGCACCGGGATATCAGGCTGCTCCATCTGCCGCACCGGCCGCTGCCGCACCAGCAACAGCACCGGCGGCTGCTGTTGCTGAAACCGGCGATACAGTCAATTCTCCGATTGTCGGCACCTTTTACGCGGCTCCCGGTCCGGAGGAGGCTCCCTATGTTGCCGTCGGTCAGGTTGTTGAAAAGGGGCAGGTACTCTGTATTGTCGAAGCGATGAAATTGATGAACGAGATAGAGGCCGAGTGTAAATGTAAAATTGTTAAGATTTGCAAAGACAACGCTCAGGCGGTAGAATTTGGCGATCCACTGTTCGTAATCCAGAAACTTTAATTTCATCTCAAAGCGGGGTTCGCCTTCATGTTTCATAAAGTACTTATTGCAAATCGCGGCGAGATTGCCGTCAGAATTATCAGGGCCTGCAAGGAGCTTGGCATCAAGACGGTGGCGGTCTATTCCCAGGCCGACATCCACTCTCTCCATGTCAAGCTGGCCGACGAGAGCGTCTGCATCGGGCCTGCTCCCAGTGCCCTGAGTTATCTCAATATAAATGCCATCATCAGTGCCGCTGAATTGACTGATGCCGAGGCGATTCATCCCGGTTACGGTTTTCTGTCTGAAAACGCAAAATTTGCCGAGGTGTGTGAAAAATGCGGCATTGTTTTTATCGGCCCGACCGCTGAAAGCATGCGCATCATGGGCGACAAGATCAGTGCCCGTCAGGCGGTCATCAAGCATGGTGTGCCTATTCTGCCCGGAACCAAGGAAGGTGTAAAAACGGTTGAAGATGCCGTCAAGGTCGCGAAGAAAATCGGGTTCCCGGTTATTATCAAGGCCACCGCCGGCGGCGGCGGACGCGGCATGAAAATTGTTCATTCCCAGGCAGCCCTGCCGAACGCGTTTGCAACTGCTCGTGCAGAAGCCCAATCGGGGTTCGGCAATCCCGAAGTCTATATCGAGCGATATTGTGAAAAACCGCGTCACGTTGAGATTCAGATTCTGGGTGACAAGCATGGCAACGTAATTCATCTGGGGGAACGTGACTGCTCAATCCAGCGTCGCCACCAGAAACTGATCGAAGAAGCCCCTTCTACGGTTGTCACGCCTGAAATTCGAAAAGCAATGGGTGATGCTGCCGTCAAGGCAGCTGCTGCTGTCGGTTACAACAGCGCCGGTACAGTTGAATTTCTGGTGGACAAACAGAATAATTTCTACTTCATGGAGATGAACACCCGGATACAGGTTGAACATCCTGTAACCGAAATGATTACCGGTGTCGATCTGGTCAAGGAGCAGATCCGCTCTGCAGCCGGAATACCGTTGCGTTTCAAGCAGGAAGATATTCAGATCAGAGGGCATGCGATCGAGTGTCGTATCAATGCGGAAGATCCATTCAAGTTCACGCCCTGTCCCGGAAAAATCACCGCCTATCATCCGCCAGGGGGGCCCGGCGTTCGGGTCGACTCGTTTGTCTACGCCCAGTATTCGGTTGTCCCGCATTATGACTCGCTGATCGGCAAACTGATTGTTCACGCCGATACCCGTGAGGAAGCGATCACACGGATGGCACGAGCACTCGACGAATATATGATTGAAGGGATTAAAACGACCATCTTCTTTCACAAGCGCATTATGGCCCACAAGGATTTCATTGAAGGCGATATTGACACCTCTTTCCTCGAACGAATCGTGCTGGAGTAGATGCCATGGACTTTCCGGATGAACTGAAATATTCGAAGGAACATATCTGGGTCAGGGTTGAAAACGGATCGGCAGTTATCGGTATTACTGATTTTGCCCAGGAGGAGTTGGGCACCGTCAGCGGGGTGGAACTGCCTGATGAAGGCGATGAAATAGAGCAGGATGATTCGATTGGGTCAATTGAGGCTCATAAGACCGTAGCCTCACTTTACGCACCTTTCAGCGGGACTGTCCGGAGCGTCAATCATGAAGCGATGGACAATCCGGAACTTCTCAACGACGATCCCTACGATGGCGCCTGGTTGGTTGAGGTTTCCCTTGACGATCCCGAAGAACTTAAAAATCTCCTGTCAGCCGATGATTATGCCGACTATATCGAAAACAGGGATTAATTTATGACATAAATATGGTATAAGGGCGAGGTCATATATTGATCCCGCCCTGTTTTATTTGAAAGGAATCTGAACGTGCGCTTGCCGATATTGCTGTCTCTTTTGATACTGATTCTTCCGGTTGCTGTATATTCTTCCGAAGCTCCGTTTTCGCTGTCTCTGAACGAGGCAATCCGCATGGCTGTCGAGAAAAATCTGGATGTTAGGGCTGAACTGTACAACCCCGCCCAGTTCGAGGCAGATATTAACCGCAACCGCTCGATATATGATCCGGTTCTTAACATCCAGACGAAATACAGCGATTCATATTTGGCTTCCGCACACACACAGGATCTTGTTATTTATCCTTTTATCAGCCAGACTTTCTGGACCGGCGGTACGGCTACCCTTGGCTTCAACAATGAATATACGAACATCCGCAATGGTGTCCTCATACCGACGATCAGCTGGCAGTCCGGACTGGGAGTCAGCGTAAGTCAGCCTCTTTGGAAAAATGTCGGGCGTGAGGCGACCGAGATCGCCATCAACTTATCCCGATACTCAAAATTCGCATCACTGGAACATTTTAATTCCCGTCTGCTGTCTACCGTAGCGCAGGTTCGCACGGAATACTACAGACTCTACAACCTGCGGGAAGATCGGAATGTAAAAAAAGTCTCGCTGGAACTGGCGCAAAAGATTCTTGTCGAAACAAAAGCGCGGGTCAAGGCCGGGGTCCTGCCCGCCATGGAAGTGCTTAACGCGGAATTTGGCGCCGTTACCCGTGAAAAAGAGCTTAATGACGCCGAGCTGGCGGTCAGCAATCAAGTCGATGTTCTCCGCCTGCTTCTGCAGCTGGATACAAAGGTGGGCAATCTGCAGACGGTTGATCTGCCGCCGCGCGACCGGGTTGACGTAGACGAAGGTGATGCCATCCGGAAAGCGTTAAATCGTCCCGACATCCGGGAGCAGAAACGCAATCTGGAGCTGAACGAACTTCAAACCAGAAATTTTGCCCAGAAGATCCGCCCCGATCTTACCTTGACTGCATCGGCTCAGTTGACAGGCCTTGACAGCGCCTATCAACGTAACCTGAACCAGGTTCTCGCCTTTGATTACCCGGTCTGGAGCGTCGGACTCAATTTCAGTTACCCGCTCGGGAATGGTGCGGCCGAAAACGATTATCGCAGAAGCCGGCTGAAAACGGAGCAATTATCGCTGCAACTGCGCAGCCTTGAAGAGAGTTCGACAAAAGAAGTCAGGGCGGCTATTCGCGGCATTGCAGCCGGCTACAAGCAGATTGAGGTGGCTGACCGGGGGACAGCGTTTGCTGAAGAGCGTCTGCGGGCATTCATGCGTAAAAACGAGGTTGGTTTGGCGACCACCAAGGATGTTCTGGATGTCGAAAATGATCTTGCCGTTTCCAGGAGCAATCAGATAAATGCCGCAGTCGGGTATGCCAACGCCCTGACCGTTTATTGGCAGGCGACCGGGGAACTCCTGGAGCGGGAAGGGGTCCGGGTAGTTGAGGGTGATGCCGACAAGCTGTACTCCGCCACCCGCTGATGTTGAGAATAGGCCAGATAGAATACGCTAACTGCACCCCGCTCTTCCATGTGCTGCGAGAGCAGTTCTCCTGTTCCGGGTATGAATTTATCTCCGGAGTGCCGGCCGAACTGAACAGGATGCTCCTGTCGGGCGAGATTGACGTATGCCCGTCATCCTCCATCGAGTACGCGTATCATCCGGAGCGCTACACGATATTACCTCAACTTTCCATTTCAAGCATCGGTGCGGTGGCAAGCGTGCTGCTCTTTTCCAGAGTGCCTGTAGAGAAGCTGGATGGCCGAAAAATCCTGCTCAGCTCCGAATCCGCCACCTCAGTGAATCTGCTCAAGATCCTGCTTGGACAGCGCTTTTGCTGTTCATGTGAGTATGAAGTAGCACGGCCGGGTGTAGCCGCCGCCGATGGTGAATCATCCGCCCTGCTGTTAATCGGCGATTCCGCGTTGCGGACTTCCCTGGAAAAATCTGATCTGTTCGTGTACGACTTAGGTGAACTGTGGTACTCATGGACCGGCTTCCCGTTTGTTTTTGCTCTCTGGCTCTGCCGGAATGAGGTCGCCGAAGAGGCGGAACTCAAGGGCCTTGCCAGTCAGCTGATTCAGGCCAAGGAACTTGCCCCCGGGTGTCTGGAACAGATCGCGGCGTGTGCGAAGGAGGTCAGCTGGATGGGGCATGAACGGCTGCTTGAGTATTGGCGGGATAATATCTCGTATCAGCTCGATGAACGGGCTCAGGCCGGTTTGATGCTTTATTATACCAAATGTTTCGAGAGCGGTTTGATATCCGCAGTCCCTTCGCTGAAATTCGCCTCGCAATTGATCTGAACCTTCACACTGTTTCTTCGCGTTCCTTCCGAACATCAGTAACTCAAATACTCCCCGTCCGGTTAAATAGAGCATTGCCGGCCAGTCACCATTGACGCTTTGGCGGCCCCTCGTACAGGATATGGTCGCATGACAGAGGAAAGAGCGTCCCTTCCGGGCGCTCCGCGCTTTCGATGAAACAAGGGGGCATTCCGGCTAAAACTATAGGGAATGTGAAGAGCTGAAATTCCTTGGGTGAAAAGCCCAGATCGGCGGCCAAGGCCGCAACCAATCCGGCATAATTCATTTGCAGCGCTTTGTTGTCAGTTAGCAGGATGCACTCAACCTCGAACGAAAGTCCCAGATGCGGCCCTCGATCGAGATCGAGCTCGCGCGCAAGCGCAAGTAGCCAGGTCAGACGTTCGTCCGCTGATGTAATTGGTCTCCCATAACCGTAAATACGTCGCTTCTGCACTTCTACTTGAACCACCTTTTCCAGTTGTTCGCCTTGCTCCATCTGTTTTCGCACTTGAATAAAAAAGTCGATTGCCCTGATTAAAGGATGTCCACCGTAGATCACGGCATCAGTTACGGCAAGTGAGGCTGAAAGCGCAAGTGTCGGTGTGCTACGTGCGCTCCCTGCCAGCGCAGCCACCCGGTTGTTCCAGATACGGGCATCCGGATAGCTGGTATAGGTCCACATGGCGTGCAGCAGACACAGTTGCTCCGGGGTGAAGCGGCGACCGGTGATGCCGAAAACATAAAGCTCGACCCAATCAAGATCCTTCAGCTCGGCGTGCAGATCGTGACCGCGGAACACCGCCCGTTCGCCGGGGAAGCAGGCTCCCATGCTGCTCTTCAGGTGGCCGGTATTCTGCTGTAATAATTCAGATCCGTTCATACCGCTCCCTTGGCCGGGTCGTTATCCAGCTCAATCGTGAAGAAAGGAAATTTCTTGTGTCCATACTGCCACTGCTCCAGAGCATGTGCTGCAGCTCCCGGCAGGCGCAGCAGCAAGTGGAGCATCTCCCCCTGTTCCGGCGTAAAACCGAGGTCGGCTAACGCGGTCGCAGCCACACCGCTCATGGACAGTGGGCGGCCTGCGGCTACCTCAAGGAATGAACGGTTCGCTTTCAGCCAGGAAAGCCGCGCTCCGGCGCTGATACCGGCAAGGCGGGCAAGGGTCTGCTTCACAGGAGTGGTGGCGCTGACACCATGCGGATCGAAGCCGGGGGGGTGCTCCGGTGTCGGCCAGGTCGAAGCGATGTCATCGGCCGGTTCCGCCAGGCGGCGCTGCCAGGCCTCAAGGTTGGTACCGCAGCAGTTCCAGGCTTCCATAGCCAGGAATACCTCACGCCCACCGGAGAGCTGTCCGGCGCCGACAGCCAGCGCGGCGATCAGGCAGGAAGCTGCTGTCGAACCGCCGACGCCGCCGCACATGGCGGCATGCACCGAGGAATCACGCGGCCCTGGGTTGGCCAGCGCCACCGCCAGCGTCTCCAACAGTTCCGACTGTGTACTCGTGGGCGCTTCGCCCCGAAAAAGCAGAAAGAGCATCTCCACCCAGCGGGCTTTCCCAAGCATCCCCCCGTAGACATCGTAGCCGTGGCAGTAGGCCGCTTTGGTAGCAAAGGGGTTGTCCGGCTCCGGCTCTTCCAGCCAGATGCGGGTGCGGATCTGTTCCATTTGTTTTTCGTTGCCCATCAAACCTCCTGTAAATCAGGAAAACGCTAGAGAAGACTCATGCCCCCGTCTACTACGATCTCATCTCCGATGATATAGGACGAATCGCCAGAGGCGAGAAACAGCGCGACCCTGGCAACCTCTTCGGGCTCACCGAAACGCTTTATCGGGGATTTATTCAGGATCTCGGCCTTAACCATCTGCTCGACTTCTTCCGGCAGGCCGACCCTGCCGTACATCGGTGTGGCGATAGGGCCGGGACTGATGGCGTTTATACGAATACCTCTTCCAATCAGTTCAAGTCCCAGCGACTGAACAAGAGAGCGCTGTGCAGCCTTGCAAGAGCCGTAAACGCTGAAGTTAGGAGATCCCATTTGATTTGTTATAGAAGTGGTTATTATCACCGAAGCACCATTCGACAGTAGCGGCAGAGCTTTCTGAATAGTGAAAAAAATCCCTTTGAAATTGACCGTAACCATTTCGTCAAACTCTGCCTCTGTCACAAGTTCAAAGGGTTTTGCATGGGCAATGGAAGCGTTGACAAAAAGAATGTCCACTTGGCCGAAGTGGTCTCCTGCTTGATGCATCAGGCTCTCGATATCGCTGAGTCTGCCAGCGTCGCTCTGTACCGCCAGAACATCGCCCCCCAATGCCATCCGAGCCTGCTCAAGACTTGCCGGATCGCGCCCTGTAATGGCGAGACGAGCGCCATGTTCTCGAAAAAGTTTGGCTGTAGCTAGTCCGATACCGCTGTTCCCACCCGTGATAAGAGCGTTCTTCCCTGATAGTCTTTGCATTAGCGTTTCTCCTTATTTAAATACTTTAACCATGATGAACTAAATGGTACGTAAACTAAATAATATTCTGCCTGAAAAGCGCAGACAACAATTCGTAACCTACTAAACTACAGCGATTTGTTATATTCTGTTACAAAATTACTATTAACAAACTAAATTAAATAAAACAGTTGAGTATATGACTATTGATTGCTATTTTAATGAGAACAAAATGCCACATTTTTTTTGATTTGTAAATTGCATAAAATGCTTTGAAATTGATGGCAGTAGCTTGCCATGCATGAAATACAATCAAAAGGGGGGTTGTTATGAATGCTGCGGAGGTGATTGTCGGATCTTTGGAAAAACATGAGGTGGAGTATGTCTTCGGTGTTCCGGGTGGGGCTATTGAGCCGCTCAATAATGCGCTTCACAAGAGCCCAATCAAGGTTATCGTGGCGAAGCACGAAGCGGGTGCTGCCTTCATGGCTGACGGCTATGCGCGGGTCAGCGGCAACATCGGGGTCTGTTGCAGCACTGCCGGACCTGGGGCAACCAACATGATCACCGGCGTCGCCTCCTCTTTTGGCGATTCCATTCCGGTGATTGCCCTGACCGGACAGGTCTCCACATCGATGTTCGGCAAAGGGGCCGTCCAGGAATTTTCAGTGCAGAGCTTCGGCATTGTCAGTATCTTCAGACAGGTAACCAAATACAGCGATATCATCATCAACGAAACAAAGGCTGGAGAGATGATCGCCAGGGCGCGCAGGGTGGCTTTGTCCGGCAGAAAGGGGCCTGTTCACCTCAACCTTCCCGCTGACATCATGAAGCGGCAGGTTGCTGGCGATCAACACGAACGATGCAGTGTCACCCAGGTGATGGGGTTTGACAGAGAATCGGTTAAAGAGGCCGCTAAACTTCTCTTGAGCGTAAAAAGACCGGTGATTGTCGCAGGATGGGGCACAGTTCTAGCACGAGCCGATGTTGAGCTACGGGAACTGGCCGAACTGCTGGATATCCCTGTCGCCACTTCGCCGAAAGCCAAGGGGATTCTGAGCGAATCCCATCCCCTTTCATTGGGGGTGCTGGGATTCGCCGGGTCGCCGGTTTCAAAGGAATATATCATCAAGAGAGATGTCGATGTAATGCTGGCAATAGGAACCAGTTTCAATGAGTGGGGGACAAACGGGTGGGACAAGAGTTTGCAGCCGACTAAGTCGCTGATCCATATCGATATCGACTGCAATGAAATAGGTAAAAATTATTTTGCAGATGTCGGGATTGCGGGCGATGCCAGGATTGTTCTTCGTGAGCTTATCTATGAACTTCACAGAAAGAACAAACGTAAGAAGGTGAGAGACGGCAGATCCAAAGAGGTGCAGGAGATCAAGGAAAAGCTGACGATCAAGAGCAGAAAGCTGAACAACATGCCCTATCACCCGCAGCGATTGATCATGGATCTGACCACAGCCATGCCGGTTGATACGGTCTATTTTGCGGACAACGGCAACAGCATGGCCTGGGCGATCCGGTATCTCAACATAACTGTGCCCTACTCTTTCTATGTCGGCCTCGGTTTTGCCTCGATGGGATATGCGGCGGCGGCGGCGGTCGGGGGGAAGCTGGCTGCCGGAAAGAGGCCGGTAGTCGCCTTGGTCGGTGACGGTTCGTTCCTGATGAACGGCATGGAGGTTGCCACGGCGGTGAATTACAAAATCCCGGTTATCTGGGTTATCATGAACAACTCCATGCTCGGCATGGTCTACCATGGCAGGAAACTTGCCGGCATCCCCGAGGGAATTGAATCCACTTTCAAGCCGGTCGATTTTGTCAAACTGGCGGAAGGTTATGGCGCGCGGGGCATAAGGATCACCAAGCCGGGGGAGATAAACCGGGAGATGATGTCCGAAATCATTTTGGCCGGGGTCCCGACCGTGCTGGATGTGATTATTGACCCGGAAGCGGTTCCGCCGATACATTCGCGCATAGCCACGCTGGAAAAACTTTACACATGAAACACGATGGTATAAAGCTTAGAAGCCGATGCGGATGGGGAAACCACCCCCCCAGGAGGGACACACCATGAAAAAGAGAGCATTGATCGTATGTCTGTCTGTAATAGCCGGCCTGGGTATCAACGGCACGGTTCTGGGGGCGAATGAGCCTTCCATGGGACAGAACCAGGTTGTGGCGCAGAACGATCAGGCCGATAACAGGGATCTGCTGATGTTTTTTGAAGAGCAGGATCTGGTCACCGCTACCAAACGTCCCACCTCGCTACGCAGGGCACCTGCAATTGCCACGATCATCAGCGCCGACGAAATAAGGAACATGGGGGCACGCAATCTGGCCGATGTGCTGAAAATGGTGCCCGGCTTCGGTATATCGATCAACGAGTACGGACTTACCATTATTGAGGTGCGCGGTGTCAGATCGTCAACCAGTGAGAAGATTCTGGTCATGATCGACGGCCATTCGCTGAATAAGAACATTACCGGCAGTGCCTTCTACCCGTATGCCGAAATGCTTCCAATGGAAAACGTCAAACAGGTGGAGGTGGTGCGCGGCCCCGGCTCGGCCCTCTACGGCAACAGCGCCTTTGTCGCCACCATCAACATCATCACCCGCAATGCCGAGGAGATCAACGGTCTAGAGGTCAAGGGTGGTGGTGGCAACTTCGACAGCTACAAGGGAAACCTGGTCGGCGGCAAGGCGATCGGCGACAAGCTCACCGTTTCCGGTAGCCTGGACCATCAGCAGACCAATGGCCCGAAGCTGACGGTTGAAGCCGATGCCCTGAGCGGGAACCCACCCTCATTTCCTTTTCCTACAGCACCTTTTTCCCAGGCTCCCGGCACTCCTGGCCTCAGCCTCAAACAGACAGATGCATTCCTGAAGGTCGGTTATGGAGACCTCTCTTTTCGCGGCGGGTATCGAACTATCCGCAAGGATGCTTTTGTCGGTTTTGGGTATGCACTTACTGATGATAATTACGGACATTATGACACTTACTGGAGTGAACTGGCCTACA
>DATNCC010000256.1:0-14574 GCA_035571735.1 Dongiaceae bacterium | reverse complement strand
ATCTGCTCGGCCGATGGGTAGCTCTTTTTGAACTTGGCGAGCGCTTCGCCCGCCGGCGCGCCGGGCAATGCTTTTTCGACCACCGCATCGAACGTCGCGCCGTGAATCAGGTCGAGCGGATCGATGACGTTGCCTTTGACCTTGCTCATCTTGTCGCCGTTCTCGTCGACGACCATGCCGTGGAGCAGCACGCGGCGAAATGGCACCTCGCCCATGAAGTGCAGCCCCATCATCATCATGCGGGCCACCCAGAAGAAGAGGATGTCGAAGCCGGTCACCAGGCAGGCGGTCGGGTAGAAGGTTTTCAACTCAGGCGTCTGCTCCGGCCACCCCATGGTGGAGAAGGGCCAGAGGGCCGAAGAGAACCAGGTGTCCAGGACGTCGGTTTCCTGGCGGATCTCGTCGCTGCCGCATTTGCCGCACCTGTCTGGCGTTTCCATGGAGACGGTAACGCCGTCGCAGTGGTCGCAGAACCAGGCCGGGATGCGGTGGCCCCACCAGATCTGGCGCGAGATGCACCAGTCGCGGATGTTTTCCATCCAGTCGTAGTAGGTGTTTTCCCACTGTTTGGGGAGGATACGGGTTTTGCCCTCTTTCACCGCGGCAAGAGCCCGCTCGGCCAGCGGCGCAACTTTTACATACCATTGCAGGGAGAGGTACGGTTCCACCACGGTCTTGCAACGGTAGCAGCCGCCGACCGACATCGGGTGATCATCGACCTTCTCCAGCAGGCCGTCAGCCTCCAGTTCGGCCACGATCCGCTTGCGGGCCTCAAACCGGTCCATTCCCTCGTACTGGTGTCCGGCGGCGTTGATGATGCCGGATTCGTCCAGGACGTTGATCCTGTCCAGGCCGTGGCGCAGGCCGACCTCGAAGTCGTTGAAATCGTGGGCCGGGGTGATCTTGACCACGCCGGTTCCGAACTCGCGCTCCACGTAGTCATCGGCCACCACCGGGATCTCGCGGTTAAGGAGCGGCAGGACCACCTTTTTGCCGACCAGGTCGCTGTACCGTTCGTCTTCTGGATGCACCGCCACGGCGGTATCGCCCAGCATGGTCTCAGGGCGGGTCGTCGCGACGGTCACAAAGCGCCCGGGCTGGCCGACAACAGGGTAGCGGATGTGCCAGAGGTGCCCCTTGTGATCTTCATGCTCGACCTCGATATCCGACAGGGCGGTGTGGCAGCGCGGGCACCAGTTGATCAGGCGGTTGTCCCGGTAGATCAGGCCGTCCTCGTACAGTTTTACGAAAACGGTGCGGACCGCCTTTGACAATCCTTCATCCATCGTGAAACGTTCGCGCTCCCAGTCGCACGACGCCCCCAGACGTTTCAGCTGGCCGATGATCTGCCCGCCGGACTCCCCTTTCCATTTCCAGACCCGCTCGATAAATTCTTCGCGTCCCAGGTCGTGGCGGTCCTTACCCTCCGCGGAAAGTTGCCGCTCGACCACGTTCTGGGTGGCGATACCGGCATGGTCGGTGCCGGGCATCCAGAGCACGTTATATCCCTGCATCCGTTTCCAGCGGCAGAGGATATCCTGAAGAGTGTTGTTGAGGGCGTGCCCCATGTGCAGCGCGCCGGTGACGTTCGGGGGTGGGATTACTATGGAGTACGGTTTTTTATCCGAAGTTGCGGCGGCGCGGAAATACCCCTTGGTTTCCCACTCGAAGTACCATCTCTTTTCAACATCATGGGGTTCGTACCCCTTGGCGAGTTCTTTGGTCATATGCTTAATCCTCTTTATGAATATACTGAACGTAATCATATACTACTGTTGGCTGATTCAGGTCAAGCGTGGTCTTGTGAGCTCTTGGTTACTTTTGGGAATCGTTGAAATGATTTGTTGTAATGACCTAAATAATGACCTAAAATAAGCTCAAATAAATAAAGGAGTGCGCCATGCAAACCATGCTTGCCACAGCAACCGTCAGTATAAGCGACCTCAAAAAAAATCCGTCCGATATCATCAGACGTTCACAGGGTGCGCCGGTCGCCATCCTCAACCATAACCGCCCCACCGCCTACCTCGTTCCTGCAGCCGCCTTTGAAAGGATGATGGAACAGCTTGATGACCAGTATCTCATTCAGGTTGTAAAAGATCGCCAGCAGGAACAAAGCGTCAAGGTGTCGCTTGATGAACTATGAACTTGAGTTCAAGGAATCGGCGCTCAAGGAGTGGCGCAAGCTGGATAAAGGTATCAGAGAGCTGTTCAAAAAGCGCCTGGCCGAACGTCTTGAGTCTCCCCGCGTTGAATCCGCCAAGCTGACGGGTCTGCCGGATTGCTACAAGATAAAATTGCGTGACGCCGGTTATCGTCTGGTCTACCAGGTCTGTGACAATCTCGTGGTGGTTGTGGTTATTGCCGTGGGCAAGCGGGAAAACAATCTGGTGTATCGCAATGCCAAGAGGGTCTGATCCCGTTCGCACCCAAAGACTTTTAAAGGCCTTCCAGCTTCGACATGCCGTCAAAGTGTAAGATTTGAGATGAAGCAGACTATGGCAAACCAGGCACAAAAAACTGAACACTCTGGTCCGAAGAAGGGTTGCGGCGCTTACTGGGGCCGAAAGAAGGCTGCCAAGGCAGAATCGAACCGGATGCGCCGGGAAGTGGACAAGGCCGAATCGGAGCCGAAAGATGGGGAGTGAATACAATCAAAGGGTGGGGACAATATGTCCCCACCCTTTTTCACAACAATCCCCATAACCCCTTTAAGGCTCCGTCCGGTAAACCCGCCCTGTCTGATACCTCACAGTCTTTTTCCCGCAAGGGAATCACCCTTTGCATTGAAAAAAAGAGGGATTACCAGGTCAGCCCCGACTAATCCCTCTGATTTTTAAAAGCATGATAATTCAGACAGCGTTAAAACGTATAAGTCACAACGTGTGTTTTCTCGTTCGAACCCATGCTGACGGTGTCATGAACAT
The DNA here is from genome assembly GCA_035571735.1 of Dongiaceae bacterium. Lineage (GTDB taxonomy): Bacteria > Desulfobacterota > Desulfuromonadia > Geobacterales > Pseudopelobacteraceae > JACRCG01. The sequence continues at coordinate 11,647 of DATNCC010000256.1, read as the reverse complement.
CGGCAGCTCCGCCGGGAATAGAGAAGCTTGCTCGACCTAATGCGTCGGTTATCGGCGTCGCTGATTTTGAATAGCCATCCGTTCCGGTTATGCTGAACGAAATATTACACCCCGCTATGGCGGGAAACACCGTGGCGGTAACTGTGACGCTTTGTCCGGGTCCCGGATCAAGCGGACTGGGCAGGCCTGTAATCGACAGGATTTGCGAGCATAAAGAGGCCGTAACCTTGATCTCGTTGTAATCAACAGTGATGGTGGCGCCCGGATCGTTCGCGTCGACGGGAACAGGTGTGAAATCAATATTCAGCTTATTGCCGGATTGTGGAGGTTTAAAGTTGGTAATTACGACCGGAACATACCCCGGAATGGAGATGATCATGGTGCCGCCATCTTCCGTCAGGTTCGGGATTGAAGCATCCGGTGTGGTTTGTCCGGCGGATATTTTGCAGGAATTCACCGCTGTTACTGCCAATGCAGCCTTGTTTGTTCCACTGCAGCTGTTCCAGATCCAGCTTATGGTTTTGCCAACTGCCGCACCCGCCAGCACCGTTCCACCTATAACCACGGCACCCGGAGCGGCGGCCAACGTCAGGCCGGCGCCAACGACCGCTCCGCCCGCGATGCCGACGATCGTTGAAACCCCGATGCCGGCTGCTTTCAACGTTTTTGCCTTCCGAATCTTGTCCATCTCGGTTTTATAAGTGTTGTCATCAATTTGCCCGGCGTCATACTTGCTATTCAGAGCCGCTACCGCTGTTGCCGTCTCATCGATTACACCCCCTACGGCAATCGGCAGGGTGGGACTGACACTGGCTCCACTGGGAAGGCCACCTGCCGCCACGGCTTTTCCAGCCTGCTTCTTGATTGCCCCTGCGGTCGCATTTACATTATTCAGTGTTGATACGAACGAATTACCGCTATCGATAAAACTCTTTGCCAATACCTTTATTTCAATTACCGACATGCCACTGAAATCGTTTCCCTCCCAGTCTTGCGCAACCTGCAGAAATGTTTGTGCCGAAGTGGTAACGCTGGCGACGGATTTGTTGTAATTGTCGTAGGTGGTTGCAGCTGTGGTTGTTGTGGGAGCTGAGGCTCCACCACCTCTTCCGCACGCGGAAAGCCACCCCGACAAGAACATCAGGATACCGAGTGTCACTACGCCACGGCAGCAGCTTCTCCCGGATATCTTGTTCATACTCACCTCCAAAGTACTTTTATTGCCAGCATGTTGCGGCAATTTATCATTAAATAATAAAATATCAACAAATTCTAAATAGGGGGCTTTCTTTTTGTTCTTTGGCTTGACGGGAAAGACTGGCTGTATTATTCTAACACGACAAAAGATGTCCTGTTATGCACTGGAGGGGTACTATGACCAAGATCGCTTTTGGAACATCCGGCTGGCGCGGAATCCTGTGTGAGGATTTCACCTTTGATAATGTCAAGGTCGTAGTCCAGGCCATCGCCGATACCATCAAGGCATCCGGCGAACAGGAAAAAGGTATCGTGATCGCCTGCGATACCCGTTTCATGGGGCAGCGTTTTGTCGAAGCGACCGCCCGGGTCCTGGCCGGAGCCGGAATAAAAGCGTTTATATGTGAACGGGACACCCCTACCCCGGTAATCTCGTTCGAAATATTACGGCGCGGCGCCGCCGGAGCCATCAACTTTACCGCCAGCCATAATCCCCCCGAATACAACGGCGTCAAATTTTCGCCATCGTGGGGAGGACCGGCGCTTCCGGAAACCACCGGAGAGATCGAACGGCGCGCCAACGCGATGATCGGTACCGACTGCTACAGGGAACTAACCCTTGATGAAGCCGGCAAACAGGGGCTGGTCGAGAACATCAACCCTCACGGCGCTTATATGAAGTCGCTGGAACAAAAGATCGATTTCGATGTCATCGGCCGCCTGGGTCCGGTTGCGCTCAATCCGCTGTACGGCACCGGACGCGGCTATCTGGACGAACCGTTCCGCAAGCGCGGCCTCCCGTACACCATCATCAATGACCGCCCCGATCCCTACTTCGGCGGACATCCGCCCGAGCCGTCAGAGGCGCACATTCCCGATTTCATCGCCTTGGTCAAGAATGATCCGGATATCAGGCTCGGCCTTGCCACCGACGGCGACGCCGACCGTTTCGGCATTATTGATGCGGACGGGAGTTACATCGAGCCGAACTATATCATTGCCCTGCTGCTGGATTACCTGATCCGGGTGCGCAAGCTTGAAGGGGGCGTGGCACGCTCTGTCGCAACATCGCACCTGATCGATGCCGTGGCGAAAAAACATGGCGTCCCGGTGTATGAAACGCCGGTAGGCTTCAAGTATATCGGGGAATTGATCAGTCAGGACAAGCTGGCCATCGGCGGGGAAGAGAGCGCCGGTCTGACTATCAGGGGGCATGTTCCGGAGAAGGACGGCATCCTGGCCTGTTTCCTGGTGGCCGAGATGGTGGCCCGTGAAGGGAAGAGCATCCGCGAACTTCTCGACCGGCTGTACGGCGAGGTGGGGCGGTTCGTCACCCGCCGCGACAACCTCAAGCTGTCGCCGGAGCTGGAAACCGCCTACAGCGGCAAGATCAACGCGCTTCCCGCCGAAGTCGCCGGGGCGAAAGTCACGGAAGTCGTCAGGATCGACGGGACCAAGCTGCTGCTTGATGACGGCAGCTGGATGCTGTTCCGCAAGTCGGGCACCGAGCCGGTAGTGCGGCTGTATGGCGAGGCTGGCAACGATGCTCGCCTCGCGGAAGTGATGGAGGCGGGGCGGCGTTTTATTCTGGGTTGATTTTTTTTGACCTGGGGCAAAGACGCTGCAGGTCGGTTCAGGTAGTATCAAAGCATAAATGACAGAGATAAATAAGAATCTGGAGGATAGATAACCATGTGGGATTATACGCCGATCGTTAAGGACCATTTTCTGAACCCCCGCAATGTCGGGGATATACCCGATGCCGACGCCGTTGGCGAGGTGGGCAGTCTTGCCTGCGGTGACGCGCTTAAATTGTATCTCAAGCTGGATGACAACAAGGACAAGATCGTTGACGCCAAGTTCCAGACCTTCGGCTGTGCCAGCGCGATCGCCTCATCATCGGCCCTGACCGAGATGGTCAAGGGGAAGAACCTGGACGAGGCCCTGGCCATCAGCAACCAGGATATCGCCGATTTTCTGGGGGGGCTGCCGGAAGAGAAGATGCACTGCTCGGTCATGGGACAGGAGGCGCTGGAGGTGGCTATTTCCAGGTACCGCGGACAGGAAGCGCCGGAGCACAATCATGACCATGATCACGGGCCGGCTTATCCCGACCAGGAGGGCACGGTTGTCTGCAAGTGTTTCGGCATCACCGATATCTTCCTGAAGAAAGTCATCGAGACCAATCGTCTGACCACGCCGGAACAGGTGACCCACTTCACCAAGGCCGGCGGCGGCTGCGGCGGCTGCATTCCGAGGATCAGGGAACTGATCGATGAAGTAATGGGGGCTCGTCCAGAGGAACCGCGCAAGCGCCCCGAGAAGCTCACCAACATGAAGAAAATGCAGTTGATCCAGGAAGTTCTGGAGCGCGACATCCGGCCGCTGCTCTGGGCCGACGGCGGGGATCTGGAGCTGATCGATATCGACGGCGCCAAGGTGCAGGTAGCCTTCCGCAAAGCCTGCGCCGGATGCGCCTCGTCCGGCAACACCGCCCGCATGGTCGAAATCAAGCTGCGTGACCTGGTCGCCGAAGATATCGTGGTTGAGGAGGTTTCTCAATGAAAGAGATCTATCTCGACAACAACGCCACCACCAAGGTTGATGAAGCGGTCTTCGAGGAGATGCGACCCTATTTCTGCGAGCTGTACGGCAACCCGAGTTCGATGCATTTTTTCGGCGGCCAGGTGCAGAGCAAGGTCAACGAAGCCAGGGGCCGTGTGGCGGATCTGCTCGGGGCGGCGCCGGATGAAATAATTTTTACCGCCTGCGGTACCGAAAGCGACAACGCCGCCATCCGTTCGGCGCTGGAGGTATTCCCCGACCGCCGCCACGTCATCACGTCCCGCGTCGAACACCCGGCGGTTTTGACCCAGTGCCGCAACCTGACCCAGAAGGGGTACCGGGTGACGGAAATCGGTGTTGATGGCGCCGGGCGCCTCGATATGGAGGAACTGAAGGCCGCGGTCGATACCGACACGGCGATCGTCTCGCTGATGTGGGCCAACAACGAGACCGGCGTCCTCTTTCCCGTAGAAGAAGCCGCTGCCATCGCCAAGGCGAAGGGTGCCCTGTTTCACAGCGACGCCGTGCAGGCCATCGGCAAGATTCCGATCGACATGGCCGCTTCGAGCATCGACATGCTTTCGCTCTCCGGGCACAAGCTGCACGCGCCCAAGGGGATCGGCGTGTTGTACGTGCGTCGCGGTACTCCGTTCCGCCCGTTTCTGGTGGGCGGCCATCAGGAAAAGAGTCGCCGTGCCGGCACCGAAAACGCCGCGGCCATCATCGCCCTGGGGAAGGCCTGCCAGTTGGCCGGTCAGTTTATGGAAGTCGAAAACACGGCAGTCAAAGCGATGCGAGACCGTCTCCAGGACGTCCTGATGACGGAGATCCCGTATGCCCGCATCAACGGCGGCGGTGCCGAGAGGTTGCCCAATACCACCTCGATCGCTTTCGAGTTCGTCGAGGGGGAGGCAATCCTGCTGCTGCTGTCGGAGTTCGGCATCTGCGCGTCGTCGGGAAGCGCCTGCACCTCCGGATCCCTGGAACCTTCCCATGTGCTGCGGGCGATGGGCGTCCCCTTCACCTGCGCCCATGGATCCATCCGCTTTTCGCTTTCGCGGTACACTACCGATGCCGAGATCGACACCGTTATCCGCGAGATGCCCCCGATTATTGCCCGCCTGCGACAGATGTCGCCATTTGGCAGGGAATTTCTTAAAGGGGAGGCATAACTAGATATAGCTTCGGATGCAACAGGGGCGGCCAGTTTGGTCGCCCTTTTGTTTTTTGATTTCACTGGAGAATTGGTGAAAATGAGATAAAATTGCTTCGCAACGAGAAAAGCGCAGATGCATTCACATCATTTATTCCTGGAGAAAAGACGTGGAAATAAAAATTCCGGAAGTCGGCGAGTCGGTGCGCGAGGCGCTGCTGGCCAAGTGGTTCAAAAAAAGCGGCGACGTTGTCACGCGGGATGAGCCGCTCTGCGAGATTGAAACGGACAAGATTACCCTTGATCTGAATGCCGAAGCTGCCGGAGTCCTCACCATATCGGTATCCGAAGGCACAACTGTGACGGTCGGGACAACGATCGGCGTGATCGAGGAGATCGCGGTCAAGCCGGAAGCGCCCGTTACTGCTGCTGCTCCGGTTCCGGCCGAGACAGTTGTCGCACCGTCATCGTCACCGTCCTTGCGGCGTGAGATGCGTGAAAACAATATATCTCCGGATGAAGTAGCGGGGAGCGGCAAGGGGGGGCGCATCACACTGGATGATCTGTTTGCCCGAATCGAGGAGAAGTCGAAAATGCCGCCTCCCTCCCCCCCTGCCACGGCAGTCGAGCCGGTCGCGGTAGTGTCCGATCGCCAGAGCGTGCCCTCTCCTCAGGCTCCTGCGGGCGGTACAGTGCCGTCTGCTTCGCCCGCCCCGGCAAAGCCTGTACAGCCAGTATCCGTGCACTCGGAAGAAGCGCCGGCCTATTCCTCCGGCCGTGAGGAGCGCCGCCCGATGTCGCCGCTCCGCAAACGGATCGCCGAGCGCCTGGTGGCCGCCCGCCAGCAGACCGCCATGTTGACCACGTTCAACGAGGCCGATCTATCCCACGTCAAGACGCTGCGCAGCACCTATCGTGAACATTTCCTCCAGCGTCACGGAGTGGCCCTTGGCTACATGCCTTTTTTCGTCAAGGCGTGCATCGAGGCGCTCAAGGAATTCCCGCTGGTCAATGCCAGCATCATTGGTGACGATATCGTTTATCACCATTTTTATGATATCGGCATAGCGGTTGGCGGTGACAAGGGGCTGGTTGTGCCGATCTTGCGTAATGCGGACCAGCTTAAATTGTATGAGATCGATCAGGCTGTTGCCGCATTTGTGGAGAAGATCAAAACCAATCAGCTGACGATTCAGGACCTGGAGGGGGGAACGTTCACCATCAGTAACGGCGGGGTGTACGGATCGATGCTTTCCACGCCGATTCTCAATCCTCCCCAGAGTGCCGTGCTCGGGATGCACGCGATTCAGGATCGACCGGTCGTGCGCGACGGACAGATTGTCATCAGGCCGATGATGTATCTGGCGCTCTCCTATGATCACCGCATCATCGACGGTCGCGAGGCGGTCGGTTTCCTGAAGAAGGTCAAGGAGTATATCGAAGAGCCGGAAGAGCTGCTGCTGGAAGGGTAGAAAACGCGCCTTTTCCGCAATCTCGGCGTTGATCTTCAGGATTACTTGTGCGGCGTACCGAGTGGTACGCCTCCGCGCAATCCTTTGATCGCCTTGACCTTGCGAAAAAATCACGTTTTCAGATAGATTGTTATTTGGCTGGCCAACGCGGGTTGCCGCTTAAGGGGGGATGACGCTAATGTCTGAAACAAAATTCGATTTAATTATCATCGGTGCCGGGCCTGGCGGCTATGTGGCTGCAATCCGCGCATCACAGCTCGGAATGAAGGTTGCCGTTGTTGAAAAGCGTGCCGCTTCCGGCGGTGTCTGTCTTAATGAAGGGTGCATCCCCAGCAAGGCGCTGCTTGACTCCAGCGAGCTTTTTGCCATGGCACGGGACAAGTTCGCTCTGCACGGCATAGCAATCGATCCTCCGCGCCTCGATCTGGATGCCATGATGCTGCGCAAGGAGGATGTGGTCAAGAAGCTGACCGACGGTATCGCCTATCTGTTCAAGAAAAACGAAATCGAACGAATCCACGGCACCGCTCTGCTCAAGGGTATTAACGCCTCCGGTCAGCATCAGGTGGAGGTGGCGCTTGCGGCTTCTTCATCCGGGTCGAACGGCCAGCAGAGCCTTCTGGAACCCGCTCCACACTCGACCGTAGTTCTCACCGCTCCCAAGGTGATTGTTGCGACCGGAAGCGAGGCGGCCGCTCTGCCGGGAATCCCTTTCGACGGGCACGTTGTTGTTACTGCGCGCGAAGCGCTCTCCTTCGATCAGGTGCCGGAACATCTGATCGTGGCGGGCGGCGGCTTTATCGGACTCGAACTCGGGTCCGTCTGGCGTCGTCTGGGCGCCCAGGTGACGGTGATGGAGATGCTGCCGCAGATTTTGCCGAATATGGATCGTCAGGCGGCCGATATGCTCTACCGCTCACTGCGCAAGCAGGGGATCCAGTTCAAGCTGGGAACGCGCATTACCGGCGTGCGCCGGATCGGCGCCAAGGCGATCGTTGAGTTCAACTCCGGAACCGGCAGCGAAGAGATCGATTGCGACAAGGTGCTGGTGGCGGTCGGGCGACGACCGGTGACGGGCGGTCTCGGCCTGGAGGCGCTTGGTGTCGCACTGGATGAAGCAGGGAGGGTGATTGTCGATGATTCGTTTCAATCGTCGGTTTCTGGGGTGTTTGCCATCGGCGATCTGGTGGCGGGTCCCATGCTCGCGCACAAAGCCTCCGAGGAAGGGGTCGCCTGTGTCGAGCGGATTGCGGGCATGACGACAAAGGTTGAATACGAGTACATTCCGGGAGCTGTATATACCTGGCCGGAAGCTTCCGGCGTTGGGGCGACTGAGGAACAGCTCAAGGCAGCCGGCATTCCGTATCGCAGCGGCCGCTTCAACTTTGCCGCTCTCGGCCGGGCCCGATGCATGGATGAAACGGAAGGTTTCGTCAAAATTCTTGCCCATCTGGAAAGCGATCGGGTACTGGGAGTTCATATCGTTGGCCCCCGGGCTTCCGACCTGATTGCCGAAGCGGCCACGGTGATGAGTTTCGGCGGCACTGCCAGAGACATCGCTCTGATCTGCCACGCCCACCCCACTCTCCCCGAGGCGATCCGGGAGGCGGCGCTTGATGTTCATAAGGAAGCGATACACGCCTGATTTAAATACTCCCACATATTGGTGTATAATAAGATAAAAAATGGAGTGCCTGATATGCCAAGAAACCTGACCACCAAAATTCTGGAGTCACACCTCGTTGAAGGAAAGCTTGTCCCCGGCACCGAGATATCCATCCGCATCGACCATACCCTGCTGCAGGATGCCACCGGCACGATGGCGATGCTGGAGTTTATCGCCATGGGGCTGCCCCGCGTGAAGGTCGGGCTGGCGGCGCAGTATATCGATCACAACCTGCTGCAGACCGATTACAAGAACGCGGATGACCATGCTTTTCTGACCTCGGCGGCGATGAAATTCGGCGTGCATCTCTCCAAACCGGGCAACGGAGTGTCCCATCAGGTTCATCTCGAGCGTTTCGGAGTCCCCGGCAGCACCCTTCTGGGCGCGGACTCCCATACTCCGACGGCGGCCGGGCTTTCCGTTCTGGCAATCGGCGCCGGCGGACTGGACGTGGCGTTGGCCATGGCCGGACATACCTTCAATCTTCCCAGTCCGAAGGTCATGGGGGTTAAGCTTGTCGGAAAGCTCCCTGACTGGGTTTCTGGCAAGGACGTGATCCTGGAGATGCTGCGTCGCCATACCGTCAGCGGCGGTGTCGGCAAGGTGATCGAGTATTATGGACCGGGTCTGGCAACGCTTTCTGCGACCGACCGCGCCACCATCGGCAACATGGGTGCCGAGTTGGGAGCTACCTCTTCAATATTCCCTTCGGATGAACGGACGAGGGAATTTCTGGTTTCACAGGGGAGGGGTGAAAGCTGGCAACCGCTGGCTGCCGATGAGGGGGCTGTCTACGACGAGTACGACGAAATCGATCTCTCGTCGCTGGAACCGTTGATCGCGTGCCCATCGTCGCCCGACAACGTGGTGAGGGTAGCGGAGGTGGCGGGGACAAAGGTTGACCAGGTCATCGTTGGCAGTTCGGTGAACTCGTCGTACCGCGACCTGATGACCGTGTGCCGCATCGTTGAAGGGAACCGTGTTGCACCAGGGGTTCATTTCCATGTCAATCCGGGGAGTCGTCAGGCGCTGGAGAACGTCGCCCAGGATGGCGGCGTCTTGATGCTGCTGATGGCTGGAGTCAGTATTCACCAGTCCGGCTGTCTGGGGTGCATCGGCATGGGGCAGGCACCGGGAACGAATCAGGTGAGTCTGCGTACTTTTCCGCGCAACTTTCCCGGCCGAAGCGGCACCAAGGACGACAAGGTGTATCTCTGTTCGCCGGAAACAGCCGCGGCGTCCGGTATTTACGGCGTCATTACCGACCCTCGCAAACTTGGTGAAACCATATCTTATCCGGCGGTGCAGAATCCCGAAAAATATCTTCTGGATGATTCCAGCATAATCTTCCCGCTGGAAGACAGCTCCGGGGTAGAGATCAAGACCGGGCCGAATATCGTCCCGTTCCCGGATTTCGAGGCGTTGCCTGATTCTCTGCAGGCCGGCGTCGTGATAAAGCTGGGTGACAATATCACGACTGATCATATCATGCCGGCCGGCAATAACGTGTTGCCGCTGCGCAGCAATATTCCGGCCATCAGCGAACATGTCTTCGAACAGGTAGATGCGGAATTTCCCGCGCGCGCTCTGTCCGCCGGAAACGGTGTAGTTATCGCCGGCGAGAACTACGGGCAGGGGTCATCCCGTGAACATGCCGCAATTGCACCGCGCTATCTGGGGATTCGCGCCAAGATAGTAAAAAGCTTTGCCCGCATTCACAAGGCCAATCTGGTTAATTTCGGCATATTACCGCTGGTTTTCAAGAATCCGGCCGATAGCGATCTCTTTCAGCAGGGGGATCAGGTTTCATTTCCCGATGTACGGCGTCTTGTCGAAAGCGGAACCGGTGAAATTCCCGTGTTCGTCAGCGGCAGGGAAGTCATTACATTACTGGATGTATCCGATCGCCAGCGGCAGGAACTATTGGCGGGTGGTACGCTGAATTTTGTGAAACAGAATCAACACTGAAGGAGCATGAATGTCAAGATCGACCTGTAAAACCAAGATTGTGGCAACTGTCGGTCCGGTAAGCTCATCGCCGGAAATGATTCAGAAATTGATGAAGGCCGGGGTCGACGTATTCAGGCTGAATTTCTCGCATGGCGAAAACGCCCAGAAACTGGAATTGATCCGGATCATCCGGCAGGTATCGGATAAGTTGGGGCGTCAGGCGGGAATTCTTGCTGACCTTCAGGGGCCGAAAATCAGGACCGGGAAGATGGCAGGGGATGGTATGCTCCTGACCAAAGGGCAGGAAGTTGTCATTACTACCGATGACATACTTGGCTGTGACGGCATCATTCCGACTATTTACCGCTCCCTGCCGCATGATGTGCATCCCGGATCAAGAATCCTGCTGGATGACGGCCTATTGGAGTTTAAGGTTGTCGCGCTTGAAGGCGAAAGGGTTCGCTGCCTGGTTGTTGCCGGTGGACTGCTCAAAAACAACAAGGGGATCAATCTTCCAGGGGTGAATGTTTCGGCACCTTGTCTTACCGAAAAGGATCTGGTCGATCTTGATTTTGCACTTGAAGCCGGAGTCGATTTTGTTGCGCTCTCTTTTGTACGTACTGCGGAAGATATTGAAGAAATAAAGAGGATAATTTCTGCCAAGGGGAAAGATACTCCTGTCGTAGCCAAAATCGAGAAGCCGGAGGCGCTGCGCAACTTCAAAAAGATCCTGGAAGCGACCGATGCCGTTATGGTGGCTCGCGGAGACTTGGGTGTCGAAATTGAACCGGAAAAGGTGCCGATCTATCAGAAAAAGATCATTCAGGCATGCAACAAGGCCGGCAAGCCGGTCATAACTGCGACTCAGATGCTGGATTCGATGATTCGGAACCCACGACCTACCAGGGCTGAAACATCCGACGTAGCCAATGCGATTATCGATGGTACAGATGCAATCATGCTTTCGGCGGAAACCGCTTCAGGTGATTTTCCGATAGAATCAGTCGAGACGATGGTTCGCATCGCCAGCGATGTTGAAGATACGGAATTCCTTGCTAATTTACCTCCTCACGGCGCAGATTCGACTGTAGCCCGAGCGGTTGCCGAATCATCCTGCCGGACAGCTTCCATGCTCAAAGCCAAGGCCATTGTCGTGTTTACTCGTTCCGGCAGTACAGCGGCACTTATATCGGCCTTCCGTCCAACAACCCGGATCATTGCATTTACCGCATCACTGGAAATTCGACGGCGGCTTTCGATCTTCTGGGGCGTACAATGTGCAGAAGTTGGTATTATGGAACACACCGATCAGCAGATTTCCGAGGTTGAAAAAAAAATGTTGGCAACAGGATTTCGCAATGGCGATCTGATCGTGATTACGATGGGAATTCTTGAAACACGTGGCTCAACAAATCTCATGAAAGTTCATAAGCTCGGAACACATGGATTCTACGAAGTATTCGAGGAAGACAAGTAGCTAACCCGATATTTTTTTCTCTCCCGTTCATTTTTATTTTGACAGCGTCGAATTATTTATGATAGAAAGCGAGTCCCTTTTGAGACAGCCTTTTTGTTTCGCCGGGGTGCTCTTTAAAAAGATTGTCGCTTCGAAAAAATAAGTATTGACAGTCGAGATTGATTTGG
>DATNCC010000255.1:0-12830 GCA_035571735.1 Dongiaceae bacterium | reverse complement strand
CGACCGCCACCGCCTGAACATCCTGGTCTCCGCCATCCAGGCCGACGGCCGCATCATCACCTACAACACATTCAGAGAGGTGGTTTAATGGCCATTCCCATTCCGACATACGATGAACTGCTCAATGCCATCCTGACCGATTACGTCAACCAGTTCCCCGGCGCCGACACCGCCAAGGGCAGCCTGATCTACGTTAAGTCCGCCGCCCTCGCCTCGGCGTTCTGGGGGCTCTATCGTTACCAGAAATACGCCATCGACCAGATCTTCCCGGACACTTCCGATGCAGAGAACCTCGAACATCATGCCTTTATCAGGGGCCTGACCAAAAAAACCGGGGAAACGGACCCGGAGCTTCTGGGCCGGCTGCTCAACTATATACGGCGGCCCCCCGCCGGCGGCAACGCCAACGACTATGAACAGTGGGCCAAATCCGTGCCGGGGGTGGTGGCGACCTATTGCATCCCCCTGGGCCAGGGGCCGGGCACCGTGGACGTGGTCATCGTGGCGGATGCCGGCACCTACGACACGGAGATCCCCTCCCCGGAGCTGCTGGCCACGGTGAAAGACTTCATCGACACGGTGCGGCCGGTGACAGCCTCGGTGATCAGGTGCCTCCCCATCGAGATCCTCCCGGTGGACATAGCGGTGGCGGTCACAGGGTCGGACGCGGACAGGCCGAAAATTGCCGCCGACCTCACCTCCTACCTCAACGCCCTCACCCCTGGACAGGACTTCTACCTGGCCCAGATCATCAACATCGCCGTACTGAACGGGGCAAACACGGTGGCCATCACCGCCCCCGCCGCCACCGTGGCGGCAGGCCCGGCACAGGTGCTCAGGCCGGGGGTGATCGATGTCACATAAAGAAACGCTCAAAACGCTCATCCCCCTGGAGCTGGGGCCGGTTTCCGACGACGACCTGGCAGTGGAGGGCTCCCACCTGGACAGGGCCATGGAGAGCGTGGACCTGTTCTTCAGGGAAAGTTTCGCCGATTCCGCCTTCTCCCTGCTGGAGGCCTGGGAAAAAACCTACAACCTCAAACCCGCCCAGGAGGACACCCTCCAGGCCAGGAGAGCCCAGCTGCTCTTCAAGATGAACACCCTGGGCAGGCTGGACAGGGCCTATTATATCCAGCTGGCCAAAGCCCTGGGCTATGTGGTGGTGATCCAGGAACTGAACCCGTTCATGGCGGGGTGGAGCTGGCCGGGATTGGAAACCCTGGAAGAGTCGGCCAGGTGGTGCTGGAGAGTGATCATCCTCGACAGGCTGAACGCTTTCAGGGCAGGCGCCGGCATGGCAGGGGAGCCCCTGGGGAACGGCCCTTCCTTGCAGGAGATTTTCGATCTTTTAAAACCGGCCCATACCTTTGTGGAAATAACAAATTAAACAGGAGGCAACATGAAAAAAATAACTTCCCTTGACGGCCGGTTCCATGACGGCAATCCGGCCACCGGCCAGCTGGGCACCATCGTTACCGCCGAATGGCTGAACGATGTGCAGGCGGACCTCGTGAACAACGACAGCAGCCACAGGACAGACCTGATCAGCCTGATGCGTTCCGGGCGGCACAGCAACGAACTGTTTACCGTGGACACCGGAATCAACGAATTCGACCTCCTTTATGAAGCCGGCAATTACCACCTCTTCTACGACGACAAAACAGGAACCAAGCACCGGCAAGCCGCGACCCTTGCCGGTTTGTCCGCTGCCGACGACGACCTTGCCCAGGTGGGGTATTACCCGAGCGCCCAGGTGATCGACGGGGTATGGCACCTCTGGACCTGTGACGTCTCTTTTCTGTTCACAAACCATTACACGGCCCCGGCCGCCGCCGGCCCCTATGTTTTCCATGACGCCATGCCGGCCAACAGGGCCGACGTTCACGTCAGGAGATCCCCGCTCGACGGCCTCTATTATGCAACATACAAAGAGATGGCCGCCGGGATAAACCACCTCAAGGCCGGGGCTTTGCGCTCCGCCTCCCCAAACGGCCCCTGGGTGGACCTGGGCTACATCTTCGATGATATCGGCCGGGCTTGCTGGCACTCACTGGAGGAGGCCGATCCCGCCGCCCTTTTCTTCGCCGGCCGGGCATACGTTGCTTTTTCAGGGTGGGATGGTACAAGGCAAAGAGTCGCCCTGGTCGAGGTGGACCCTGTCACCTTCAAGGCCTTCCGGCCCGCCGTCGTCATCGTCGAACCGAACGAAGCATGGCAGCAGCGCAACGGCGCCGAAAAGGTATTCAATCCCGTTTTTCTGTCAGTCCCTCTCGAGGGCGGCCGGGCCCGGCTGTATTACTCGCAAAACCCAGGTGCCGCCGTCACCGCAGGCTGGGCATACGTGGAGGCCGCACTTCCGGAGAAGGACACAAAGCCCGGTTGCGCCTTGAACATGGACTGGATGGCCCGGCAAGACGTCTCGACCAATCTGCGCCCCACCTTCCACGGTTCTTTCCTTGTCGGCCCCGACGGCATAACCCTCAACGCAGCCACAGGAGGGGTTTACGGTCATGCAGGCTTTTGCAATGCCGCCGATTTCACCATGCTAACGGAATTCACAGTAACGACCCTGCCGGGGGCAGGGGTTTACGCCAAACTCTGTGGCTCTCAGGTTAGAAGTAATGATAAAGGCACCATCTCTCTCTGGCTCCTTTACAACAAAATTTACGCTCAGGTCAAACACGCCACCCCAGCAGTGAACCCTGTCGTAATCACTGGTGGCACGGTTATTACGACAGGAGTGAGATACAGGGTTTCTTTGCGGAGGCTGGGTGACGCAGTCACCTTATACCTTAACCAGGTAGTTGAAGGAACTGGGACAAAGAATGAGGTGATCACCGGCATGGAGGAAATGAACATAGGCAATGCCAAAGGATCGGCGGCAGTAGCCGACCAACAATTCATCGGCACCATTCACAAATGCCAGTTCTTTCTGGAGGCCCTGCCAGTCACTCAGATGTAAAAAGAGGCCACCCAGATATACGGAGGACATTTAAAAAAACTAATGTCGATGATGCGTGCCGGGTGGGGGCAAAAAAGGCGGGAATTGATATACAAAAACTGGTAGCTTTCAAGGGGGATTTAAAGGCCATAAAAAGCACCTTAAATCCCCCTTGTTTATTGAAGCGCTTCACTGCCAAATCGGACGCAAATCACTGCCAAATCATTTTTCGCGCTACATTTTCCGCCAGATGCTACAACACAGCTACAAAAAAGCAAAAGGACCTAGCTGATTCTAGCTAAGTCCTTGATTTTATGGAGCGGGAAACGGGATTCGAACCCGCGACCTTCAGCTTGGGAAGCTGACACTCTACCACTGAGTTATTCCCGCATTCAATTGATAAAAAACAAGTCTGATTACCCGTATCAAGATAATCAGACTTGTTTTTGATTGGCTCCCCATCGCGGACTCGAACCACGGACAAGGTGATTAACAGTCACCTGCTCTACCAACTGAGCTAATGGGGAATATAACCACAAAACAGCGCTCTGATGAATTGTGGATGATACTGTTTAACTGATCTAACCCGCTGAGATGTATCGATTCAAGAAACCAATGTGGCCATCAAAAGCGTCCTGTTATCTATCATGTGACGCGCGGAAAAGTCAACCATAATTTACTCGCCTGCTCCAGATTCAGCGAATTAATTTCGGCCGCCTGCCACACCTCACTACCGTGCCTGCAGTTCGGCATCCTTCTGCTCAAGCTCTTTGTCCATTTCGACCCGATAGCGTATAAGTGCTCCGGCAAGATGCGGATCGGAAAGCGCCAGGATCTGTACGGCAAACAGTCCGGCATTTTTTGCCCCGGCCTTGCCTATCGCCATTGTTGCGACAGGTATCCCGGCCGGCATCTGCACCGTTGCATAAAGCGCGTCCACCCCGTTCAGAGCGCCACCCGGCATCGGTACGCCGATGACCGGAAGGATGGTTTTCGACGCAACTACTCCAGCCAGATGCGCCGCCATTCCTGCACCGGCGATGATGATCTTGACACCCCGATCGGCCGCTTCCGATGCGAGAGCAAGGGTGCGAGCCGGCGAACGGTGCGCCGATGAAATCCGCATCTCATGCGGAACGTTGAACGAACGAAGGATATCTGCCGCTTCCTGCATCGTCGAAAGATCAGTGTCACTTCCCATCATCAGTAGTACAAGCGGGGCAGTTTTCATCGTTTCTCCTCGTAATTCCCCAGACATTTCAAAAATTAACGTTCAAGCGCTTTTTTGCCGATATCGCTGCGATACTGGACGCCCTGCCAGGCGATTCGCGATACCCCCCGATAGGCAGCGGCTATTGCATCCTTGACGGTTGCCCCGAGCGCGGTGACACCCAGAACCCTGCCGCCGTTGGTGACGCAGGCACCACCCTTCTCTGCCGTGCCGGCATGGAAAACGTACAGATCCGGAAGCTCTGCCGCCTGCTCAAGACCGGAAATTTCATCACCCTTCCGGTAATCGCCGGGATACCCTTCCGAGGCCATGACGACGCAGACGGCCGCCTTGTCATGCCACTCTATTCCGGCTGAACCAAGATCACCATCGGCAACTGCTAGCAGAACCGGCACGATATCCGATTTCATCCGCATCAGGAGCGGCTGGCACTCGGGATCACCAAATCGGGCATTAAACTCCAGGGTTTTCACTTCGCCGTCCTTCACCATCAACCCTGCATACAATACCCCGCGATAGGGGCGCCCTTCGGCGGCCATACCGTCCACGGTCGGACGGATTACCAGCTGCATCGCTTTTTCATGAATGTCCGGCGTTACCACGGGTGCGGGTGAATAGGCGCCCATGCCACCGGTGTTGGGTCCCAGATCGCCATCGAAGATGGCCTTGTGATCCTGGGCGCTGGCCAGGGGAATGATGTTCTTTCCATCGGTGATGACCAGAAACGAGGCCTCCTCGCCGGTCAGAAACTCCTCGATAACAACCCGCGAGCCGGCACTCCCGAAGGCGTTACCGCTGAGCATGTCGCGAACTGCCGTAACCGCCTCCTCGCACGTCTGGGCAATGATGACTCCCTTGCCGGCCGCCAGGCCGTCGGCTTTGACCACGATCGGCGCCCCGGTGCGGTTGATGAACGCTTCCGCCTCGGCCTGGTCGGTAAACACGCCGTAGGCTGCGGTCGGCACGCGGTACTTGCTCATCAGATCTTTCGAAAAGGCCTTGCTCCCCTCGATAAAGGCGGCTTTTTGCGACGGACCGAATACTTTTAGTCCGTGCGACTCGAACAGATCGACGATACCGAGTGACAGCGGCTGTTCGGGACCGACAACCGTCAGGTCGATCCTGTTCTCATAGGCAAATGCCAGCAGTTTGTCCAGTTGATCGACGGCAATCGGAAGATTCTCGGCCAGAGCCGCCGTCCCGGGATTGCCCGGGGCGCAGTAGAGTTTGGTTACAAGCGGCGACTGGGCAATTTTCCAGACCAACGCATGTTCGCGGCCGCCGCCGCCGATTACGAGTATTTTCATATCAACACCTCAGCAGGTAATTATCGGATTCACACTTGGTAACGTCTCAACGAAGTCAGGTTTGAGATGATAACAAGGCGGCGCGGCAAAAGCGACGCAGGCATAGCTTTACGCTATGTCGAGGAGCTTTTGACGAGCCAACGCCGTTAGCGCTCAAATGTGGCTTCGTTTAATGCCGGAAATGGCGCATGGTGGTGAAGAGCATGGCAATCCCATGCTCGTCGGCGGCTTTGATAACCTCTTCGTCGCGGACGCTGCCACCGGTCTGGATAATGGCGGTTACACCCGCTTCGGCGGCGGCATCGACTCCGTCGCGGAAAGGAAAGAAGGCATCCGATGCCAGCACCGTTCCCCGGGTCGGAAGCAGCGCCTTCTGGACGGCAATCTTGGATGAATCGACGCGAGACATCTGGCCGGCACCGATGCCGACCGTCTGGTCGCGATTACTGAATACAATGGCATTCGATTTGACATGCTTGCAGACCCGCCAGGCGAAATCGAGCGCCTCGTATTCGGAATCTGTCGGCGAGCGCTTTGTCACTACACGGCACTCGAAGGCGTTTACCATCCCCAGATCGCGCCCTTGCAGCAGCAAGCCGCCGGTAACGCGTTTCAGATCGAAGCCGCCGGCAGTATAGCTATCGAGAAGTGGTACCTGCATGACCCGGACGTTCTTTTTCGCGGTAAAAATGGCCAGCGCCTCTTCGCTGTAACCGGGAGCAATGACCGCTTCCAGAAAGGTGGAAGTCAGCTCTTTGGCGGTCGCGGCATCAACAGTTCGATTAAAGCCGACTATGCCGCCGAAGGCTGAAACCGGATCACACTCCCGTGCCTTGAGGTAGGCTGTCAGCGGCGATTCCGCCAGCGCCACTCCGCAAGGGTTGGTATGCTTGATGATAACGGCCGCACTCTGCTCGAATTCCTTGACGGTTTCAATGGCAGCGTCCAGATCGATGATATTATTAAAGGAGAGTTCCTTCCCCTGAAGCTGCTGGGCATTGGAGACACATGGTTCGGTGATGCGGCTCTCCACATAAAAAGCCGCCGATTGATGAGGATTCTCGCCATAGCGGAGATCCTGGGCCTTTTTTACCTGGAGGGTAAATGTCGCGGGATATTCCTGAACTTCACTCGTCAGCCTTGCGCCCAGATAGTTGGAAATCGCCCCGTCGTAAGCGGCGGTGTGCTGAAAAACCTTGACCGCCAGAGCAAAATTGGTGGCCGCGGATACCGCGCCTGCATTGGCTTTCATCTCTTCCAGAACCTGCGCATAATCGGCGCTGTCGACCAGCACGGTTACATCCGGATAGTTCTTGGCGGCCGAGCGGAGCATGGTCGGCCCGCCGATATCGATATTCTCGATGGCATCTTCAAGGCGGCACCCCTCCTTGGCAACAGTCGCTTCAAAGGGGTACAAATTTACGACCACCATATCGATGTTTTCGATGCCGTGCTCTTTCATTTTGGCAACGTGCTCAGGGTTGGAACGCATTCCCAGCAGACCGCCATGCACTTTGGGATGCAGGGTCTTTACCCTTCCATCGAGCATTTCCGGAAAACCGGTAAACTCCGAGACATCCTTGACGGTCAAGCCGGCTTCCCGCAACAGTTTGGCCGTGCCGCCGGTGGAAAGCAGCTCCACCCCGTAGCCCGCCAGCTGCTGCGAGAATTCAACAATACCGCTCTTGTCAGAGACACTTATCAGCGCCCTGGTAATCTTTGCCATGCCCGTACTCCTTGCCGAGGTAATTTGTCAGAAATATCGACTTATCTGTTTATCAGGATGTGGGAAAATCTATATGCCGCATGAAGAGCGTCTCGAATAGTGGCGTTCCGGAGAGCGGTACCACCCGGAAGCGATGTGCCAGATCCTCTACCGCGCCGATGCCGTCATTGCCTGCCAGCGCCTTTTCAACGCCCGCCAAAGCCCCTTCCGGGGTAAAGCGGGTCGTTTGTACCATGCTTCCGTCAAAAATTCCAATCGTTTTCAGCCAGTCTGCCTGCACAACGGCGCCAAAAGAACCGGTCAAAATCACCTGTTTCAAGGCTTCGCAACGTATACGGGATCGTTCCGCAAGCACGTCGATCCCCCCCCGCAGCGCAGCCTTGGCAAGCTGCAGCTGCCTGATATCCTCCTGTGACAGCAGAATCAGCCGCTCCGCGTCGCGATGCAGGACAAATGCGTTCCCACCCCGATACTCGATCACCCGCGCCGCCAGATTGGAGTCGATCTCCTCCGCCCCCCGCAGCCTGCCGCCGGCTTCCAGGATGTTGCAGCGCAGCAGCTCGGTGACCGCCTCGATTGCCCCCGAACCGCAGATGCCGCACGGCTGTCCGTTGCCGATGACCTGGAGCCTGAGACGTTCATCTTCAATCCGCACGGAGCTGATGGCCCCCGGCAGCGCGGCCATGCCGCAGGAGAGGTTCCCCCCCTCGAAGGCCGGTCCGGCGGCGGCGGAAGTAGCCCAGATTGTATCCCCCGCGACCAGGGCAATTTCTCCGTTGGTACCCATGTCAAGGCAGAGTGTGGCTTCACCCGGTTCGGCACCATGGACAAATGCCACCGTATCGCCGCCCACAAAACCTCCCGGCATCG
The DNA here is from genome assembly GCA_035571735.1 of Dongiaceae bacterium. GTDB lineage: Bacteria > Desulfobacterota > Desulfuromonadia > Geobacterales > Pseudopelobacteraceae > JACRCG01. The sequence goes on along the minus strand of DATNCC010000255.1, from coordinate 4,755 downwards.
GAAAGAGATAGATGTCTGCGCTGCCGTCCCAATCCAGGTCGACGGCCCTTAAATGGGTGCCTGCGGTGTAAAGGGGGCGGTAAGGGGGAAAGGCCAATGTTTTGAGATCCAGCCCCATCAGAATATGCTGCATGGCCGGATTGCCGGCGATGGCCACCTTCGGTACGTCATCCCAGGCGATGCCGGCTGAATCGCAAAGCACCTGCCCCATCCTCCTCAGCTCGGCACGAATCAGCACTGTCATCTCCTTCCGGAACGGCTCGGAGTTGACGGCGGCATCCAGCCGGGAGATCACATCGGCGCCGAAACGGCGCTGCGGATTCAACGCACCGGAGACGGCAAGGCGCGCGCCGTTACTGCAGTCGATCAGCGAAGCGGCCAGGGTGGTAGTTCCAAGATCTATGGCAAGTGCGTACATGGCAGTCATTACTTCAGGTATACCCTCGGCACCCGTTTGCTGATGCCGCAGAAGATCGCATAGGGAATTGTGCCGGCCCAGACAGCCAGCTCTTCTGCATGAATACAGTTACCTTCGTCGTCGGGCCCCATCAGGGTAACGGTATCTCCTACGGAAACACCCTCGATTCCCGTCACATCAAGCATGATCCAGTCCATGCAGACGGTTCCGGCCACTTTGGCACGCTTTCCGCGCACCAGCACTTCGCCCAGGTTCGTGAGGGAGCGCGGATAGCCGTCAGCATACCCGACCGGAACACTGGCGATAAGCGTGCGCTGTCCCGCGGTAAAACGGCGGGCATAACTGATGGTCGTTCCCGGCTCAACGCTTTTGACCATGGCGATTCGACTCTTGAGGCGCATGACCGGTTTAAGATCAAGCTTGCCCTGGAAATCGGCCGACGGCAGGGCACCATACAAGGTGATTCCCGGTCTGATCAGGTTGCAGTCGGGAATATTCCGCAGCAGGGCTGCGGCACTGTTGGCAATATGAATATAACGCGGATTGAAACCCTCTTTGCGGATTTCGGCCAGCGCCCAGGCAAACCGTTCGCCTTGAAGTCTGGTAAAATACTGACCGGACTCATCGAGTTCATCGGCACTGGCGAAATGCGATATAACGCCGTCCAGCGCAATATTCGGCAATTTCTTCAGCTCGGCAAGAAACCGGGGAACTTCATTATAGGCGATTCCCAAACGCCCCATACCGGTGTCGATCTTGAGATGCACCTGCGCCCTGCGGAAGAGCTTTCCGGCAGAGGCGGCCTGGTTGAGAGCCTGCGCCTGTTCCAGTGTAAAAATCGCCGTTGAGAGATTGTAGCCGATACACTTTCGTTCCTGTCCGGGATAGACCCCACCCAACAGGAGGATCGGCTTATCGATGCCGCTTTTGCGCAGCTGAATCCCTTCGGCCAGGAAAGCAACGCCGAAGGCGTTAACCCCCAGGTCTTCCAGCTCCCGGCTGATATCCATGAAGCCGTGCCCGTAGGCGTCGGCTTTTACTACCGCCAGAATCTCGGTCCGACGCGGGATTGAAGAGCGGATTAACTGGTAGTTATGCTTAAGCGCCGAGAGATCGATCTCGGCATATGTAGGGCGTCCATCGTACAAAATTTCATCACCTCGGATTCAGATTCTTGATTCAAAATCTTTTTTCAGCTTCAAGATTACTTCAAGATTACTCAAGATTTTAGATTCAGAATCCTGGAAATCGTGAGGTAATCATGAGGCGAAAGTTTTTTGTCAGTCAGTTTATTAGGGGCGTTACAGGTTCAGCTTTTTCCGCGCGTTTTCCAGGCAGCGCCCCATGTCGGCACTGCTGCGGCATGCCAGCGCCGCCCGCGCCAGACGGCGGCACGCATCGAAACTGTTACTGCGAAGCGCCTGCTTCACAACCGGGATACTGGGAGCAGAAAGGCTGAATTCCCGGATGCCCATGCCGGCCAAAAGCAGTGCGCACAACGGATCGGCAGCCATTTCTCCGCACACCGACGCCTTTTTGCCGGCCTTGTTGGCGGCATCGGCTACACGCTTGATTGAATGCAGAATTGCCGGGTGATACTGATCATAATACTGCCTGACGCTGGCATTATTGCGGTCGGCGGCCAGTGTGTACTGGATCAGGTCGTTGGTGCCGATGCTGACATAATCAACCTCGGCAAGCAGATAGTCGATTATCAGCACCGCTGCCGGCACTTCGATCATGATTCCTAGCGGTATATAGCCGGGGACATCGTGACCTTCACGCAGCAGCTCGTTTCTGACCGCAGTCAGGATTTCCCTGATCTGCCGGATTTCATCCAGGCTGCTGATGAGCGGAAACATTATCGTCGCATTTCCGGCATGGGACGCGAGCATGATGCCGGCCAACTGCTCCCTGAAGATGTCCTGCCGTTCAAGCGAGACGCGGATCGAGCGCCACCCCAGAAACGGGTTGTCCTCGTGAGGATAGGGAAAGTAGGACAGACCCTTGTCGCCTCCGATATCGAGAGTGCGAATGTTGACGGTCTGGCCGGGAAATCCCTCCAGGATTTTGCGGTAGATGCCGGCCTGGGCCTCACGGTCGGGAAATGCGGAGCGCGCCATGTATGGAAACTCGGTGCGGTAGAGCCCTACCCCTTCGGCGCCATGCAGGTTTGCGACCCGGACATCGGAAATCAACCCTATATTGGCGTTCAGAGCGATCACGACACCATCGGTTGTAACCGCCGGCAGGTCGCGAAGCCCTTCCAGCTCCTTCATCCGCCCGGCATACTCCTGTTCGAGGCGTACATACTCCTTTTTGATTCCCGCATCCGGATTGAGATAGATATGCCCCGAGGAACCGTCGACGATGATCTCATCCTTGACATTGGCGGCCGCCATCACTCCCTGCACCCCTAGAACTGCAGGAATACCGAGCGACTTTGCCATGATGGCGGCGTGGGAAAAAACGTTCCCCTTTTCGGTTACGATGCCGAGAATCTTGCCCGGATCAAGCATCGCAAGATTGGAGGGAAAAATTTCGTCCGCCACGAGTACCCGTTTTTCCTTGAGTATCACCTCGCTGGCATTGTTTCCTTCAATCGCGTCGATGATGCGTCGCCCGATATCTTCCATATCCGCCGAACGCTCCCGCAGATACGGATCCTCCATGGCTGAAAAAGCCTGGATATAATGCTGGACCACATCATGAACGGCGCGGGCGGCCCCCATCCCCTGCTCGATCAGATCGGTGACCTTGGCGGAAAAACTCCGGTCTTCCAGGATCATCAGGTGCGTATGGAAGATCGCGGCGTCATCGGCTGAAAGCGTTTCACTGACCCGTTTTTCCATGAAAATGGTCTGGATCTTGGTCTTTTCGAGGGCCAGGGAAAATTTTTGCATCTCTTCCGCGGCAGTCCCGACCTTTGCCAGCTTGATGACCTTGTCGTTGAAGCGATCGAGGATATAGATTTTCCCGCGGCTGAACCCTGCCGACACGGCGGTTCCGGCCATTGTTCTGGAAACTGGCGTCCGTTTCATGCTCCCGGAGCCGGGAGTAACATCCTCGTCTCCCGATCCGTTCCGGACCTTGGCAAGCTCCTTTTCAAACCAGGCCCGTTCCCGCTCCTTGTGTTGGATCGAATCAAGCAGCCTGGCCGTATGGATGATGCTGCCGATCTGAAAGGTAATGGTGCGCAGGATGCTGATTTCATCGTCGCTGAAACTGCGGGTTTCACGGGTCTGAACGACGATGACACCGATCGGGGCCTTGTGCTCGAACAGCGGCAGCCCGAGAAACGAGAGAAAACTCTCCTCTTTCGCCTCCTTGAAATACTTGTAGCGAGGATGTGCCGGAGCATTATCGGTCATGACCATCGCGCGGGTTTCAACGGCAAGACCGGTCAGACCTTCATGAACCTTCATGGCTACGCGGCCCACGGAAGCTCTGGACAGACCTTTGGTGGCCTTCAGGGTCAGGGTTTCGCCATCTTTTTCCAGCAGGTAGATCGAACAGACATCACTCCTCATCCGCTTCGCCACCAGTGTGACGATATTGTCGAGGGTATCCTGCAGGTCATGTGAATGCAGGATGATCGAGCTGATATCTTCAAGTATGCGCAGACCGAGTGATTGCTGGGATTCTTTCATGACACTTCCTTGCGGGAAAGATTTCGCAGCGAAATATAGTCGTATTGGTTCATAAATTCAAGGAATTCCAAGAAACATACGAAGCGGACCGGGATGAAGCGGCAACGCGCAACATCATCGTTGTCCCGGGTTATTCCCGATCATTTTACTTGACATGGATGCACGCAGGGCTATACTGAAATTGAAGCAAATTTGGGAATATTTTCCCAAATTATAAACAAACAGAAGGAGGTCAGTCATGAAATCGGTAAGAAGAACACTGATAGGTTTGATCGCCCTTGCCTTCGCGGCCCTGGTCGCCTCGTGCGGCGGCTCAGGCGGAGGCACTGCGGCAGGCGGGACAGCAACCGTCTCCAAAGGGGCAATAGAGAGATTTGGCAGTGTGGTGGTGAACGGCATCGAATTCCGGGTTGCCGGAGCGACACTCCACCTGCGGGACGACAACATCGACAAGGTTCTGCATAACGAGGCGGAGATTCAGAACAATCTTGAAAAGGGGATGGTGGTTACCGTCAAGGGCATACTCGACAATAACGGCCTGACAGGCGCCGCCAACGAGATCGAGTTCCGCGATGCCCTGATCGGAAGGATCGACGACAAGGGGGTGGACTTCATCAAGGTCATGGGACAGACCATCGCCCTCGATGATAACGCCAAGCAGCAACTGGCCGGACTGGCCATCAACGA
>DATNCC010000254.1:0-6152 GCA_035571735.1 Dongiaceae bacterium | reverse complement strand
ATGTAGTATTTCATAATCCAGGCGGGCACGATCAGAACGGGCTCCGCATGAACGGTCCCGGTCGTGGGTGCGTACTGGATAAGCTCGATCAGGTGGTTTCGGTAGACGACCTTGCCGGGCGTGACCGCGACGTTCTTCCCGACTTGAAACTGCTCTGATCCGGCAGGCTTACTGCCGGTGAGCGTCCTCTGGAAGTCCTCGAAGAGATTCCGGTACCCGCGCCACACGTTCGCCCCGCCTTGTTCGAAGGTCGCCCGGAGAATCTCGGGGTTCGTGAGGGGGAAGTTGGAGGGCGCGAGTACGTCGAGTATCTGCCTCGCCGCGAAGGAGACCACATCCTCGTGATGGCAGGAGACACCCTGGACTCTGTTTGTCGAATAGTGCCACCACTGCTCGATCAGGAGGAAGCCCTGGTGGATCACGTTGAACGGCCAGCGGTTCCAGTCGCCTCCCGAGAAGCGCTCGTCCTGTGTTAGCGGCTCGATGCAGCAAATTGGCGTCGGGTCTGTGAGGGCATTCGCGGCGTAGAGAGCGAAACGAGTGGACTTGAGCAGGGCGTTCTGGAGGAGTTCGGCTTGTTTGCCCGGGTTCATGGCCCAGTGGGCTTGCCAGTCCACGTAGGCGAGCAGGAGCGCCGCCGGTGACAGGCCGAAGGTGAAGTAGCCCGTCCAGGCGTGGACCAGGCGGTCGAGGCTTTGGGTACTCACCAGCTGGAAGTCCCTGCTCTTCATGGTTTCGGCTCCTTTCCGGCATACGGCTCGGTGCGGTAGGAATTTGCATTTCCAACGCAGATTTGGCGTCTGTTTTTGTGCTTACTGCTGAATACAACTGTAGCCAAGAAGGTGTAATTGTCAAATCCGGTCAATTTATGGTAAGCATGAACAAAAGGGTGTTTACCTTTCAGGTGTAAACCCTTTTCATTTTTCCCGCGGCCTTGGGTCTCTGTGTTCTAAGAGCTTTTTCCGGGGTGCTGAGGCAATTACATCTATTGTATGGAGACGGTATCATGATTGATCCGATAGCCATCCTCCCCGACACCCCGGAAAACCGCGAGTTGTCCGCCAATGTACACCCTGCCGACTGGATCAATCCAGAGCCGGCGGAGCGTTACAATCTGGTGGTTATCGGTGCCGGTACCGCCGGCCTGATAACCGCTGCGGGAGCCGCCGGACTGGGGGCAAAGGTGGCGCTGATCGAGCGGCACCTGATGGGGGGTGATTGCCTGAACGTCGGGTGTGTGCCGTCCAAGGGAGTCATACGGGCATCCCGGGCGCTCTTCGATGCCCGCGGCAGTTCAGGGTACGGGGTATTGGGCGGCGGCTCGCTCGGTTTCGATTTCGGTGCGGCCATGGAGAGGATGCGCCGCCTGAGAGCCGGAATCAGCCGGAATGATTCAGCACGCCGCTACCGGGACGAGCTGGGGGTGGATGTCTTTATCGGAGAGGGGCGCTTTGCCGGACCCGACACGGTTGAGGTTGACGGCAAAACGCTCCGCTTCAAAAAGGCCGCAGTCTGCACCGGCGCCCGCGCCGCTGCTCCACCGATTCCCGGGCTGGCTGAGGCCGGATATCTCACCAACGAAACGGTTTTCTCACTCACCGAACTGCCGGGGAGCCTGGCGGTGATCGGAGGTGGGCCGATCGGCTGTGAACTGGCCCAGGCGTTCGCCCGCTTCGGCAGTCGCGTGTCCCTGGTCGAATCGGGTTCCCGGATTCTTGGCCGGGAGGACAGCGATGCCGCCGGGGTTCTTCATGGCGCTTTTGTCCGTGAGGGGATTGATTTGCAATTGGGATCAGATGTCCTTGGGGTAGAGACGAGCGGCAGGGAAAAGATTCTTCACCTTGAACGGGGCGGCAAGAGGATGGACGTGACTGCGGACGCCATTCTGGTAGCTGCCGGCCGGACTCCCAATCTTGACGGACTAGGGCTGGATAAGGCCGGCATCAGCTTTAATAGATCAGGGGTTACGGTCAGCGACACCCTGCAAACCTCAAATCCCAACGTCTATGCCGCCGGCGACATCTGTTTTCCCTACAAGTTCACCCACACCGCCGATGCCCTGGCGCGGATACTGATCGCCAATACGCTGTTCCTGGGGCGCCAGAAGAGTTCTGCGCTGACGATCCCCTGGTGCACCTACACCGACCCCGAGATCGCCAATGTCGGGATGTCTGAGCGGGATGCCGGGGAAAAGGGGATCGAGGTGACCACACTCACGGTGCCGTTGTCTGATGTCGATCGTGCCGTTCTCGACGGCGAAACGGAAGGGTTTGCCAGGGTGCACCTGCGCAAGGGGACGGACAAGATCCTGGGTGCGACGATTGTGACCCGCCATGCCGGGGAGATGATCAACGAATTCTCGCTGGCAATCACCAGTGGCCTCGGGATCTCCGCCATCGGGAAGACCATTCACCCCTATCCGACCCAGGGAGAGGTCATCAAGCGGCTTGCCGACACCTATAACCGGACGCGGCTTACTCCTTTCGTGAAGAGAGTGCTCTCCGGGTGGCTGAAATGGCAGAGAAGGTAGCGATGGATATAAAAAAAATTATCATTGCTGTTATCGCAGCCGGTGCCATCGCTCTCTTCTTCTGGTTCGACCTGCAGCGCTTCATGACCCTTGAGGCGCTCAAGGCCAATCGACAGGTTCTGCTGAACTACCATGCTTCCCACCGGGGGGCCATGGTGGCCGGCTTCATGACGGTCTACATCGTCCAGACCGCCCTCTCGCTGCCGGGTGCTGCCATCCTGTCGCTGGCCGCCGGGGCGATATTCGGCACGGTCATGGGGACGGTCTATGCCAATATCGCCGCGACGGTCGGTGCGACCCTGGCCTTTCTGGTGACCCGCTACCTGCTGCGTGATGTGGTGCTGAACAAATTCGGCGGCAAGCTGGAGGGGATGAACCGGGAGCTGGAAGCCCGCGGCTTCAATTACCTTCTCTTTCTGCGCCTGGTGCCGCTGTTCCCGTTCTTTCTGATCAATCTGGCTGCAGGCCTGACCCGCTTGCCGCTAAGGACATTCTTCATTGGCACAATGCTCGGCATCATCCCGGGAGGGTTTGTCTACGTTAATGCCGGGGCCAGTCTGGCGACCATTGATTCGCTTTCCGGTATCGCTTCGCCGCGGGTGCTCGGATCGTTTGCGTTGCTCGGGCTGTTTGCCCTTGTTCCGGCGTTGTACAACAAATTCACGAGCAAAAAAGGAGTCGAAAACTGATTATGGTGGCATCTTTTCAACAGCGTCTGAATGCAGTAAATCCGGAGTTTGAAACATTTGAAAGACTGCAGACCTTGCAGGTAAACCTGGGCAATCTGTGCAATCTGCGCTGCACTCACTGCCACGTAAGCGCTTCCCGTCGTGGAGCCGAGTCCATGGGTATTGATGTCATGGAGCAGATTGCCCGATTTCTCACGCGCCACTCCGATATTACCCTGGATATTACCGGCGGCTGCCCCGAAATGAATCCTGACTTCCGCTTTTTAATCGAAAAGACGGAAGGCCTGACGCCCCGCCGGATGCTGCGCAGTAATCTGGCGATCATGGCCGAGCAGGGGTGGGAATGGCTGCCGGAGTATTGCCGCAGTCATGAATTGATAATTGTCGGTTCGCTCCCCTGTTATCTGGAAGAGAACGTTGACCGGCAGCGGGGGATCGGTGTCTATCGGAAGAGCATCCAGGTGTTGAAACGGCTGAATTCTCTCGGTTACGGTACAGACATGGAACTGAATCTGGTCTATAACCCGGGGGGGGATTTTGTTCCCGGCTCGCAGCAGGCGCTGGAAGCGGCATACAAATCGGAACTGGCTGCCAACCATGGAATCGTTTTCAATCATCTGTTCACCATCACCAACGCTCCGATCGGGCGTTTTCGGGAACATCTTGAATCCACCGGCAGCTATGCCGACTATCTTCACATGCTGGCCGGCCGCTTCAATCCCGAGGCAGCCGGGTCAATCATGTGCCGCAACCTGATCAGCGTCGATTGGCGGGGGAAGATTTATAATTGCGATTTCAATCAGGCGCTGGGGATGCCGATTACCGCCGAAGATGGCTCTGAAATAAATATTTCAGACCTGGACGACCGGGGGATGAGCGGGAAGAAGATCCGCCTCTCCCAGCACTGCTATTGCTGTACCGCGGGAGAAGGTTCCAGCTGTACCGGAGCGCTGGTGCCATAGATTTGTAGAGGATGGTGAAATGTTCAGCTGCCTCAACATAGCAATTATTAGTTCTATATTATCCGTACATCTGCTTGTACTCGCGATTGACGTGCCGGCGAGTGAAATTCAGGTCAGCCATTTCAGTATGGAAGGATTGGCGGGGTGGGAACCCAAAGTCTTCAAGGGGAGTACGGACTACCTTGTCCAGCAGGATAACGGACGGACCGTCGTAAAGGCGGTCAGCCATGCCGCCGCTTCCGGCATGGTGCGGAAGATTCATTTTGAGCCGTCGCAATATCGCTATCTGCGGTGGTCATGGAAAATTGCCCACACCATCAAGGATGGAGACGAGAAGACCAAGGCCGGCGACGATTACGCCGCACGCCTGTATGTGCTTTTTCCGGGGCGGTATTTCTGGCAGATGAAAGCGATCAACTACATCTGGGCAAACAGGTTGCCGATGGGAGAGCATGTTCCCAATCCGTTTGCTTCGAACGCGAAGATGCTGGCGGTGGAGTCCGGAAACGGGAAGGCCGGTCAATGGGTGTACGAGGAGCGCGATCTGCTCGCCGACTATCGGCTCCTGTTCGGAGCCGACCCCGAGGCAGCCGATGCCATTGCCATTATGACCGATACCGATAATACCGGTGGAAATGCGGAAGCATGGTACGGGGAAATATCCCTTTCTACGGCGGGCAGGTAGTTCCGGATGAACGATACTCAACCGGTACTATCGGTCGTCATCCCGACGCTTAACGAAGCAGAAAACCTCCCCTTACTCCTGGACGATCTCAAAAAACAGCAGAACATTTTCCTTGAAGTTATAATCGGTGATGGCGGCTCTTCGGATGCAACGCGATCGGTGGCTGCTGCATATAACGTTCACTTCGTGAGTGCCGGCCGAGGACGGGGCGTGCAGATGAATGCCGCCGCGGAACAGGCCTCCGGCGTCTACCTTCTTTTTCTGCATGCCGACTCACGGATAGACGACCAGTGCCTTCTGGTAAATGCCGTACAGGCCATGACCGATGAGATATGCGGAGCTGAGCGGATTGCCGGTTATTTCAGCCTCCGTTTCATGCGGAGTACGCACCGAAATGCGATGGCGTATCGCTATGTCGAGGAGAAGAGCGCCTTGAATCGCGCCAATACCACCAACGGCGATCAGGGTTTGTTGCTCACAAGAGCGTTTTTCCGGCAGCTAGGCGGTTTTGACGAAAGCCTGCCGTTTCTGGAGGACCAGCGGATCGTCGGAAAAATCCGGTCCCAGGAAAAATTGATTGCCCTTCCGGGGTGCCTCAAAACCTCTGCGCGCCGCTTCGAGGCTGAAGGGTTCCATCGTCGCTATATTCTGATGAGCATGATGATGGGATTGTACAGTATCGGTGCGGAGGAATTCTTCATTCGGGCGCCGGGGGTGTACCGGGTGCAGCGGGATACCGGCACGCTTTTCCTGTCGCCGATTTTTAATCTTGTCTGGAGGATGATGTGCAGCGACTGGGGTTTATGGGGGTCAATCCGGGTTTTCTACCTTCTGGGGAGATATATCCGGCAAAATTCCTGGCAGATGTTCTTTTTTCTCGATGTCCGGTTACGGACGCTGCTTGGAGCCGGTCGTTATCCTTGTTTGAGTTTCCATGACCGGATCTTCGCTCCGTGCACAAGCTTTGCGGTGTTCAATGCACTCACCGGGGTTATCTGCTTCGTCTGGTTTATGGGGGTGCTGGCACCCTTCTTTTGGGTTGTAGATCGCCGAAGAACGCACACGTAAACTTGCAGGTAGACAGTCATCCGCAGGCCATGCGTCTCTTGCGCAGTCTACTGGCCCTCCATTTATTTTTCCATCCCTTCATTTTTATTTTGACAGCGTCGAATTATTTATGATAGAAAGCGAGTCCCTTTTGAGACAGCCTTTTTGTTTCGCCGGGGTGCTCTTTAAAAAGATTGTCGCTTCGAAAAAATAAGTATTGACAGTCGAGATTGATTTGG
>DATNCC010000253.1:0-19824 GCA_035571735.1 Dongiaceae bacterium | reverse complement strand
AGAAGTAGAGCAGGCCGATCCGCTTGTGGTCGGTGGAGAATATCCAGGAGGTGAGGCCGGTTTTTCCGGTATCGTTCCAGAAGCTGCTCCGGACTGCAGGCTGCATGTTTTCAGTCATGATTCATTATCCTTGAACCTTTTGCGTTTCCTGCCGGACAGGATCAGAAAGACCAGGAATCCCCCGGCGCAGAGGACCACCACCGTGGCGCTGATTCTGAGCAGGTTGAATACATAGGTCTTCTGCTGCGGATCGTAGCTGAAACAATACTCCAGCGTCTTGCGGATGGCGGCGCCGCTTTTCCCCTCCCGCGCTTCGGCCAGGGCCAGGGTCAAATCCTTGGCGAGGAAGCCCGCGCCGTACAGATAGCGCACGATGGTGCCGTCTCCGGTGATCACAATGCTGGCCACCGGGTGCATAAAGTCGCTCCCCTTGCGCTGAAACGAGAAACCTACCGCATCGGTCAAACCTTTGATGCCGGCGGCATCGCCGGTCAGAAAGCGCCAGCCGTCCTCGGGAAAAGGTGCATGCATCGCGGACAGGTAGACCCGCTTGAATTTTGCCGCCACCTCCGGAGTGTCATGCTCGTCAAAGCTGACCGAGATAACCCGGTACTCTTCACCCGGCCTGTTCTTGATCCTGGGGAGCGCCTGAGCCAATCCCCACTGGAGATTATAGCAGACATTCGTGCAACTGAAATAGACCGGCAAAATAATGGTTGGCCCGCTGATCAGTTCGGCCAGCCTGACCGGCTTGCCCACCTCATCGTGGAAGGTGATATCGAGCGGAATTCTGGAACCGAGCCGTTCATTGATGCCGACCGGCGCATCTTCAGAACTGACGCCGCTGGCAACGTGTTTGTGCTCCATTCCCTTGTCTGCACCCCGTACCTCATCATGAACGCAGAGCAGAATGAGCAGCAGTAGAAGTAATGCCCGGCAACGGGGCGATTTCGGCCTCCTGCGGGTGACGCTCATTGCCCTGTTTGACATGTTATTTGCCATTTGGTCCCCCTGCTGCAAGTCTCTCAATGAGCCCCGATGTTCTGAACGTACGTCGTTCGACCGTCCGGCACAAGACCTCTTCCGTTCCCCATATTTCGATGTAGCTGCGGGCGCGGGTGACCGCCGTATAGAGCAGCTCCCGGCTGAGAACGTCCGACAGGCGATCCGGCAGGATCAGCAGCACCCCGTCAAATTCGGAACCCTGGCTTTTGTGCACGGTCAGGGCAAAGGCGGCCTCGAACGGGGGTAAACGGAGTGGGGAAAAGTGGCGCAATCCCCCCTCCGGGTTTTCGAACCAGACCGTCTGCGTACCGTCGCTCTCCATGACCACCCCGGTATCGCCATTGAACAGACCCAGTTCATAGTTGTTTCCGGTGACCATGACCGGCATCGGACGCATGCTCCGGGGATCATTATTTCGTCCGGGAACGAGAGCGTTCAGGCAAAGCCTGTTCAGGTGTTCAATGCCGTGCGGGCCGGAGCGGAGCGGTGACAAAACCCTGAACGTGCCGAGTTCCGCAAGCGCTTCAGCAGGGGATGCTGCCACGGCATATGCCGCATACCGGTCGCGGACTGCGGCGCTGAAATCCTCATCGAACGCTCTGCCGGCCGGCAGCGACCGCCAGCGGATGTCCGGGTACCGTCCCGACTTCAACAGTTCTGAGGCGGCAGCACCCTCGCCGCTGTTAATCAGCTGACTCAAGCCGGCGATCCCGCTGTCGTCGCCGAAACGGTAGCTTCTGGTCAGCTGAGTGACCGGGACCGCCGCCCGGTCCGGGCTGTCGCAGATATCCGCCAGCACCGCTCCGGCCTCGACCGAAGCCAGCTGATTGCGGTCCCCCAGCAGGATGACCCGGGCATCGTCACGGAGCGCTTCCAGCAGGCTGGCCATCAGCTGAAGATCAACCATGGATGCTTCGTCTACGACCAGGACGTCGCAGGTGAGCCGGTTGTCACGGTTATGCCGGAAACCGCCCCTCCGGGTCTGAACACCCAGCAGCCGGTGGATCGTGCTCACCCCGGTCGGCAGGCAATTTCTGGTGTCATCGGAGAGAGCAAGGCGACCGGATGCTTGCAGAATGGACTGATGGAGACGCAGTGCGGCTTTGCCGGTCGGGGCGGCCAGCACGATCTCCGGATGCGCCCCCCCCGCCATGTCGAGCAGCAGCGCCAGGATGCGGGCCACGGTGGCTGTTTTGCCGGTCCCGGGGCCACCTGAAATGACCGAAAAACGACGGGTCAGCGCCATCCGGGCGGCCGAGCGCTGCAGGTCAACTGCAGGAAAATAGCGCTCGAGGGCGGCGTCAAGGCGGATTTCGTCAATAGCCGGCATCTTGCTGCGCGACAGAATGCCTGCCGCAACCTGCTGTTCATACCCCCAGCAGCGATGAAGGTACAGCCGTCCGGCCGGATCCAGCACCAGCGGGGTATATGCCCCCGGTGTGCCGACGGTATCGCACCCTTCCAGGGATTCCCGCCAGTGACGGATGTCGCGCGGTGGTGGTGTCCGTAACGTGTGCTGAATCGGAAACACGTCACCATCCGGAGCATCTGCAAGATTGAAACAGGTATGGCCGCGCCCGGCAGCATGGCTGGCCAGGGCCGCACCCCACCAGAGCTCGTTGCCGGGATGCCGGTCGATGCGGACGATAAAATCGGCAAAGTGACTGTCGAGAGTCGAAAGCTTGATTGTTTCAGTCATCGGGAAGTGTCTTCATGTTTGCCGAAGGATTCCTCGTACATGGTTTCACTGAAAACCGTCAGGCGATTTTTACCGGCGCGCTTGCTGACATACATGGCCTCGTCGGCATTTGCCATGATCGTGCGCACGTCCCCCCCATCCTCCGGGTAGCCGGCCACCCCGGCCGAGAGGGTGGTTGTAATGTTGTGTCCTTCGAAATCGAACGGAGTCGATGCCATGCCGGTAACGATCCTCTCGATAGCGCCGATGGCATCCAGTTTTCCCGCCTCGTTAAACATGATGACGAACTCGTCGCCGCCGTATCGGGCGCAGATATCCGAACTCCGGGTATGCGCGGTGATCATCCTGGCAACCTGCTGTATCAGGGCCGTTCCGGCAAAATGTCCGTACTGGTCGTTGATTTTCTTGAGGTTGTCGGCATCAATCATACAGATGGCAAAGGGACGGACATACCGTTTGGCGAGCTTTTCCTGCATTTCGGACTGCAGAAAAAAATTGCGCATATTATTCATGCCGGTGACATCATCCGTCAGCGACAGGCGCTCCACCTCGGCTCGTGCCGCCTCGCTCTCTCCGGCCAGCATGGCTCCCAGATGGGCGATCAGCATGAAGGGGAACAGTTCGATGATATGGGTCAGGTAATAGTTGAACTCACGGAATTCGGCGGAAGCCAGCAGGACATAGGATGATACCGCCAGACCGGCCATGAAGTAGGTCACCCGGCGCCCCTGGGTAAGTGCGGTTGCCATCAGGATCAGGTAAATCAACGACATGAACGGACTGGTTATTTTGCCGGTATACCAGCAGACCGCCACGATGAAGGAGAGAAAAACCATCAGATCGATAAAAATCTTTATGACGCCGTACTTACGGGAAAGCACTCCATAGCGGGCATTGATGTTGTAGAAGAACAACAGGACTGAAAACCCCGCCAGAAAGGCCATGCTGGGGCCTTCAGTCGGCTTGATCTTGATGTCGAGCGCTACCAGCGCGATCAGCAGCCAGGAGATATTTCCCATGATGCGGTCGTACCCCTTGTAGCGCTGAACTGTGCCTTGACTGCCATATATCCGAAGCTGGTCATCCATACGACACCTCCTTAGCCAACGGCTGCTAACGTAACTACAGCCGTAATCACATAGCGGGCGAGCTTGCCTGATGCGACCAGCAGCGAAAACAGCCCGAAATTTATCTTCAGCATCCCCCCCACGAGGCAGAGCGGATCTCCTACCACCGGCAGCCACGAGAAGAGCAGCGAGTAGGCTCCGAAGCGTCGATATTGGTTTCGGGCCCGTTCCTGCTGCTGCGGCGAGACCCGCAGCGCCTTCCCGATCAGCCAGTTCCCTCCCCACATTCCGATAGAATAGGTCAGGACGGCCCCCAGATAATTGCCGACGGTAGCGACGGCGACGGTCGATACCGGATCATACCCCCCAGTCAGCATCATCACCAGCAGCCATTCCGATCCGAGCGGCAATAGTGTGGAAGCCAGGAAGCTCAGGAAGAACAGCGACAGGTAGCCGGGGTGGTTGAGCCAGTCATGCAGCATGACAGTATATGTCAGAAATTGGTTGTCAAAATGGCTCAAACCGCTACAATGCTCCCCGATGCCGGCTGCTGTTTCATTTGTATAGCGCTGACATTGTAGCGATAAATTCAGTTTCGGCAAGAGGTAACCATGCTGAAAGGAAAACCGGCGAAAAAATATTCCCAGGCTGGGCGGCTGCATTCGATCATACGGCTGCTGGAAACCAGGCGGGGCCTGACTCTCGACGAACTGGCGGAAGAGTGCGATGTCGACCGGCGCACCATTCACCGCGACCTGAATGCGGTGGAGCAGGCGGGGTACTCGTTGACGACCGACTGGAGCGAGGGAAAAAAGATCTACAGTTTTCTGACCAAATCCCGCAATCTCCCCCCGATTACCTTTACCCTTCCGCAGCTGATGTCGCTCTACCTGCTCCGCTCCCTGGGAGCCCATCTGGCCGGCACGCCGTTTCAGGCCGAGATTGACGAGCTGTTCAAAAGCATTCACTCGGTGCTTCCCGACCGCCATGCTGCCCACCTGGAGCGTATCGCAAGGGTTTCGCTGCCGCTATTGCACGGGGCGCGTGATTACTCCCCGTCGGCCCCCTTTGTTGACGACCTGCAGAAAGCGCTGCTGCAGCAGTACCGCATCCGGCTGAGCTATGCCAAGAAGGGCAGGGACGGGGCCGAGGAGTATGAGGTTGATCCCTATACGCTGGTCTTCCACAAGGGGGGAATTTACCTGCTCGGAAATGCCCACAACCGTTCCGGTATGCGGTTGTTCGCCCTGGAGCGAATCCGCGGAATAGCGGTCACCCGCCAGCGTTTCGAGATCCCGGACGGCTATCAACCGGAAGCGCATTTCAGCAGCGCCTTCGGTCTGGTGAGCGACACTCCGATGAAGGTGCGCGTCCGTTTTTCCGCCGAGATCGCCCACACTGTCAAGGATCGGATCTGGATGCCGGGGCAGAAGGTCGGCTCAGATGCCGATGGGTGCGTGACCGTAGAATTCGAGGCGGCGGGACAGATGGAGCTGGTATCGTGGATTCTTTCCTACGGCATCCATGCCGAGGTACTGGAGCCTGCGGAGCTGCGCAAGGAGGTCAGGCGCCAGGTCAAAGGGATGCGGGAATTGTATCGGAGCAAGGAGAAAAAGGACGAAAAGCCATTGAAACACCGGGCAAAATGAGTACACTTCATTCTTCACCATTACAAATGCAGGATACGACATGTCAACCGATAGTACACTCAACAACATACTGACCGCCCGCATCGCCGAACAGGGGCGCATCACCTTTGCCGACTTCATGGCGGCCTGTCTTTATGAGCCGGGGCTCGGCTACTACACCTCTCCGGGGCGCAAGGTCGGCGCCGAGGGGGATTTTTATACCAGCATCACCGTGCATGCCGCCTTCGGGCGTGTAATAGCCCGCGAGATCGCCCAGATGTGGCGCAGCATGGGGAGTCCGGCTGCTTTTACCCTGGTCGAGTGCGGCGCCGGCAACGGCCGTCTGGCGTGCGACATCATGGATTATCTGGCCGAACGGGAGCAGGAGATGTTTCAAAATCTGCGGCTGGTGCTGGTCGAGCGGGAACCGTCCCTTGAGTCGGCCCAGCGCGAGATGCTGGCCGCGCATACTGACCGGCTCGCCTGGCTGTCACCGGACGAATTTGCTTCCGGCAGCTTTAACTTCAGCGGCTGCCTCTACTCCAATGAACTTGTCGACGCCCTGCCGGTACACCGGGTCGTGATGACGCCCGAGGGGCTAAAGGAAATCTATGTCACCTGCAGGGATGGCGGGTTTGCCGAAGAGGCCGGCGAACCATCGACACCGGAGCTTGAAGCATACCTGGAACGCGTCGCCGTGGAACTCCTCCCCGGCCAGCAGGCCGAAATCAACCTGAACGCTCCGAAGTGGCTGGCAGCGGCAGCGAATGCGCTCACGGAGGGATTCGTCCTGACGATCGACTACGGCCATCCCGCGGCAGAGCTGTACACGCCACGACGCAAGCTGGGTACTCTCCTCTGTTATTATCGCCATCAGGTCGAGGAGAATCCCTACATCCGGCTGGGACAACAGGACATCACCGCTCACGTCGATTTCACAACTCTGATGAAATGCGGAGAAGAACTGGGGCTGCAGAACGTCTGGTTCGGGGAACAGTACCGCTTCCTCCTCGCGACCGGATTAGTCGAAGAAATCGAGGAAATCGAGCACTCTGACAGATCAGAGGAAGAGAAGCTGCGGCTCCGCCTGACCCTCAAGAAGCTGGTCATGCCCGAGGGGGGGATGGGAGATACTTTCAGGGTGCTGATCCAGTCCAGGGGAGTGGCTGCTCCCCGGCTCCTCTGCCAGCGCAGGATCGGAGGGTAAAAATGTCAGAGGTTGCGACCGGTGAAATCCGCGGGATTGTGTTCGACCTGGACGGCACCCTGTATGTGAGTGATCGTTTTGCCGCCGAGATCCAGGCTGCCGCCGCGGCGTACATCGCCGGACTCAAGGGGATTTCTCATGAGGAAGCGGAACTGCTGGTGGCCGCTACCCGGCAGCGGCTTACGGAAGAGAGCGGCACGGTTCATACTCTCTCTGCGGTCTGCGGAGAGCTGGGGGGGAGCGTGCAGGAGCTGCATCGCCTCTTTGAGAGCACCCTGCGGCCGGAGGCGCATCTTGTACGGGACGAACGGGTAATCCGGCTGCTGGAGCGCCTTGCCGGGCGATTTTCACTCTACATTTACACAAACAATAACCGGGTCCTGACGGCACGTATCTTAAGTTATCTGGGACTGGGCGGCACGATGCGCGGCATCTTCACAATCGATGACGCATGGCGGGGTAAACCGGATGAGGAAATGGTGAAGAGGGTGCTGGAAGCGATCGGGCTCGCTCCGAACGAGGCGCTGTTTGTCGGAGATCGCTATGACGTCGACCTGCGCTTGCCGGAACAGCTCGGCTGCCCGGTGTATCTGAGCCAGAATCCGGAGCAGCTGTTGCGGCTCGAAAATCTGCTTATCACTACGTCTCTTTCCGGAGGTACGCCAGCAACTCCTGCATATCCTCGGGCGGTTCGGTCGTAAATTCCATATATTCGCCGGTCGTAGGATGAATGAATCCCAGACAGCGTGCGTGCAGCGCCTGACGGCCAAGATGGTTGATCATGCCCCGCAGCCGGGTGTCGGGGATGTTGTTGCAGCGCCCCCCGTCCGGGTAAAGCGGATCTCCCAGCAGCGGGAACCCGGCTTCGGTCAGATGTACCCGGATCTGGTGGGTGCGCCCGGTCTCAAGCCTCAGCTCCACCAGTGAAACCCTCCCGTAGCGCTCCTTAACCTTCCAGCGGGTAACCGCATTTTTCCCGTTTTTTGCCTTGCCTGACAAGCGGAGCCGCTCGGTCGGGTGCCGGCCGATGATCCCCGCTATCTTGCCGGTATCTTCCTGAGGAGAACCGTAAATCAGCGCCTGATAGATGCGTTTGACGGTGTGGGCACCGAACTGTTCCGAAAGCGCCTGATGGGCCCGGTCATGCTTGGCCGCCACCAGAACGCCGGAGGTCCCCTTGTCGAGGCGGTGAACGATGCCGGGGCGCAGTTCGCCCCCGATTCCGGCCAGATCGCTGCAGTGCGCCAGCAGGGCGTTGACCAGGGTGCCGCTCGTATTGCCGGCCCCGGGGTGTACCACCATTCCGGCCGGTTTGTTGATCACGATCAGATCGCTGTCCTCATACAGGACTTCCAGCGGGATCTCCTCGGCCAGCGGCTGGGCCGGCAGCGGCGGCGGGATGTCAACCTCGATCCGCTCCCCCCCCTTCAGCTTCAGCGACGGGCGCACCTGCTTGCCGTCGACCAGTACAAAGCCGGTTTCGATGAGTCTCTGGACAGCAGCCCGGGATTCGCCCCCCATCTCGCGGCTCAGAAAAAGATCGATTCTGGCAGGTTCGTTTTCGGGAGAAAATGTGAGTGAAATATGATTCATAAATAAACCTCATAAAAAGCAAAGGCGCACCCGGACGGGCACGCCTTGCAGAACTGAATAGTAGCCGGTTCGTTACCAGATGGATGATTCGATTTTGCCGGCCCGTTTGATCAGTACATCAACTACGGCAATTCCGTAGATCAGTTCCGGGTCGACATCGGCGGATACCCGTGAGAGAAAATGCTGACGCCCCTCTTCCAGCTCTTCCTTGAGAACGTCAAAAATATTGTCATTCTTGATACCACTCTCGACCTTTTCCTTGTTGTATATGGCAACATCGGAGAGAATGGCTCTGGCCAGCCGCTTGGCCTGATCCGGATTATCAATCATGTTCATGGGTGATGTTCCTTAAGTTGTCACTTTTCGGGATCATAGCACTATTTTATGCGTAATGCAAAATAGATGCTCGCCTCCCCGCGGCGAACCAGAATTGTCAGATTGCTGCCCCGCACCGCCTGCTGGATGGCACGGGAATATTCCGCCGTATTGGCAGTCCTTTTGCGGTTTATCGATACAATCACATCCCCCCGCTTAATGCCGGCTTCGGCGGCTATTCCGTCACGCGCCACATCCACGACGGCAACACCTCCGCCCTGTTCGGCATTTTCGACAACAAGTCCGAGCTGGTCGGCTTCACCTTCCTGCCGGCGTTCGCTCCGTTCCTCACGCTGCCGTTTGGGTGCGCTATCGGCACTCGCCAGGGTCATGCTCAGCTCAAGCGCCTTGCCGTCTCGGAAGATGGATATTTTCGCACTCTTGCCGACGCCAGCCTCGGCAACCAGGCGCTGGAGATGGGAGGGATCCTTGACTTCAGTGCCGTTCAGGCCGGTGATGACATCCCCCTGCCTGATGCCGGCCTTGTCGGCCGGACCACCTTTGATCACATCGTTTACCAGGGCGCCCCTCGCCTGCTTCAGACCGAAAGATTGCGCCAGCTCCTCGGTTACCGGCTGGATCGTGACCCCCATGTAACCGCGGCTGACGCTCCCTTTCTGGATCAACTGGGAAAATACCGGTTTGGCCATGTTAACCGGGATGGCAAACCCGATTCCCTGCCCGGCCGCCACGATGGCGGTATTGATGCCGATCACCTCCCCGTAGACGTTCAGAAGCGGCCCCCCGGAGTTGCCCGGATTGATGGAAGCGTCGGTCTGGATGAAGTTCTCGTAGGTTTCAATGCCCATGTTGGAGCGGCCGGTGGCCGATATGACGCCGACAGTCATGGTACGGTCCAGACCAAAGGGATTGCCGATGGCAATAGCCCACTGCCCGACTTCAAGCTTGTCCGAATCACCGAGAACCGCTACCGGAAGATCGGCCGCATTGATCTTGATAACGGCGATGTCGGTTTTCTGGTCAGAGCCGACAACCTTGGCGTCATACACCTTGTCATTGGAGAGCTTGACCTGAATGCTCTCGGCATCGCGCACGACATGGCTATTGGTTACGATGTAGCCGTCCTTGCTGATCAAAAAACCCGAGCCGAGGCTTCTGTCCTGCCGGGTCTGCGGAGCGCCGAAGAAATCCTCGAAAAGAGGGTTGGTTTCAAAAAAAGGCTGTATGACTTTTCTCCGACTGACCGTTGAGATATTGACGACGGAGGGGGTCACCTTTTTCGATACATTGCTGAACGCTTTCTGGGTGGAGAGGATATCGGTCGGCACATCCTTGACCGGAGCTTCCGCTTCGCCCCCCTTGCGATTCGACTCGAGAAACAGCGGGGATTCGCTTTTACCTTTGCAACCACCAAGTACGACGGTGTGCAGACAGGCAACCATGAGCAGGAGAACGATGCGCGGCAGATTATTCATTTGGGCATCACCTTGGTAAAATGAGTTGAGTGCGTTTCGGGCAGCAAACTTGTTAACATGCTGAAACAATAACCATGAACTGCAGGTGTGTCAAGTGACTCGGACTATATTCCCTGGGCGTTCTAACCAGCATAATTATGTTATTGAAACACCGCTCAGTTTGTGTAAAAGTGCCCTTTAAATCAAACCAGATGATGGGGGCACGTGATGACCGACATCAAAGCGCAGATCAAGGAATTCCGAATCGGCGAGAAGATCAGGGGGTTGCGCCAGCAGAAACGACTGACTCTTCAGGAGCTGTCCGAACTGACGACGCTATCCAAACCGTTGCTGTCGCAGATCGAGAACCAGCAGGTCATCCCCCCCCTCGCCACCCTGCTTAAAATTGCCAAGGGGCTCAAGGTCGATATCCATTTTTTCTTCGAGGACGCCGGCAACCGCCAGAAGTACGTTCTGACCAGACGCGAGGATGTCCGTGAAGATGAGAAGGTTCCGCGCCCGACCGCAAATGAGGTGGCCAGACCGTACACGTATCACTCGCTGGCCCAGGGGTTGCGCCACAAACATATGGAGCCGTTCCTGGTCGAGTTCGAAAACAAGGAGTGGGACGACTCGCTCTTCTTCAGTCATGAAGGGGATGAAGAATTTATCTACGTCACGGCCGGAGAACTGGATTTTCACTATAACAACGAGGTGCTCCGCATGCGGACCGGAGACAGTATCTATTACGACTCCAGCCAGCCGCACGGCTGGGTGGCCGTAGGTAGCGGCAGTGCCAGGGCGGTAGCGGTCCTGTACACTAAGGAATGATACTGTTTTGCGATGAATGGTGGAAATGGGGGGGAGAGTTCAATCTCCCCCTTTCTGCTTTCCCCACTCCCGGAGTGTCCTGACCCGCTCCACCACCGGCGGATGGGAATAGTAAAATGCCGCGTAGAAGGGATGCGGGAAGAGGTTGGAGAGATTCTCGGCAGACATCTTGACCAGAGCCGAGGCCAGATCTTCAGGTTTTCCGGTCAGATCCGAAGCGAAGCGGTCGGCCTCCCGCTCGTGGCAGCGCGAGCGCCAGGCCGAAAACGGCCCGAGCGGAAACAGGACCAGCGACGCGACAAAGCCGAGCACGATCATCCTGGCCGGCAGCGAAATATCGGCCGGTAATCCGAGCAGTCCCGGCAGGCCGGGCCAGGCCAGCAGCTTGAAGCTGAGCCATGACCCCGCCAGCGCCATGACCTCCGTCCAGAGCAGCCGCTTCCAGATATGACCCTTCTTCCAGTGCCCGATCTCGTGGGCCAGCACCGCCACGATCTCGCCGTGGCTCATCTGCCTGATCAGAGTATCGAACAGCACGATCCGCTTGACCTTGCCGATGCCGGTGAAATAGGCGTTGGAATGTTTGCTGCGCCTCGATGCGTCCATCTGCATCACCCGTCCCACCTTCAGACCGGCCTTCTCCATCATGATTCGGATTTCATCCTCCAGCCCGGCTTCGGTCACCGGTTCGAACTTGTTGAAGAGCGGTTCGATCACATAGGGAGAGATGAACATCATGAACAGACTGAAGAGCGCCATGAATCCCCATACCCAGAGCCACCAGCCCTGGGGACTCCACTTGATCAGCTGGAAAACGACGGTGATCAGGAACGCCAGCAGGATCGTACCGATGGCCTGCGCTTTGACAAAATCGGTGATCCAGAGCCAGGGGGTAGTGGTATTGAAGCCGTAGCGCGCCTCGATGCGGAAGGTGCCATACAGATCAAAGGGGATGCCGAGCAGGGTTGACACCCAGCCCAGCACCAGAAAGAAAATGACGGCCGAAACGATCGACGGCATGTTTAACGAGCCGACGATATGATCATACGTTGCGATCAGGCCGCCGAACATAAAGATGATCAGAAGCGCGTTGTCAAAGAGTGAATCCCACAAGCCGAGACGGCTGGAGTCGAAGGTATAGGCGGAGCTCGTTCGCAGCTTTTCCCCGTCAACGGCCCCTTCAAAGCCCTCCGGCACCTTGTAGCCATGCTGTTTGAGATGCTGAAGGTTGATGTGGCGCAGCCAGTAGGTGAAGGCGGTGATGGCGGTGAAGGCGCCAAGCAGGGCAAGTTTCATCGAAGGTATCCTTGAAAATATTCAGGGCGTAGCAGACGCTCGCCCTGAATATTTTGTTCTATGTGTTGTTAAATCAGCTTTACCACTTCGCTGACACACTTGTCGATGCCTTCATAAGCCTCGGAGATACGCGTGGCGAGCATATAGGCCGGTGAGGTGACCAGCTTGTTCTTCCGGTCCACCACGAACCCGGTTACCGGACATTCCTGGTGCTTTGCTCCGGTCTTCTCGATCTCGGCGGCGGTACCGGCATCGGTGCCGATCGTCACCAAAGGAGAATATTCCTTGCCCATTACCGCAGAGACCAGGGTCGGTGCTATACAGACCGCTCCGACCGGTTTTTTGGCAGCAGCCATCTCCTTCAGCAATCGGGCAACTTCAGGGTTAACAGAGGCGGCCGCACCGTTTGCGGCAAAATCACACAGATTCTTTGCGGCACCGTATCCGCCCGGAAAGATTATGGCATCCAGATCCGCACCCTTGACCTCCTTGATATCACGGATGTTGCCGCGGGCGATACGGGCCGACTCCACCAGTACGTTGCGCTTTTCGCCCGTTTCCTGCCTGGTCAGGTGATTCGTGACCGGAAACTCGATATTTGGCGCGATGCAGACCGCTTCGCACCCATGGCGGTCGATTGCCAGCAGCGCGAGGACCGACTCATGGATTTCACTGCCGTCATATACGCCACAGCCAGATAATACTACTCCGATCTTCTTCATTTCCGTTCCTCCTCCTGGATCAGAATTTTACCTGAATCCGTGACGCCGGAACACCGTAGCGCCCGGAAAAGCCGGTGTTGACCGTCGCTTGCCCGGCAACAACCCGTTTGCGCCGGTGGTCCTCCGACGAAACAGTCGCAATCCTGGAAACGCTGGAACTGAGGCTTTCCGGGTCAGCGAAGGTGTGGAGGCGTCACGGATTCAGGTTTTAATTTCAGTGTGCCACAACCCGTGCAGAAGGCAAGCGGATTTCCGATTCCAAATCATGGATGAAATCAAGGTGGTGAGGAGGCGACGGAGGCGTACATCTATGTACGTTGACGAGCCGAAGACGAGCCAACGTAGATAGCACCTTGATTTGGAATCGGAACTACCAGAGATACAGCGGGACTAGGACAGCGGCCATCACGCAGGCGGAGGGGAGAAACAGACGGTGGTATACCTTGGCGATATCGGCCTGGAAATATTCGCAGGTCAGAACATAACAGAGGTGGATCGGCGAGAGCATCACTCCCGCAAACCCGGCTCCGAACGCCAGGGCGACCAGCGCCGGGGAGGGGGCTGAAGCGCCCATCAGAGGGAGCAGCAGCGGAAATGTTATGCCGACAAAGCCTACGGTCAGTCCCGTCATGACCCCGGCGATAAACGGGATGAGAAACAGCAGCAGATACACCGGCATCCGGGAAACGGCAAAGAAGGCGGAAATGCCTGCCAAAGCGCCGGTCGCCTGCAATACCTCCTGAAAGATCATGATGCCGATCACCAGAAATAGTGCCTTGCCCGAAATACTCTCCCGCAGATTCCCGAAAATCATGGCGGGAGTATAACGGTGGAAACCGTAGAGCGCCAGTACCGAACCGCCAAGAGCCAGCGCGGCATTGACCCGGAAGAGTACGACGAGCAGCAGTGCCAGCATGATCGGGGAGACCATGGCGCAAAAGGTCATGAATTCCCGCCTGCGACCGGCTGAAGATGGACGGTTCTCGTGCCTGCCGATACCCTGAAAGCAGAACAGCGCCCCCCACCCGATAACGGAGAGAGCGAAAGGGAGGTTAACGAGGAACAGGGTCCGGGTGGAAAGCCCCGTTATCCCGGCAACCAGAATGATACCGGGGTAGAGCGGGGAGACATACTCCCAGATATGGCGATACCAGTAGTTGATCAGCGCCTTCCGTTCGGGAGTGATGTCGGCATCTCCGGCCGCCTCATTGACCATCGGAGCGGAGAAAACCGCGCCTCCGGGTGAAGGGAGCATACCGATCATAGCCGGCATGGCGGCCATGACAAAGCGCCGGTCGGGGACGGATGTAGACAATGAGCCGACCATGCGTTTCAGCATGCCGGTGGTGCGCAGGATATTCTCCATCACCATCGTCAGCATCAGAGTCAGGGTCATTTCAAGTGATTTTGGAGCAAAGATGGCGGACGCGGTTGCCTTGAGAAAGGTGAGCGGCGGGGTCAGGTATACTATTCCCAGTACCAGGGCGCCGATCGGCATGACTACCGACATGGACACCTTGCGACGCAGGAGTACGATTATCAATATCAGGACTGCCGCCGTTTTCAGCAGATCCGTCATGGCGGTCAGGCCGCTCCGGCTTTCCGGCTGAGCGCGCTGAATACCATGTCAAGAACACTCTTCTGGCGAGCCTCGAATTTGTTCAGCACGGCGAGGCATCTGCCCATCGGGCAGACTTCATGGAGAAAATCCGCGTCCCTGCCCGAAAGTATGACGATCCGGTTTTTGTCCATTCCGGCGCTTACCGCAAAATTGAGGATCTTGAGACCGTCCAGTGCCGGCATTTCAAGATCTATCAGCATCAGATCATAGCTGCCGACTGTAATGGAATACAGCGCCGTCATCGGGTTGTTGCAGGTTTCAACCTGCAGCAGCGGAAAATTGTCAGCTATATAGGCCGCCAAAAAGCGGGTAAAAGCCGGATCATCGTCTATTATCAGTATTCTTCCCATAAGCGCGGATTATAGCTTATTCGGCGAAGCAGAGAAATAAAAATGATGCCAATGAGGACTTCCTTATCGGCGGGTTGCGGTGCGTGGGGAGCGTATTCAGCACGTATAGTTTCAGAACAGGTATTTTGAGCGGTTGGTGAAATAGTCCCGATGCCGGAAAATAAAGGCTGACAGCAGGATCACGGCCACTATGACGCTGATATTGCTGACAAACAGACCGTGGGAATCAACCTTTTCGCCAACAAATTTTTCCAATTCGGCGGGTGTGATCGCCAGCAGGTTTGTCACGGTATTCGCAATTTCAAACGCGTTGTAACCTAAAAGCAGATACCACGTAAGATGTTGACGCTTCATGAGCCCCAGAAACAGGTAGAGGCATAGCAGGCTGTCAAGGAACACCAGCACACCGGCAGCCCGGCCTTGATAGATAGTGCCGAAGAAGGGAATCGGATGACCGTAGCTGGAGGCCGTAAGAAGAAAAAAGAACAGGTACAGCCCACCGAGCAGAGTTATTGCCAGTGGACGCCGCAGTTCTTGCCCGTCATGAAAATCGCTATCTTCCACGTCGTACCCGCTTTGAACCTGTTAATGGCATCATGATTTACGCATGTCGCTGATGGCAACGCAGACAAAGATAACCAGCAGGATAACTCCGCAGAAAATCCAGTCAGCCGCACTGAATCCGAACATGATCAACTCCTCTTGAAGGCTTCCGCCGCTTCGGCCATCAGACCGATCCCCTGATAGCAGGTTCCCAGCAGATAGTATACCTCTTTCATCGGAAACTGTTCGACAAATATCCGATCGGCAAGTACATCCTTGATGATCGCCGCAGCTTCATCGCTGAAGCCGCACTGATGCTGCTCGACAGCAACCGAGAGTGCCGTGAGATAGTCGAGTGGGGGGACCACGGGAACCTTGCCGGCCAGGATCCCGGCGATCCGAGCTTCGACCCGCGCCCGTTCCGCCGGCTCCAGATGATCGATCAACCCGCTCCAGATTTCAGCCGCCCGTTCGTAGCGTCCCAGAACATAAAGTGCTTCGCCGTATTCGTACGCGGCATGCGTGTCGTCGGGATTACGGTCAAGCGCCGCTTTCAGATGCTTTTCGGCGGCATACCAGCACGACACGGCATGGTGCATGCTGCACAGCCGGGAGCCCTTGTCGACGTAGGTCCTGGCAATCTCCAGCTTTAGTCCGCCATTGTCGGGATCAATCAGGGCCATGATCTTGAGGAAGTTGATTTTGCGATCCAGGTAGGGGGTGTCGACTTCCCTGGCTTCCAGCATGATGATCTGGCCACCCAGCTCGGAGACGATATGCGGGTAGGCCTCTTTCAGCACGGCGGCATACCCGGCGGCGCCGGCACACTCGGGATCAAGACGCAGTGCCTGGTAGATGCCGCGCCCCACCATGTCGTAATCAGGGACACCACATGTTTCCAGGGCTGCGAAATCTTCCTCCAGCAGCGGGATGGGCGGCTTGCCGGCCCATGACATCGCGACCATGCCATCCCTGCCGCGAAGCAGGTAATCGTCCGGAGGGGTGAAATATCTTATCCCGTCCAACGGAGTTTGTTGCGTCTGCTGCTTGTGGCTCATTTTTTCTCTTCCTCTCTTCCCGGAAAGGTGTTGATGCCGGCATGAACACCGATCATGCGGTAAATCTGAACTTCGTCCCACGGTTTATCCATGATACCGTCGTGAATCGCCCAGCTTCGTCCGCTTACGGTGCGCTCCTGACCTGGCATCCGAAAGGGGCTTGACCCGTCCAGCCGTGAATAATACCGCCCCCCTGTCTGAAACTCGCGGTCTATCTCCAGCATCAGCTGTTTACCCCGCAGGTAGTCGAAGCCGTATTTTTCATAGCGGATGGCATTATCGTACGAGAGCGGTTCGGCTACAATCATCTGCATCCCTAGCGCATCGGTGAAGCGTTCCAGCAGCGGGAAAAAAGTGGCAAAGAGCTGCAGGCCGTGATGGGTCTGATTGGGGAACAGTCCCGCCCGCATGGCGCGCAGCTCCTCCGGAATATTGCGGCCATGGGACGCAAACCAGTTATTTATTCCTCTTTCATCGACATCGACCGCGTAGTGGGGTGAGGCCGGATCGCGGATAATGCAGAAGCTGAGCTCCATTTGATGAAACTGGGTGTCGGACAGCTCCAGAAAGAAAACCGTCACCCCGCCAACCGGTTTCGATCGGGCTTCAATCCGTACCAGTGGCAACCCGTTCGGAGCGATGATGGTTACCAGCCGCTCCCCGGCAGAGTTGCTGAGTGAATTCGCCGGCAAACCGAGCACTTCGCGCAGGCGCTGAGGGAGCAGACAGGAATAGATGCGCTCCTTTTCCGGTTCATCAAGCCGGTTGATGGCCTGAAGCGAAGAAAGCGGCTGCCCGGCGGCATCCAGCAGTTGACTGTTATCAGGAAGTAGCGCCATGGCTTCGGAGTATACCAGGAAAAATGGTTTTTTTTATGCAGGCAATGCTTTTTTCCACCGCCGCCAGCGCCAGCGATCGATCCCCTTCTTCCGACCAATGCGGGGCGTCCAGCAACACCCGGTTCTGATGGCCAAGCGGTTCGATCTTTTCGATAAATGCCGGCGGCAGGCGCGGGTTGAGCTCGACGTTATTCATGATTGCCCAGGCAAGTGTCCAGGCCCGGGCAGTATTCATGAGGTCGTATCCCCCACCCCCCAGCGCGACCCAGGGAATCTTGAACCGCTTTATTTTTGCAAGCACTTCACAGTAGCTGTGAGTGGTAATCTCAAGATTGGTGAGCGGGTCGGTGCGGAATGTATCCACGCCAATCTGGGTGACAATGATGTCCGGATTGAATGCAGCGACAAGCGGGTAGGCCACCTCATCAAAAGCCTTCATAAAGATGGCGTCATCGGTGTGAGCCAGCAGCGGAACATTGACGGAATACCCTTTTCCGCGCCCTTCTCCGACTTCATCTTCAAAACCGGTGCCGGGGTAAAAGTATATGCCGCTCTCATGGAGGGATATTGTCAGCACCTGATCGGTGTCATAAAACGCCTCCTGGACACCATCACCATGGTGGGCATCGATATCCAGATAAAGCACCCGCCGGCCGCGGGCAACCAGCCAGTTGATGGCGACCACCGCATCATTCAGGTACGAAAAGCCGGAGGCCCTGGCGCGGTGGGCATGATGCCAGCCGCCGTTCATGTTGAAGGCAACGTCGAAGCCCTCCTCCTCCACCAGGCGGGCAGCCTCGAAGGTAGCTCCGGCACCCAGCGCGGCATAATCATACAATCCCTTGAAAACCGGGCACTCCGCATCACCAAGGCCGAATCTGAAATCAGCCCGCGGTTCCCCGGATGCGCTGAACTCCTTGAGACGGGCGATGTAGGCAGGATCATGGAACGTCAGCACCTGTTCATCCGATGCCGGCCGGCAGTTACTGATCCGCATGTTCGGAAGTTCGAGCAGACCATAGGCGGCCATCAGATCATACGCCAGGCGGGTACGATGCAACTTGAACGGATGATCGTCGCCGTAATTAAAATCTCCAAAAATCGGGGAATATATCAGTGCGGTACGGCAGGGGCGCATCGGCAGGCCTCACGGCAGAAGAAACGAAATCAAAACGGGTTGCCGCAACCACGAAGCGAATCACGGGCAACCCGGTTCCAGGGAAATTTGAACGCCTTTTAACAGGCTACACTTCCATTCACCTTACATCCTGAATTGCGCCACGATCTTTTTAAGCTCTTCAGCCATTGAAGCCAGTTCGTTGGCCGCTCCAGCGGTAACCTGAGAACTCTTTGATGCATCTCTGACCACTTCGGTGATCTGATGCATGCTCTTGCTGATCTCGTGTGTGGTTGCCGTCTGTTGCTCTGCAGCCGTGGCAATCTGATTAATCTGGCTGGTCAGGTCACCCACCTGGTTCAGGATCTCTTCCAACGCCTGACCGGACCTGGAGGCATCCTCCGTGCCGCGCTCAACCTCCAGAACGCCTTCTTCCATGGCAGTTACCGCGGATTGTGTTTCCTTCTGGATAGCCTTGATCATCTCGCCGATCTCACGGGTCGCCTTGGTGGTACGCTCGGCCAGTGCCCGTACCTCGTCGGCAACAACCGCAAAACCGCGCCCCTGTTCTCCGGCTCGGGCAGCTTCTATCGCGGCATTCAACGCCAGCAGGTTGGTCTGATCGGCAATGTCCTCAATCGTGCCGACGATGTTTCCGATCTGTTCGGAACGGGTACCGAGTGATGCCACCGTTTTGGCGCTCTCCTGTACTTTGACGGCAATGCGCTGGATGCTCTTGACCGCATGATCAACGACCTCCGAGCCGTTCATCGCGGTCTGGGTTGCACGATTCGATATCTCGACCGTGCGGATGCAGTTGCTGGCGATCTCGGACGACGTGGCAGCCATTTCTTCGCAGGCGATAGCCACGGAAGCCGACTGTGTGGCCGCCTTTTCCGTGCCGCTCGCAATTGTGGCTGACGTTCTGTTCAGGTTGTCGGCAGATCCGGCCACGTTAACCGCATTCTGGTTGATGCGCACAACGATCTCCTTCAGGTTGTCGAGGAAATTATTGAACGAACGGGCCAGCGAACCGGTTTCATCCTCCCGCTCGATTTTCAGCCGCGTCGTCAGGTCGCCGCCGCCGCTGGACATGTCTTCCAGGCTCGCGTCAACATATCCGAGGGTTCTCGTTATTCCGCGGCTGATAAAAAAGCAGAGCGTCAGCATAAAGGTGGCGAACAAGATATTCAGGCCGACCAGGGTCCATTTGACAGTATCAACATCCCTCTTGACGTCATCGATATAAATGCCGCTTCCAAGCACCCAACCCCACGGCTCGAATTGTTGGACATAGGATAATTTGGTATACAGCTCGGTCGTGGTGCCGCCCCCTTCTTTAGGCTTCGGCCATTCATAATTGACAAAACCTTTGCCGGCCCTGTCAACCACTTCGTTAAAGGAGACGAACAGGTTTTTGTTGTCCAGCTTTCTCGTTTCGCCATTCAGACCGTCGAT
>DATNCC010000252.1:0-5740 GCA_035571735.1 Dongiaceae bacterium | reverse complement strand
TGAGCGACACCTCCTTGCCCAGCCCGCCCTCCCGGAACCACACCTTGTTGGCCCACTGCTCGAACTCCTTGTCGTGGGTCACCCCCCTGTCGAGGGTAATCGCTTCGTATTCGGTCCGGCCCGGCGACTTGCGGGTGCTGCTCGGGTCCCCCCCTTCGCGGTGCTTCACCACTTCCGTCGTACGCTTGAGGGCGCTGACCTTGCTGATGCCGGCCACATAACGGCCGTCCCATTTCACCCGGAACTTGAAATTTTTATAAGGATCAAAACGTTGTGCATTAACACTGAATTGCGCCATCAGGAAATCCTCCTATGCCTGTATTTGGCCAGCCATCTGCTGAAGCTTGATGATCACGAATTCGGCCGGTTTGAGCGGTGCAAACCCGACCAGGATATTGACAATCCCCTTGTTGATGTCGTCTTGTGTGGTCGTCTCACGGTCGCATTTGACCAGATATGCTTCCTTCGGTGTTTTTCCCTGGAAGGCTCCCTGCCTGAACATGCCGTGCATGAAGGCGCCCACGTTGAGGCGTATCTGGGACCAGAGCGGCTCGTCATTCGGTTCGAACACGACCCATTGGGTGCCCCGGTAAAGGCTTTCTTCGATGAAAAGTGCGGTCCGGCGCACAGGGATGTATTTCCATTCGGAACTGAAGTCATCTGCGCCGGCCATTGTCCGCCCTCCCCAATTCACGATGCCTGTCGGGAATACACGAAGACAGTTGACCCCTTCCTTATTGAGGAGCCCGTTTTCCAGGTCGGCGAGTGTGACGTCAAGACCCGAGATGCCGATGATGGACGCTTCCGTACCGGCAGGCGCCTTCCAGACCCCCCTGGAGGAATCGGTCCGCGCCATGAGCCCGGCGATGGCGCCTCCGGCCCCCACCGCTCGGACAAGAGCGTTGTCTCGCAGGTTCAAGCGAGGATAGAAGACCGCGCTGTACTCCTTGACGAGACCGGTACGCAGGCTGCGGATTCCCTTCGACGGGTCCAATACTTCCCGGAAGCCTGAGGACCATCTGTCGGGTGGGTCGATCAACAGAAACGACCGTCGGCCGGCGCAGTATACGCTGGCAGGAGCCCATAGGCCTTGATAATCGGCCTCCGACAGCATGAAGTCCTTGGGAATGATCATCAGGTTGAAAAGGTCGACAAGATCGAGGGCATAAAAACCGGTATGCTCCGACTGCTTGCCCTTGTAACTTGCCGCATCCGGTGGACCCCCTTCAACTCCCGGTTGTGTTCCGACCTGATTCTGATACGTTCCACGCGTTGTTCCGAATGAATATAGACGTGTATTAACGGCGAAGTAGCTGCCGAAATCAGTGCCGGGAGACGTTGCTATCTGTCCCAGGTCAGACCTCAACCCCTTCTGTTTCTGGAGAACGAGTCGCGAGCCTGCCACCTTGGCTCCCCAGCCGATGCCGGCGTCATTGATGGCTTTCGCCATCAGTGACAGCTTCTCCCGGATGCCATCCGAATTGGTTGTGGCTGAACCGGCAGCGCCCTGGTACCACTTGTCCGCCGGACCGGTTGTCTGGAGATTTATCCCCAGGTCGATACTCTGACCGTCAATGGTGAGCTTGCTGAAACTGTTTTGCGGCAGATTGGCCAGGTCGTTCAACTTGCTTAATTTCAGAAACATTCCGGTTGCAGCTGGCCGGAGGGCTGCATATCTCGACCTCTCGCTCCCCCCCTGGGAGCTTCCTAGCAGTAGGGATCCGGTTAAATCCTTCGAGGACGCAGGCTGGACAGAAATGCTTTTTCTTGCAGCAGTTGCCGATTCAAGGCGTAACAGCTTGGATCCCCCCGGGCCAGCGACCATGCTTGGCACTACTGCATTCACCAGGACAGGCGGGAGCGCCTGATTTATCCTCTCCTTGACGGCGGCAAGCAGTGTCGCTTCATTCGAACCCGCGCCAAAAGCATCTTCGAGATTGACTTCGTAGAACGGACCGACATCCACGCTCAGCCTGAATTTCGAAGTGCTGCCATCCTTTTTGATCATGTCCGCAAATTGATCCCTTCCCGCCTGGTTCCCGCTGAAGGGCCTTCTTGATTCGGAATAACCGCTACCTGTCGCTGCGCTCCTGTATGCGCCATCTGAAAGGAATGCATGTGAGCAATCTGCCAGCTTTGATCCCTGGGTCACGAGATTCGGCGCAAACCTGGGACTGTCAATGTCGGATGAGCAATTCAAAAATTCTTCTGTCGCCCTGACAGTTCCGTCCTCCCCTAGGCGGTAAAGCCGCAGATGAAACGTCTCCTCCGGCTGGCTTGTGTCATAGTCGACCTCAAGCGCCAGCTCGTTGCCCCATACTCCTATCTCTTTGGCAGTAAATCGCAGCACATCGCTTGTTGCATCTTCGTTCTTGATCACGACTGCAGCTTTTGCTCCTGTGTTTTCCTTCACAACTCTTACGACATAGCAATCACTTCCGCCATTTTGGAAAAAGAGCCTGACGGAAATGGCAAGCTCGCTATTCGGGTGAGGCTGTCCGAAATTTCTTTCGAAATCTGCAAAAGAGAGCAACCGCACAGCTTTATCTACCGGTCCTTCCTTGCACTGGCCAATGAAGGCCGCAACTGACGTGCTTACCCCCGTGATCGTCCGTACGCCGCTTGACACTTCTTCGATGTATACACCTGGATACGTTGGTTGAACTGGCATAAATAGTCCCCCTTTTCGTTTATCGAACGTAGCAAGAATTCGTTTGCTGTTGCCAGATGAGCGTTACAGATTTGCTAACGACAAAAAAACCGGACTTCTCAGTGCAGCCGTATCGGCGGCTGCATCCGGCAATCCGGCCAACTTGGAAAGGTATTGGAGATAAGCCAAGTTCCGTTGATTTTCCGTCCCCTGATCGCTCAAGATTTGACATTATTAATTTGAATATATTATAAAATATTCCCGGCGTGTCAAGTGCTTATTGATAGAAATGGGAGACAGAACCGCGCCGGTTGGCATGCACAATTCAATATTTTTGAACAAACATTTCTTAACAAGGTTCGCACGCGCCTACCTTTATCAAAGGCAGATAGGAGGTTCATCGCAAGAAACCGCTCGATCCTCTCCAGGCTTTTATTGAACGGCCGCCTCTCTCCACTCAGCCAATCTTGCAATTGATCCGGATGTCGGTCCATCTCCTACACCCGCATACTGAAAGTTGCCCGCACCATTGCCGACCTGGAAAACTGCGACAGCATCGGCGAGCAGCACCTGTCGGAGGCGATCCAGTACCGGAGCCTGGACCGGAAGACGGGGTAGGTCCTAAGTTGCGCGCGATTGGGTATGGAACAAGGGGGGCCACAGTGGCAGTGGCACTAAAACACTTTTAACGATCAACCCCACCTTTCACAATGCTCATCTTTGCCCAAGGGGTGCTTGTAGGCCAAATGCGCTGAACCTCCGGAGTAAGTCCCGCTTCGAAAAAACCGCCAATAAATTGACTACTACGGCAAACTGATCCACACCTCCACTATATTGGTAAGGTTATGCACAGTGCTTTTCAACGCCAAGGTGGCTTGAAGCCTCCTGCAATTTTCAGCATCTTAGTTAACACTTCCGTTTTAGAGTAGTATCCTCCTGCTAATGCGTCATAAAGTTGACGATGCTGACTTGCGTTTTTGCCCTATGCTCATACGGGAAAACATCTCCAGTAATTATGGCAGGTTAGCTATGGGTATACTGGTATTCCTGGTTAGCCAGCGACTGTTTTACAACAAAAGCACTACATTCTGTCAAAATAATGACGATGTGTTGCGTGTAAACGGTCCAAGTGAGTTGCAAAAAGGGGAGAAACGGTCACTTCAGATAAACATGGCATTTATATTAATGCCATAACTATCCGAAACATAAGGAAGTATTTTGACTTAAATACACGTGCAGATATTTAATGATATGTTTGGCACGTTATCTGAAGAACCCCCCAATGCATGTTTTGCTGTTCAATTAATGGGGGTGAGAGATGAAATGCCCAAAATGTAGAGGTCGCATGTTCGCAGAAAAATTTTACGATTTTGTGAGATCATTCGACGCATGGAAATGCACCTGCTGCGGCGAAGTGATCGACCCTACCATTTTGGCAAACAGGGCACGCGTCATCAACCCCATCCTCGCCTAACCGAATTAATATTCTCAAATCTACTCTTTCATAGGGGGGGAACTATCCCCCCTTTATCATGTGCCGTATCTAAATAATCGCGCGTAACATACCTTTTGCTTTAATGAATGGCTGGATCGCCGTCGTAGCACTAACTTGTCCTCTTAGTTAATGAAGAGGGTACACAACAATGAAAGGAGTTTACAATGAACCAGATCAGCAAAGTACTCTCAGTGTCTGCCGTAACCCTCCTTCTCGCCGCCTGCGGCGGGAACGGTACCTCAGATATCATTGATTCGGCCACATCAGCTCAGAAGCCGGTCACCATCTCCGGGCAGGTCCAGCAGGGTAATATAGCTGGGGCCACGGTGTTTCTCGACCTGAACGGCAACGGCGTGCAGGATGCCGGCGAGCCCGCCTCCTTGAATCCGACAGGTGCTGACGGCAAATTTGTACTGCCTCTGACCGCCGATCAGGTCACGGCATTAAAAACGGCAGCTGGCACTGCCAAGATCGTCAGCGTTGGTGGTACGGATACGACCACCACCCTTGAGGTGGGTCTGCTGGTCTCCGACCTCCCCGCAATTACCGGCGCCACTGCAACCAAAAACATAACAGCGATGACGACGCTTACCTCAATGACACCGGACGCGAAGAAAGGCGATTTGAAGGCCGTCTTGGGCGAATTGGGTCTGAAGGATGATTCCGGCAGCGCTAATGACGATAAACTGATCGAAAACGCGACCCCTGCGGTCATCGCCCTCTGCAAGAGCGTCGAATCGGCCTTGTTGAACGTCAAGAAGGCCACTTCCATTGAAGTGGCGCAGGCGGTGGCAGCGGAGATGGGTAAGGCGCTCGCGGGAAAAACAGCGGCTGAGCTTACCGATACGCAAATACTTGCCGACACGCTTGCTACGGCAGCGGGAACGGCCCTCACCGCGAAGAAAACTGAATTAGGGTTGACCGATGCTCAGGTTGCCGCCATGGTTACGGCGATAGGCAAAGGGTGCAAGGGGGTTGCGGAAGCGGTCAAGAGCAAGTGCGGTGGGGCCCTGTCGACCCTAACTCATAACGTGAATGAGACTGAATCCGAAATAATGCACGCAGCGGAGACAGAAATACATGGCATTGTCGAAACCGCCAACACCGAAGTCGAAACCGGATCTCATAGCTCCGGCGACACCGCCACCACTCCGACCCCACCGGTTGTGACCGTTCCGGACACCACGGCGCCGGCAGTCACGGCGTTCACCATGCCTGCCTCCGCAGCGAGCCTGTCTGTGAGCATCAGCGCGTTCACCGCAACTGACAACGTGGCGGTGACCGGATACATGATAACCCAGTCGGCAACGCCGCCGGCTGCCACAGACGCCGGATGGACGGCCACAGCCCCGGCTACCGTTACCTCTGCCGCAGCGGGCAGCCAGAAGTTCTTCCCCTGGGCCAAAGACGCGGCCGGCAATGTCTCTGCAGCAGTCGGGACTCCGGCGACCGTGGCTATTACCCTTCTCATCCCCCCAAGGAGCGTTGCCATCTCCGCATCGGGAACCGATACGACATCCGCTGTGGGGAAAGACGCGACCTTTACCTTTGCTGCCGTTGCCGACATCCCCTACACGTACAACATCACCGGGTTC
>DATNCC010000251.1:0-16662 GCA_035571735.1 Dongiaceae bacterium | reverse complement strand
TCTGCTGCCTTTCCTTCCACCGCGATCAATATCAGAAACAGCGCCGCCGCAACGGTCGCCGTTGCCGACCCGAAGTAGAAGGTCGCAGCCGGCGACACCCGGTCCCATAGCAGCCCGCCGATCAGGCTGGCCGGGAGAGTGGCCATCCCGACGGCGGTAGCGTGTACTCCGAATGCGGTCGCCTTGAAATCGGGCGGAATAATGGTCGCCAAAAATCCTTTCTGAATCCCCTCAGTCAATCCCATGAACAGCCCGTAACAGGAGAACAGCACCCAGATCGAGGCTGGAGTCCCCGCAACGGCAAAGCCATAGTACAGTGCGGCAAACAGCAGGAAGCCGAGTAGGATGAGCGGTTTTTTTCCGAAGCGGTCCGCGGCAATGCCGGCCGGGATGGCCGAGAGGGAGTAGATCAGATTGAAGGTCAGATACACCGCGGGTATCATGACCGGGGCGATGCCCACCTGTTCGGCACGCAGAATCAGGAAGGCATCGCTGGAATTGCCGAGGGCAAATATGGCGGTAATCAGGACAAAGAACTTCATCCTCCAGTCGAAGTGGCGAAACGTCAGCCTCGGTCTCTCGGCTGCGGTGTGCCGGGCCTCTTTTTTGTCCCTGATGAAGAGAATGATGGTGAGTACGGCCATGACACCTGGCACCATGGAAAGCCAGAACACCATCTGGTAGTTCCCGCTGTGCAGCTGGAGCAGCAGCATGGCGATGGCCGGGCCGACCACGGCACCCACGGTATCCATCGCACGATGAAAGCTGAAGGCCCGCGCCAGATGGGTCGATTCGGTTGATTCGGCGATGATGGCGTCACGTGGCGCGGTGCGGATACCCTTGCCGAGCCGATCGATGAACCGCGCCGCCAGTACCTGCTGCCAGACGCCGGCCAAGGCGATGACCGGCCGGCTCAGGGTCGAGACGGCATATCCGGCGATCATCAGATTCCTGCGCTGGCCGAGCCGATCGGAGAGCCAGCCGGAAAAGACCTTGAGCATGCTGGCCGTGGCTTCGGCGATCCCCTCGATAAGACCGATCATTGATTTATTGATGCCAAGAACGTTGGCTAGGAACAGGGGCATCAGCGGATAGATCATTTCAGAGCTGATATCCATGAAAAAGCTGACTACTCCGGCAAAGAAGACATTCTTTCCAAGTCCGAAGTATGTCTTTTTACCGTCCATCCTGAAATCCCTCCGATCATGCAACATACCGGGCTGAAAGCTGTCCGGAAACCGCTTCAATTAGTGAGATAGGAGCCGCCGTACAGAATTTTCTCGGCTGCAGCCAGATCCTCCTCGGCAACCTGAACTTGCCTGAAGACAGTTTTGCTTCCCACGTCCCGCAATGTATATACTATGCCGCCTTTTCTCAGCAGGCCTTCAACCCTCTTTAAATCCGCATCGTTAACGGTATCGTAAAAACTTGCCATGAATGACACCCCCTCTTTCGAGAATCAGGCCCTTGTAACAGGCCGGTCTGCACTCTGCATCTACATGATAGCATAGAAAGTCGCATGCAGGTTATGGTTAGGTGCTTGCAATTCGCAACAGGGGAGGGTGCGGAATCACTCATTCAGCCACCCGAGTCTGTCCAGGAGCCTGCGGAACGATGGATCGGCAAGCGAGACCGCGGGAAAGTAATCCCCCACAAGTTCACGCCGCCACCATAAGCCGGTGCGCTTGCGTTCCGCCGGTGTGGTGAAGTGGTAGCGGTAATATGTTGCCCGGATCGAGCGTGGCGGCGTATCGGGGAAGGGATTGCTCTTCAGGAGCGACAGCGTTGCCCGGTCTCCCTGCAGCAAGCGTTCTGCCAGATGGATGAACCATGGATCAAGGTAGGGCGACGGCATGGCGGCAAACCACATGAGCCAGTCGAGCCGGAGATGATAGGGGGCGAACTGGGATGGCATACGGTCCGGATCGCCTGGCTTTCCCTTGAACTCGTAGGTACGCCAGCGTGTGGCAGGGGAGGGTACGGCTTCGTCGCTCCCCTCCAGGACGATCTCCATGCGTTCACGGGTAATGCTGCCGAAGGCGCCATAGGTGTTTACAAGGTGCAGAGGATTGAAGCTGGTGTTCATGATCTGGTGCGGCGAAAAGAGGTTGAGCGCAGGCTTGACGCTCAGTGCCGCCACCAGCAGCGCCACCCCCCACACGGCCCAGACGTGAAGCGTTGCCGGCGGGGCAAGCTCCGGCAGACCAAGCGGGATGACCCTGGCAAGCTGTGCGTCGTTGAAAGTGCTGAAGGCCAGGATCAGGGTCAGCAGGTTCAGCCAGGAGAAGTTGCCGCTCACCATGAGCGAACCCTGGAAGAGGATGGTCAGTATACCCGCGCCGGCGACAAACGGTTGGGGCGCGAAATAAGCCGCCGGAGCCGCCAGCTCTGCCAGGTGGTTGAAGAACACTCCGGCTTTGTGCACCCAGCCGGGCAGCCAGTGGAAATACCAGCTGAGCGGATTGGGCATCGGCTGTGTCTCGAAGTGGTAGTCGAGGCAGGTGAAGTCCCGCCAGCACGGGTCGCCTCGCAGTTTGATCAGGCCTGCCCCGAAGATGACCCGAAACAGGAGCCAGCGGAACAGCCAGATCATGACGACGCTGGGCTCGGTGCGCGCCGAGCCGAGGAAGATCGCGAGGAAACCGCTCTCCAGAAGGAGCGATTCCCAGCCGAAGGCGTAAAATGTCTGGCCGATATTCACGTAGGAGAGATACAGCAGCCAGAGCAGGGTCCAGACCGTCATGGAGACGAGGTCGCCGAAACGCTCCGACAATCCGGTCGCGGCCAGCACCGAAAGCGCAATCCCCAGCCAGCCGCACGCGGCAAAGGCACTGTCGTGGGGAAACAGGAAGAAGATGCCGGGCGACTCCGCGAACGTGGTGTGACGGAGGAACTGCCCGACCGGCAGGAGCCCCTTCTCGCCGCACAGGGGGCGGAACTGGTTCACCACGACGCAGAACGCGAGCAGGTACACCAGCCCCAGGCTGCGCTGCAGCAGCAGCCGTGTCAGCCAATATCCAGTCGTTCCTTCCATGACGGCAACCTCCCCAAAAATCAGGGAATTCCTTACTTCAAGTATAGCAGGTATCACCGTGAAAACGGTAGTTGGAGCCGTGCAGCAGGTGAGGGGTTGCCGGTTTGCAAATTTTAGTTGAATTTTTTCAAGAATAGAGTATATTAAACATAGAGGCAGCAAGAAGACGGGAAAACAAAGATAGTAATCGAAAGGTTGTTATCAAAGTAAGAACGCCACTTGCTACTTCCATTTTTACCTGAGCTCTTCGACTGTTGCCGAGGGGCTTTTTTTATTGCTGTCAATCGGACTTTTTGTGCAGAGGGGGCTTTTACATGAAGAGTACACCCGATTTCCCGTTACGTATTTTTTACGATGGTTCCTGTTCTGTCTGCGCCACCGGGATCGAACATTACAGGCTCAAGGATCGTGATGGCCGCCTGATCCTCGTGGATGTCAGCGATTCAGGATTCGATCCCGCTCCGTTCGGAATTACCCTGCCGGAGTTCATGTATCAGATGCATGTTATCGATCGGGGCGGCAGGGTCTTTCGCGGGGTGGAGGCCTTCTGGGCAATATGGCAGGCTTTTCCGTCTTCGACTCTCCTTGGTTTGTGCGGCAAGCTGATCATGCTGCCGTTGGTCAACCCGATGGCCAGGTTCTGTTACCGCGCGTTTGCCGGCATCCGCGGCTACCTGCCGAAGCGGGGCAAAGACTGCGCTTCAGGTTCATGCCGCATCGGACAGAAATAGGCGTTGGCAATAACAAGATACTGTCTGCCCCCCCGGTCCCCTTTTGGCCCACGTTTCGGTCCTTTTATACAGGTGGAAGCTTTACAATCCCCCAGTTTCACAGCCCCTCTCTTTTGTATAAGAAGCTTCACAGTCCCTCCTCTTTTGCAAAGAGAAATCCCCCCTAACCCCACTTCATAAAGGGGGATTAGGGGGGATTTCCCGCTATCTGACAAAGCAGAATTATGGAGTATAATTAAATAAGCCGGAAAGGAGGCTTTTATGCGCATCGTGATGAGTGCGGTCATAGGTGTGCTTGTCTGCGCCACCCTGGTTTTTGCGGCACAAGACAGAATCCGGCTGATCGGAATCCATGACCCGGTTACGCCGGTGACGGCACATTTCGTACACCGCCATCTGGAAGCGGCCGCCCATCAGGGGGATCGGCTGGTGCTGATCGAGATGGATACCCCGGGAGGCCTGGATACGGCCATGCGTGAGATCGTCAAGGATGTCATGGCCAGCCCGGTACCGGTGGTGGTCTATGTGGCGCCGTCCGGTGCCCGTGCTGCCTCGGCCGGAGCGGTAATCGCCCTTGCCGCCGATGTGTGCGCCATGGCTCCCGGAACCAATATCGGCGCGGCACACCCGGTTTCCCTGGGCGAAAAGCCGGACAAGACCATGGAGGCCAAGGTTGTCAACGACGCCGAGGCCTACGCGGAGGGAATTGCCCATAAAAGGGGCAGGGATGAGGCGCTGGCTCGCCGGATGGTCCGTGACAGCATCTCCCTGAGTGCGGAAAAAGCGCTGGAAGGTCGCTTGATCGATCTGATCGCCAGAGATCGCGGCGATCTGCTGCGGCAACTGGAAGGACGAAGTATCAGCAGGGATGGTCGGCAGCTGGTCCTGCACCTGGCGGGCGCCGAGCAGGTGCCGGCCGATATGGGCTCGGTCGAGCGGGTCCTGAACGCCATCAGCAATCCCAACGTGGCCTATGTGCTGATGATGCTGGGGATGATGGGGCTGTTCTTCGAACTCTCGAATCCCGGGGTGATCCTGCCGGGTGTGATCGGCGGCATCTCACTGATCCTGGCCTTTTTTGCCTTTCAGGCCCTGCCGGTCAACTATGCCGGGGTTCTGCTGATCCTTTTGGGGCTGATACTGTTTATCGCCGAGATCAAGGTGGTGTCTCACGGGATGCTGACGCTGGGAGGGATGATCGCCATGGTGCTGGGATCGTTGATGCTGTTCGAATCTTCGGAACCCTATCTGCGCGTTTCCTGGAGCGTGATCCTGGTAACGGTGCTGGCCGTAGCTGGTTTCTTCGGCGTAGTCGTGACCAAGGCCGTGGCCGTCCATCGCCGCAGGCCGACAACCGGGAGAGAGGGCTTGATCGGGCTGGAGGGTAAGGCTGAAAGCGGGATCAACCCGGACGGTAAGGTGTTTATCCGCGGCGAATACTGGGATGCCGGGAGTGATGAGCCGATCGACGCCGGGAGCCGGGTTACGGTGGAGGCTGTGGATGGCTTGCGGCTCAAGGTGAAAAAGATTTTATAGGAGGTACGTCATGTTCGATTTCATCAATTATATTCCGATAATTTTTTTGTTCGCCATCTGCATCATGTTCGTCAGCAGCGCGGTGCGGATCCTGCCGGAGTACGAGCGGGGCGTGCTTTTCCGGCTGGGGCGAATGGTGGGGGTGCGGGGGCCGGGACTTTTCTTCATCATCCCCGGTGTCGACCGGCTGGTTCGGGTGACCCTGCGGACCGTGGCTTTCGAGGTACCTCCCCAGGATGTTATCACCCATGACAACGTCACGGTCAAGGTGTCGGCGGTTATCTATTTCAGGGTCATGGAGCCCCAGAAGGCTATCGTCGAGGTGGAGGATTACCTCTACGCGACCAGCCAGCTGTCTCAGACCACCCTGCGGAGCGTGCTCGGTCAGGTGGATCTGGACGAGCTCCTCTCCAACAGGGAGAAGATCAACAAGGAACTGCAGGAGATCCTTGACCGCCATACCGGTCCGTGGGGGGTGAAGGTCGCTAACGTCGAGGTCAAGAACATCGACCTGCCCCAGGAGATGCAGCGGGCAATTGCCAAGCAGGCCGAAGCGGAACGTGAGCGGCGCGCGAAGGTTATCCACGCCGAAGGCGAGTTGCAGGCTTCGGAAAAACTGGCCCAGGCCGCAAAAGTCCTCGCGGTGGAACCGACCGCCCTGCAGCTCCGTTATCTGCAGACCCTGGCGGAGATCGCCTCTGAAAAGAATTCCACCACCATCTTCCCGGTCCCGATCGACCTGATCAAGATGTTCCTGGAAAAGTCCGGCAAAGCGTGACGCAATAAAAAGCCCATGACCGGAAGAGTCATGG
This sequence comes from Dongiaceae bacterium, assembly GCA_035571735.1. Lineage (GTDB taxonomy): Bacteria > Desulfobacterota > Desulfuromonadia > Geobacterales > Pseudopelobacteraceae > JACRCG01. The sequence continues at coordinate 10,549 of DATNCC010000251.1, read as the reverse complement.
GCTGTGCGGCATCTTTCAACATTCCTTCAGTAGTCGATCCCCTGCTGGGCCTCGATCCCGTCCCGATACGCATGTTTGACCTCGACCATCTCGGTCACGGTATGCGCCCGTCCGCAAACTTCCGGGTGGGCGTCCCTTCCGGTCAGTACCAGTTGTACGTCCGGCGGCTTGGTATCGAGCAGTTCCAGCACCTGGGGCAGATCCACCAGCCCGAGTTTAAGGGCACTGTTGATATCGTCCAGAATGACGATATCGAATTGCCCGGAATGCAGCTTCTCCCGAGCCAGCCCGATGGCGCACTGGGCGTTGGCGCGATGCTCATGGTATGGAATCGGGTCACCCTGTATGCCGCAGATGCCTTTGCCGGCCAGATGGAACTCGATCAGCGGCGTCAGCCATTTCAGTCCGTCGATCTCGCCGCTATAAAGATTACCCTTCATGAACTGGATGATGCAGACATGCAGCTTGTGGCCGACCGCACGAAGGGCCATCCCGAGCGCAGAGGTGGTCTTTCCCTTCCCGTTTCCGGTCAATACCACGATCAATCCGACCTTGTTCCCTGGTTCCGGGCGCTGCATTTTCAATCGCCCCCATTTCCGCTCTATTTCTGCAGAAAATATCTTCTCACCTGCTAATCGCCCAAAACACCGTCCACCGGGTACTGAACCGGATCACAGACATTAGCCGGATCGCCGGCCATGGCGCCGCATATGGAGCAGCTTACTATTGCGTTGGCCGAGAGGGCCTTAACCCTTGCCCTGTCGTGAATAGCACATAGTTTCTCGCTTTTGTTTGCCATGATTATGACCTTCTTTCCAGTAATATTCTTTTTTCTTTCTGTGCTTATAATAGCTCCTTTTCAGGAGCGATTGACAAGAAATCGGCTCTGCCCGACCGCTCTCCGCTCAGATTGCCGGCGCCGGGGGCGCCGATATCACAATCTGCTCCGACCCCGCCGGAGACGAGAAGTTGAAGGTCTCGTTGCTACGGGTCGGAGTGAGGGTGGCGGTGAAGATACCGTCACCGGCTACGAGGTCGGGAGAGATGCCGTCGTCCTTAAGCTGATACAGTTCGCCGCCGGAGAGGGTCACGGTGACCGGGCCCAGGGGCGCGGCGCAGTTGATGCTCAGGACGCTCAGGGTCTCGGGTTTCCCCGGTGTGACCGCTGCCGGAAGGTGGAGGGCAGAGAAGATCCGGCTGTCGAGGCAGGTCAGCGAGCCGAAGGCGTCGATCTGCCTCCCGGTCACCGTCTTGCCGGCCAAAGAGGGGAGCGGGTTCCCCCCCGTGAGGAGGAGGTTCTTGATTCCCCGCCAGTCGGTGGCGGGTTTGGCGGCCTTGATCAGGGCAGCCAGACCGGTAACGTGAGGTGTGGCCATGGAGGTCCCGGAGTGGGTTGCGTAGCTGTTGCCGGGAGCGGTGCTGTAGATGGCGCTGCCCGGGGCGCCGACGTGGACGCTGTGGCGGCCGTACTGGGAGAAGGTGGCCATGGAGTCGGTGGAGGTTGTGGCCGCCACGACGACCATGTTGGGAAGGTCGTAGCTGGCCGGATAGGTGGGGGTGACGTCACTGTTGGTGCCGTCGTTGCCCCCGGCGACGATGAAGAGGATATCCTGCTGGGCGGCGATGGCGTCGTGGAGCGCCCGCGAATAACCTCCTCCTCCCCAGCTGTTGTTGGTGGCGACGATATTAACCCCGCTGCGCTTCATCTGCGCCACGTAATGGAGGCAGGCGATGGCGTCGGCGTCAGTGCCCCCCCCGGTGGCGCCGAGGAATTTACAGGCCATGATGCGCACGTTCCAGTTAACCCCCGCCACGCCGACACCGTTGTTGCCGGCCGCGCCGATAGTCCCCGCCACATGTGTGCCGTGGCCGACGTCGTCGGTGAGATCGCTGCTGCCGGTGATGGCGTTGTAGCCGTGGATGTCGTCTATGATCCCGTTGCCGTCGTCATCCACCCCCGGTTTGCCGTTCAGCTCCAGCGTATTGATCCAGAGATTGGCCTTAAGGTCGGAATGGTTGACGTCGATGCCGCTGTCTATGACGGCCACTACCACCTCCGGGCTGCCGGTGGTCGTGTCCCAGGCAGCCGGCGCGTTGATCTTCTCCATCCCCCAGAGCTGGGTGAAGGAAGGATCGCCGGGAACAACCAGGGCCTGCACCAGGAAGTTCGGTTCGGCATACTCCACCTCGGGGTCGCTCTCGAACTCACGCACCGCCTCGTCGACGGAGGCTCCGGCGCGGACCTTGACATGTTCCATGTCGTAGGAGGGAAACTCCTTCATCTTGCGGGAACCGTGGCGCCGGTGAAACTCTCCCCTGCGTCCTTCCCCACCGGAACGGTATTTGACGATCAACTCCCCCGGCTTGTACTCCGCCCCTTTTCCTCCTGTACTGTTCGGCATCGCGGCGTGGGAAACCCCGCCGCAGAAAATAACTATAGCAAATGTCCAGCCAACCTTATTCATTTTACCTGCCATCAATCCCCTGCTTTCTTCCTGATCACAAAAAAATAGACCGGGATGTAGAATATCGCAGAGATACCCAGGCATACCGGCCGGCTTGATCAGGTTGTTTGCTGGTTTTAAGCCACCACCCACGTGGATGATTTGGTAATGCCATCATTCTCTGCGGCTGTTTTTGTACTTGACCATAATACTAAGGAATAGAAAAAATTGCAACTGATTATAGCAAAGTTTTAATTCTCCCGGATTGAAGAGCCGGGTTCCTCGGACCGCTTGATGTACAGCCGACTGAAACACGAAATACCGGGACAAAAATCGATGTTTGCCACCGCAAACAGCTGCCGGAAATGCTATAATAACGATGATGATCAAGTGGGGATTGCAGCAGCCGGCAAGGCTGTGTGTCACTTGTATAAAGAGGGTGAGGAGGCAGGTATGAAAGCCCTTATTTTGAGTGCGAATGATTTTGAAGACTCGGAACTCCTGGTTCCCTATTACCGGTTGCTGGAAGCCGGATATACGGTGGATGTCGCAGCGGAGAACAGGGGCGTTATACGCGGGATGCACGGCTACGAGGTCCAGGCCGTAAAAGGGTTCGCCGATGTCGACCCGAAAGAATATGCAGTATTGATCCTGCCGGGCGGCAAGGCGCCTGCAACGGTGCGCAAGGTCCAGACGGCGCTTGCCATCGCGCGCCATTTTATTACGGGCAACAAACCGGTGGGAGCTATTTGTCATGGGCCCCAGACCCTGATTTCGGCGGGAGTGCTGCATGATCGTCGGGCGACCTGTTACCGGACAATGGTGAAAGAGCTGCAGGAGGCGGGCGCGCTATATGAGGACAGCGAAGTCGTGGTGGACGGCCGTCTGGTAACCTCCAGGCAGCCGGCAGATATTCCGGCGTTCATGCGGGAGGTCATGAAACTGCTGTCGCTCAGAGGCGTGTGTGTCCCGGACGAATACTGGGGAGACGATGCCTCGATTCCCTTCGAGACCGCAACCAGGATACGGATGTAATGGCATTGCCGGAGAAACGGCCGCTCCTTATGCCTTCATGCCGGCAAAGTGAAATTGAGCAGGCGGCCGAGGGCGGTGAACAGTTCCAGCCACCGGGCGGCGCCCCGCTCTCCCGAGGCTGTCTTCGCAAGATATTCCGGATAAGAGGTATGCACCAGCGTGTGGAACAGGTTCTGAGCCTGCCACACATTAACGTCGAAGGGGAGAAGCACGACAAGTTCCATCAGACGTTTCGCTTCCGCGAGGTGATTCGTCTCCCGGGGATTGCCGAGTACATCGGACATGGTTTTCTCGAGTCTGCGGCGTATGAGGAATTCGAGGTCGATTTCGTCCAGATGCACATTCCAGAGCCGGATCGCCTCGATCACATCCGTGATTTTTCCGACGTCCAGCGTAGAAGCGGCAAAAGCCTTCTGCAGTTCCAGATTCAGGGCGACCTCCGCAGTCGCCAGGAAACGCCGAGGCACCGGGTAGCCTGTCTCCCGGAGGAAATTCATCAGGATCCGGTTATGATCGTAAAGAGTGACGAACTTGTTTGCGAAATCTTCCAGCGTTGAACCGAGGATCGGGCGCAGAATCTTGCGCTGTTCATCGCGGAACAGTTCCTTGAGGGAATAGGTGTGCATCCCGAAGTGGATATCCATGAGTCTTACTATGTCGGCGAAATCGCTCTTTTCGAATGCCCGGACAGTTTCCTCCTTCATGGTATTGTATGCCGCAGCACCGGGATAGCTTCGGACTCCGCCGTTCATGACATGGCTGCCGAAATACAGGGTTGCAAAACAGATCCGGTCACACTCCCAGGTTACCTTTGATTTTATGAATACCACCCCCACAGTCAGTTTCGCCTGCCCGGCCCGATTAAGGAGAAAATCTTCCCGGTTCGCCCGATAACTGAAGATTGACGTTTCTTCGGGATACTTCTCGAACAGCGAACTGACCGCGTAGTGGGCGCCGACCCTGACCAGGTTGAGCATGGCCGGTTTGATCTGTTTTTTGTAGATTCGGGCACCGTCGCCGAATTGCGCGACATTGCTCCGTGCCAAACCCAGCCTCTCCAGAAAAGGTTCTTCGAGGCTTACCCGGAAATGGTCCCGGGCCAGCTGGATTGCCCGCCCCGCATACTGGAGGATCTGCACGGTTTCAATCCCGGACAGTTCATCGAAAAACCAGCCGCAGCTCGTAAACATGAGCAGGCAATGGCGCTGTATCTCCAGCAGGGCCAGGACGGGGACATATTCTTCTTCACCGAGTTCCGGCACGGTGTAGCGTGCAAGGAAAGCGGCGACATTGCTCTCGTTCCGGTCCATGATCAGTTCGATATAGGCGTTGCGCGCCGCCCAGGGATCAACAAACCATTTTTCTCCCCTCTCCACGAATACCGTCTCCTGCTGCTCCCGCAGCCAGTCGAGGGCATTTCGCAGCGGCTCCCGCCACTCTTGATTCCAGCCGCTGTTCCCGCCGGAATTGCATCCGCAATCGCTTTGCCAGCGCTCCACGCCATGACAGCAACTCCAGGAGGTGTTGGCGAAGATTTCCACCTCGTGGTCAGGAGGATTCAGGGCCAGAAATTCGCCGTAGTTGGTGAGCCGGGCCACCCCTCGCTTCTCAATGTAGTCCAGTGCATGTCCCAGCGCCATCTCGCCGAAGGTGTGGTGATGGCCGTAGGACTCGCCGTCGGTGGCGATGCTGACGAGTTGCGGCCACTCCCTGGTGGTGGAAAAGCCGCTCGCCAGGCGGGAGGCAAATACCTCGCCGTTATCCAGCAGTTTTTCGAAGGCAACCGCCTGGGAAATGGGACCGTCATAAAAGAACAGGGTAATGCTCCGTCCCGACGGAAGACGTGCGAGATAGGCCCTGGTAGGGTCGATCCGCCCATGGGCTACCTCATGCCATGTTGCGGCGCCGAACTTTCTTACCTGGCGTGCCTGATGCGGCGAGAGGATGGTGTAGGTTATCCCCGCCTCTGCCAGAACTTCGAGCGTTTCCAGATCAACCGCAGTTTCCGCCAGCCACATCCCTTCGGGGGACCGCCTGAAACGGTGCTCGAAATCCCTGATTCCCCACAGTACCTGGGTTTCCTTGTCACGCCTGGTGGCCAGGGGCATGATCATGTGGTTGTACGCCTGGGCAATGGCGTTGCCGTGTCCGGAACGCATCGCCACGCTCTGCTGGTCGGCAGCGAGAATCGCCCGATAGGTGTCGGGAGAATACTCCTCCATCCAGGAGAGGAGCGTCGGGCCGAAATTGAAGCTGATGCGGCTGTAGTTACTGGTGATGTCCAGTATGCGTCCGTCCCTGTCCAGTTTGCGGCATGTGGAGTTGGGAGCGTAGCATTCGGCGGTCACCCGTTCATTCCAGTCATGGTAGGGATAGGCCGAATCCTGGATTTCAATGGTTTCCAGCCACGGGTTTTCGCGGGGGGGCTGGTAGAAGTGGCCGTGTATGCAGATATAGCGTTCCATGGTTTCCTCGTGCGCCAGGGTTTGAATTCCGGTGGCGTTCGCACTAATAGTAACAGACAACTTCAGGAGTTCAATCGTTGCCCGCATAGTCGATCCCGGTTGTATTGCCGTTTAATTTGAAAATATCTGCGTGGTGATGGTGCCGAAACGGGGTTTTACGCTATACTTAGAAATAGGACGGATATAAGGAGAAAGAATCGATGAAGGTCAAAGCGAGAATGCAGAAGATGGCGGCGCTGATAGAGTTTGTCGTCAGTGCGGTGCTGGCAGTTTTTTTTCATATGGCGCTCCACGAGCAGGCGGTGGCTTTAACCGTTTTTGGGGTCGGGCTGCTGCTTTCGCTTGCAACCTGGCTTTTGCGGGAAGACATCAATGAAATCCGGGAGAAGCTGCTAGAAGAGTACCGCGAGTTTCATGAGCTGCCGGATGCCATGCGCAGGATCGAAGATCCGGAATGTCTTAAAAAGGCGCGGGAGATTATCGCGCGGATTACGCGGAACATGTCGCTGCTGCAGCGGGGGTTCATTCCGATGGATGAAACCGAATTCATGATGGAAGCAACCAAGGCGGCTGATGCGGCGCAACAGACGCTGAGATCTGTGAACCCACTGACACCGGGATGGGATACGAGGGGGGTGATCATCAAGTACTATCAGGCAAACCGGCGCGCACTGGAGCGGGGGGTCAAGGTTACGCGGACCTTCGTTATGCGCCGCGACCAGCTTGCCGAAGCCGAAGTGCAGAAGTTGCTCAGGACTCACCACATGGACGGGATCGAGGTGAAAGTGGCCTATCGGGACGAACTGCCTGCGGGGGAAGAGGTAGGGTGGGCAAAAGACTGCTCCTACAACTTCGGGGTGTTTGACAACAAAATCGTCGTCGACGTCTCCGCCCCCGTTCCGTATTACGGCGTCAAGACGACTCAGCGAGCGGAACTGGTCCGCTACCTGCGGATGCTTGATCTGGTGGACCATGCATCCCACGGGGTGGCGCTCCGCGATGATGAGATTGTTCAGATATAAACCGGACACAAAGAGGGCGGCCACCGCCGCCCCTTGCATTCATTTCATGTAACCTTTCGAAACTCTCCCGGAAAAAATCAATTAATCCGCCCTCGGATCTGTTTAAGTTAATGTTTGCCGTTGGCAAGCGATTCGCACCAGCGATGCTGTGTTTCCTTGAGCCCAAACGTGAAGCAGCCGATTTCGTACAGAGCGGCTACACCCACAACTGCGTAAATGAGCCGACTGTATACTCCGGCTTCACCGAAGGCCGCGGCAATCAGGTTGAATCCGAAAAAACCTATCAAGCCCCAATTGAGGGCACCAATGAGAAGAAGGGCTGTTACGACAATATCTAATACTTTCATGATATGCCTCCCGTCTGTTTCCGAAGGCGGCAGAGCCCTACTGGACCCTTAATTATTATACCTCATTGTGATCGCCATTACATAAGTAATTTATCATGAACAACATGTGGAGATGCGTATCCGGCTATTCCTCGACCTGCAACAGGTTAATGACCCGGTCGACGCGAAAAACAAACCAGCAGTCAGCCTCGGCCATTTCCCGCTGGATCTCGTTCTTCACGAGACCTTCGAGGGTTACCGCGTAGTTGCGGCATGTGACCTTGACTTGTGCCGCATTGACGAACGGGTCTTTCTCCAGGACCAGGCGCACGGCATCCACCACCTCGTCGTCATTGTCCTCCTCGGGTGGAGCGATCTCGATTCCGTTGACCACGTCCCTGCTTCCCGGAACCCACCATGCGAGGACCCCGGCCAGCCGTTTCTCGGTAAGGCTCGTCACCGCCCCGTTCAGGATCACGACCCCGTCGTTCACCTCCACGTCGATACTTCCGTCCACCCCCTGATCGGCTTCCCTGACCACCTCCGGTTTTTTCTTGATGATGGCCCAAATGGCGCACGAGTCCAGCATGCTCTCGGCCAGCAGGGCGTTGCAGACGTGGTCCCGGATTGCACCATCCTCCATCTGCGTGGCGGGAACCAGCCGCAGCCGGTCAACGATCCCGCTAACGCCGGGGACAGCAGCAGACACCTCCAGCGCCTTTTTTTTGGCCGTGATCCGCTCCACTTCTCCCTCAAGGGTCAGCACACCATCATTGAATTCGATGGTTACCGGAAATTGATGGAGATTGACGGACGGTTCCCGCTCCAGTGCCGCTGCAACATTGCTGATTACATGAATTTTATCGCTCATGGGATCCTCCTTGCTCCGGCCATATTATCGGAGCGGCAAGATTAATGTTTCTCTTAATGCGCCAGCAGTTCGTCCAGGGTCCGCATCAGTTCATCCACCCCGGCCAGCGGCGGCCGGCAGGCGCCGTCGGCGCATATCCCGAAACGGAGCGGACCTCCGGTTTCGCCGTCAAGAACCACGAGCCCCGGAATGAACCGGCACCCCACGGCTCGCAGGATTGTTTCCCGCTCCTCCGCGCTTCCTCCGGACACGTGCAGCTCCAGCTGGGGGCCCAGGGCGAAGTCAAGCGCCGCCAGGAGGAAGAGGTAGCCGGCAGGCTGGCGTGCTACACTCCCCATGTGAGAACGGAGCAGCGCCTCTCCGGCAATGGACAACTCCCGATCGTCGGCGATCCGGCCGAGGCGCAACAGATTGAGGGCCGCGACGGACACCCCGGACGGCATCACCCCGTCGCCGGCGCTCTGCATCCGCACCGGAAGCTGCTCCGCATCGGCCCCCACGTCGTAGAGCCCGCCGCCATCCGCCCCGAACAGCCGGAGCATCTCCCGGGAGAGACTGAGGGCGTCGACAAGGAACCCCTCTTCCAGGGTTGCCTGATGCAGCTCGATCAGCCCCCAGATAACATAGGCATAATCCTCAAGGAATCCGGGGATGGCGGCCTTTCCGGCATTATAGCTCCGCAGAAGCCGGCCTTCCGCCGTCAGGAGCCGCTCCTTGATGAACCGGGCGGTTCTCTCCGCTGCATCCCGCCACGCCGGATCCCCCGATGCGGCAAAACCCCTGGCCAGGGCGGCAATCATCAAACCGTTCCATCCGGCGAGGATCTTTTCGTCCCGGAACGGGCGCACCCGGTGCTCCCGGGACGCACGCAGATTTTCCCGCCACCGCTCCAGCTCGGCAGCCAGCAGTTCCGGCATGACGCCGTTCCTCCGGGCAAATTCCTCGATCGGCACCTGCAGGTGCAGGATGTTCTTCCCCTCAAAATTGCCCATTGAAGTGACTCCGAACAGGGCGCAGGCGGTCGCACCGGCCGTTTCTCCCAGGAGAGCCTGAATTTCTCCGGGGGTCCAGAGGTAAAAGGTGCCCTCGGACCCCTCGCTGTCCGCATCCTCCGCCGAATAAAACCCTCCTTCCGGCGCCGCAAAATCACGCAGCACACAGGTGAAAAGCTCGGCTGCGGTCTGCCGGTACCAGCCGTTGCCGGTTGCCTGGTACGCCTCGATAAAGGCGAAGGCGAGCAGCGCCTGATCGTAGAGCATCTTCTCGAAGTGCGGGACGAGCCACTGCCTGTCCACGCTGTAGCGATGAAAGCCGAAGCCGACCTGGTCGTAGACCCCGCCCGATCGCATTCTCCGCATTGAGTGCTCCACCATCTCCAGCGCCTCGGGGAGTCTGCTCCGGTTATGGACCCGCAGCAGAAACGCCAGGTACACCGGCATCGGAAACTTGGGGGCCTGGCCGAATCCGCCCAGCTCGGCATCGTAGAGTGAAGCCACCTGGCGGTACGCATCGACCAGCAGTTCCTGGCCGGGCAGGTCGGAAACCTCGGGAGTGCCGAGCCGGGCAAGAGCATCCGCAATGGCCTCACAGTTTTCCCCGATCTTGCGGCGTTCATTGCGCCACAACTCGCCGATTTTATCCATCAGTTCGACGATGCCGAGGAATCCGCCGCGGGAGTGTCTGGGGAGGTAGGTTGCCGCAAAAAACGGTTGTTTGTCGGGGGTCATGATTACGTTCAGCGGCCACCCGCCGCTGCCGGTCATCATCTGGGCAGCCTTCATGTACTGCTCGTCGATGTCCGGCCTCTCCTCCCGGTCCACCTTGATCGGGATACAGTTCCGGTTCATGGCCGCGGCCACCTCCGCATCCTCGAAGGATTCATGCTCCATGACATGGCACCAGTGGCAGGTGGCATAGCCGATGGAGACGAGGACCGGTTTGTCCTCGGCAGCAGCCTTCGTGAAGGCTTCCTCTCCCCAGGAGTGCCAGTCCACCGGGTTTTCTGCATGCTGGAGCAGATAAGGGCTCGTGGCGAAGATGAGCCGGTTGAACTCCGGACCGCCGTCAGGCGGCAGGGAACTCTTGTCAAGCTCGATCAGACGTTTGATGCGAACATTTTCATCCTTCGGACCGTTCATCCTGCCCTCCGTTCGGAACTGTTTGCTGTCTCATACAAACATTATACCGCACTTCCGCAGGTCGGCAAAATTGTGAGATTCCCTCGTCTGATTGTCCGGGTCTGCTGCTACGTCACGTCCTGTATTCGTGGTACACTGGCCTTGGAGGGTCGGGGTGCGCGGCGGAAAGCATTGAGGCGGTGAAAAAATGGTTTACCTTTTTGGTTTTACGGATTATTGGTTTACCGTCTGTTGTTTCGGTTTCCACC
>DATNCC010000250.1:0-2396 GCA_035571735.1 Dongiaceae bacterium | reverse complement strand
GCCGGTTCAGATGCAGAACCACTCCATCGAGTCCCCCCACGATCAGCAGGGTCGGCGAGAGCACGCGCTTCAGAAACGGCGCAGCAAGGTCCGGCCTTCCTCCGCGGGAAACCACAGCCTTGATAGCTGCCCCCATCTCTGCCGCTCCGCGGAGGGCAGCTGCAGCGCCGGTGCTGGCGCCGAAGTAGCCTAACGTCATTGCCTGCGTTTCGGGATGCTCCCTCAGCCAGCTGGTGCCCCCTGTCAGCCGCCGGGTGAGAAGGCTGATATCAAAGCGCTGTTCGTAGCTTTGATCCTCCTCTTGGGTGAGAAGATCGAACAGAAGGGTACCGACTCCCGCCTCATTCAGAACTTTGGCTACATATGTGTTTCTGGGACTCAGGCGGCTTGATCCGCTTCCATGGGCAAAGACTACCAATCCCTTCGCCCTGTCCGGCAGTACCAGTTCTCCATCGAGTTCAACCGCATCAATTTTGACTTTCACCTGTTTTTTCATGGCGACTCCTTATTCTTCTGCAGCATCGCCACGACCTCTTCATCCTCTGTCTGGGCAAAATTCGTGTAATACTGGCCGACCGCCATGAACCCGGCCGGCGCATCCAGGCATATCCATTCATCCGCCAATGCCGACAATTCCCTTGCCGCACTCTGTGAAGCTACAGGGAGGGCAACCACCAGCCGCCCGAGCAGCTCTTTCTTCAGAGTGGAGATTGCCGCCTTCAGGGTTGCACCGGTGGCCACACCGTCGTCCACCAGGATAACGATCTTCCCTTCCAGGGGAGGAAGCCCTCGGCCATTCCGGTAGAGAGCGATCCGCCGGGCGATCTCGATTTTCTGCCGGGCTGTTTCCTCCTCAAGATAATCTCTGCTCACCCGGTAATTGGCAACGATGGACTCATTGAACACCACGGTACCCGTTTCGGAAACAGCGCCGACGGCAAATTCCGGATCGCCGGGAAAGCCGATCTTCCGTACGATGAGGATGTCGAGCGGACAGCGGAGTGTCTCGGAGATTTCACATGCCACAGCCACACCGCCGCGCGGCAGGCCAAGGACTATCACATCCCGATTGTCCCGGTAGTGCGACAGCATTTCAGCAAGTTTTCTGCCTGCATCTTTCCTGTCCTTGAAGATCATGACCTGTCTCCTTGATCTTGCAGGCAGATGCTCGCTGGCTGCCAAATATGTCGAAGGGATGAAAAACGTTTCGGTGGGATTCTGAAGGCTACTCTGCGGCATTAACAGCCAAACGGCTCTCTCTACCTGCTCCTTTTCTTGTCTGCTTCAATCATCCTCACCCGGCCACCGGTGCAGACAGTAAGGACATTTTTCAACTCCATAGGGAATGGTATCCCGCAACGTTTCTCTTTCATATTCCGTTCCGCAGCGCTTGGGCAACGGAAAGCGATGCAGCATGTTTTCTTTCAGAAAGTAGAGCATGACACTACCCTCCTGAAAATCTTTCACTGGTGTTAGGTCTCTCTAATATCATAATAACTCCCTGGTTCCCAATTATCAATCCACTCCGGGGTATGGCTACCCCTCAATCTGCAGCAGATTTGTGACCTGGTCGACGCGAAAGACGTACCAGCAGTCTGCCTCGGCAATCTGCCGCTGGATTTCGCTCTTCACTGTTCCTTCGAGAGTCACCCAGTAGTTGCGGCATTTGACCCTGATTTGCGGCGCATTGATGAACGGGTTTTTCTCCAGGACCAGGCGAATGGCATCCACCACCTCGTCGTCATTGTCCTCCTCTGGAGGAGCGACCTCGATTCCGTTGACTACGTCCCTGCTCCCCGGGACCCACCAGGCAAGGACCCCGGCCAGCCGCTTGGCGGAAAGGCTTGGTACAATGCCATTCAGGATCACGACCCCGTCATGAACCTCCACGTCGATACTTCCATTATCTCCCTCGGTGGCTTCCCTGATCAGCTCCTTATTTCCTTTCACCGTGGCCCACAGGGCGCAAGAGGAGAGCAGGTTTTCCGCCTCGAGCGCGTTGCAGACATGGTCCCGGATGGTTCCATCCTCCATGAGGCAGGCCGGAGCAACACGGAGCCGATCGACGATCCCGGACACTCCCGGGATCGCAGCTGCCACCTCCATGGCCTTTTTCTTCGCAGTGATCCGTTCCACTTCTCCTTCAAGGGTGAGTACGCCTTCGGAGAATTCGAGGTGAACGGGAAAACTGTGTAGATTGACGGACGGCTCCCGCTCCAGCGCAGCGGCTGTTTCCGTTATAATTCGGTTTCTCATAGCTCCTCCTTTCTACGGTCATCTCCTTTTATAGGTTCCCATAAGCTGTCCCGAGGCAAGAACATGCCCTTCCATGGCTCGTTCCAGGTAGGCCTTGGTTGTCGACGGCGCCAGTGTCAAGGCCGTGTCGAGCGCATACA
>DATNCC010000249.1:0-3449 GCA_035571735.1 Dongiaceae bacterium | reverse complement strand
CGGCATCTTCGGGGTGGAGCTGTTCATCAAGGGGGACAAAGTCCTGTTCAGCGAAGTATCCCCCCGCCCCCACGACACCGGCATGGTCTCCATGATCTCCCAGAACCTGACCCAGTTTGAACTGCACGTCCGCGCCATCCTCGGACTGCCGGTTCCCGAGATCCTCAACCTTGCCCCTTCGGCCAGCCATGTGATCCTGGCAGCAGACAGCCGGGACAACGTGCATTTCGAAGGAGTCGTCGATGCGCTCAATGTCCCCACTGCCAAGCTGCGACTGTTCGGCAAGCCGGACACGCGTCCCGGCCGGCGCATGGGGGTTGCCCTGACCCAGGGTGCATCCACGGATGAAGCCAGGAGCCGTGCCGAAACTTCAGCCCACAGCGTCCGCCTGGTCCCTGCGCCGTAATTTGCAGCCGGCACCAGGACGGGTCGCACCGGCAGGGAGGAAATACTATAAAATGAACGACGGACCGTCACGAAATGAACTGGTCGAAGAGTTGGCTGTCCTGGGGGAGCGGTGCGGTTTTTCTTCTCGCATTATTGGCGAGATGCCCCTTGTCATCGCCCGGTGCACTGCCGACGGAACAATAGTGTATCTGAATCCGGCCGGTGAGAAGGTAACGGGTTATAGCTGCGTTGAACTCGTCGGGAAGAACTGGTGGCGGATATTCTATCCCGGTGAAGAGTACAGCCAGGTGGAGCAGCTTCTTTCCCTCCTCAACGAGGGAGAGGTGCGTGATCACGAGATGGTACTGACCACACGCAGCGGCGAGAGGCGAACCATTGTCTGGAACTCCGTCAATCGTTACGACGCGGCCGGCAACATAACGGAAATGGTGGGTGTGGGTGCCGACGTCACGGAGCGGAAGCAGGCGGAGGAGGCACTACGCCGCGGTGAAGCCCATCTTCAGGTGATCCTTGAAGCCACCGCAGACGGAATCCTGGCAGTGGATGCCCAAGGGAGAACACTGCTCGCAAACCGGAAATTCGCCGAGATGTGGCGGATTCCACAGGCACTCCTCGATACCGCTGACGACGAGGTAATGCTTTCCTACGTGCTGACCCAGCTCGTCGATCCCGACGCTTTCCTGAGTAAGGTCAGGTCGCTGTACGACAGCGCCGATCAGGATATGGACGAACTGCACTTCAAGGACGGCCGCATCTTTGAGCGGTATTCCGCGCCGCTGCTCAGGGAAGGCGAGGTTGTCGGCCGCGTCTGGTCTTTCCGCGACGTGACTGCACGAAGGACGGGCGAGGAGGCTCTGCGCAAGAGCGAGGAGATGTATCGGCTCCTGACCGAGATTTCTCCCAACGCGGTTACCGTTGCCGACACCTCGGGAAATATCAGGATGGCGAACCGGCAGGCTCTTGCCCTGTACGGGTACGAACCCGATGCTGACGTCGTTGGCCTGAGCGTGTTCGATTTCGTCGCTCCCGAGGACCTTGTACGGGCCGGCCAGGCCTTCGCAGGACTCATGGTCACCGGCTTCCTGGCAGATTTGGAGGTTTCGCTCCTCAGGAAGGATGGTTCCCGTTTTTCTGCGATGACCAGTGCCTCCATCATGAGGGATGCCTCTGAAGAACCCCATCTGGCGATCATCGTCACTACCGACATAACCCAACGGAAGCAGCTGGAAGAAGAGCGGCTGAAGCTTCAGAAAATGGAATCCCTGGGTGTGCTTGCGGGCGGGATTGCCCATGACTTCAACAACCTGCTTCAAGCCATATTCGGCAATATTTCCACAGCCAGGGCCAGCTACGAACGGGGGGAAAACGGTACCCACCTCCTGGAACAGGCCGAACAGGCCCTGAAGATGTCCGTCAACCTCACCACGCAGCTACTGACTTTTGCCAAGGGCGGGCAGCCGATTCTAAAGGAACTGGCGTTGACACCGGTAATCGAAACCGCCGCGTCCTTCGCCCTGAGCGGCGCGCGTTGCGGCTGCCGTCTCACATCGGCCGATGGACTATGGCCGGTGTACGCCGATGAAGGGCAGATCGGGCGGGTGGTGCAGAACATCGTCCTGAATGCTGGCGAAGCCATGTCCCAGGGGGGGACCGTCCAGATCGACCTGGCAAACGTGACCCTGCCTCCGGCTGTTCATCCCACCCTCAAAGAAGGGGGACGGTTCGTTAAAGTAACCGTTTCCGACTCCGGTACCGGCATCATGCCTGAGCACCTTTCGAGGATCTTCGACCCGTACTTCACCACCAAGGGGAAAGGAAGCGGGCTCGGGCTGGCAGCAGCTTTCGCCATAGTGCTGAATCATGGCGGGGCACTTGAGGCTTGTTCGGAACAAGGCAGCGGCAGTACCTTTTCCTTTTACCTTCCCGCGTACGAAGGAAGCGGAGAGAAGGAGACACGGACAACAGCAGCAACGGCTGCCCGCAAGGGACGAATCCTGGTGATGGATGATGCGGACAGCGTCCGCCTTGCAGTCTTCAACATGCTGCGGCTCCTGGGTCACGAAGGTGAGGCGGCGGAGGACGGTGAAGCGGCACTGATCAAGATCCGCGCTGCCATGGACGATGGAAACCCTTTTGATGTGGTGATTCTCGACCTGACGGTCAAAGGGGGGATGGGGGGCGAGAAGATGATGGAATATCTGCCCGGCATCGACCCTCAGCTGAAAGCCATCGTTTCCAGCGGCTACGCCGACAATCCCGTTGTCTCCAATTACGCCTCCTACGGCTTCTCGGCGTACCTGGTGAAGCCGTATTCCATCGAGGCGTTGAGGGACGTATTGCAGGGAGTGATGGGCTAGCACTTGCATAAGGCTGCTAAAATATTCCGCGCAAAGAATCCCCGGCGGCAGAACGGACACCGCTTCGATTTTTATTGAGGAATGTGTGAACATTTCGACCTCTGATAATCTTGCCGAAACCCTTCTCTTCCTGCCGGGCGCAGCGGGCAACATGCAGCTCTGGCAGCCGGTCAGCGACGGCCTGAGGCATCCGGGGAAACGCGAATTCATTTCCTGGCCGGGGTTCGGCGGCGTGCCGCCCGAGCCCGGGGTGAACGGCATGGACGACCTGGTGGCGCGGGTGGTCGCGGCCATGACCGGACCGGTGGACCTTCTGGCACAGTCCATGGGTGGGACCATCGCCCTCCGGGCGGCGCTGCAGCGGCCCGACCTGGTGCGCCACCTGGTGCTGTCGGTCACCTCGGGCGGCATTAACATGGCTTCCCTGGGTGCCCCGGATTGGCGGCCCCAGTACCGGGCAAACAACCCTGACCTTCCCGACTGGTTCATCACCGAGCGCGCGGACCTGACCGAACGGCTTCAGGAGCTGTCCATGCCGGTGCTGCTCCTGTGGGGGGATAGCGATCCGATCAGCCCGGTGGCGGTCGGCCGCCGGCTGGCAGAGCTGCTGCCGCGAAGCGAACTGTTGATCGTCAAGGGGGGTACCCATGACCTCGCTTTCGAACGGGCCGGTGAACTTATTCC
>DATNCC010000248.1:0-13699 GCA_035571735.1 Dongiaceae bacterium | reverse complement strand
AGCCGTTTTCCGCTGACCCCCAACAGCGGCTATCTTCCTGACGATCTGACCTGCAACGACTACCTGGCGCAGCTGGCGGGCTACGATCTGCGGGGCGGGACTGTTGTTTCCGGATCGTTCCAGGCCTTTGACCAGAGCTATCTGCTGGATGCGCTGCACACCCTCGGCCCGCTCTTCGTCGGGGTCACCCAGTTGCCGGCCACCGTCACCGATCAGGAAATCCTGGACCTGGACAGTGGCGGGGTGCGGGCGGTGCGCTTCAACCTCAAGCGGGGCGGCTCCGAGGATGTGCGCCATCTGGATTCCATGGCGCGCCGGGTGCATGAACTGGCCGGCTGGCATGTGGAGCTGTATGTGGATTCGCGGGAGCTGGACGACATGTCCGGGACGCTGGCGGCGCTTCCGGCGGTCAGCATCGATCATCTGGGGCTAATGAGGGAAGGCTTCGGAACTTTGTTGAAGCTGGCAGAAAAGGGGGTGCGGGTCAAGGCCACCGGTTTCGGCCGGGTGAATTTCGACGTACCGACAGCACTGAAGCAGCTCTATGCCGCCAACCCGCAGGCCCTGATGTTCGGCACCGACCTCCCCTCCACCCGCGCCCCGCGACCCTATGCGGACAGTGATTTTCTGCTGGTGGCGGAGACGCTGGGTGAGGAAGCAGCGCGGGCGGTTTTTTTCGACAATGCGGCGGATTTTTATCAGGTTTTACGGCAACAATCAACACATGGAAGAGCCTAACCGCCCGGCGGCAGACGGTCGGCACAGGATACCCACGCGCCGCCGCTGCGCCTCGACCCCGTTGCTCACCTACCCACGGTTACAGATACTTCCCGATAATCGGCGCCAGCTTCTGTTTGACGGCTTCAGGAATGAAGGAGCGGTCGGTGATGACGGCATACTGCATGGCGCTGCCGCAGGGGCAGGGGCGTTCTGTGCCGATTTCCGCCACCGCGTGCCGGATGATGTTCTTGGCCATCGCCACATTCTGATGGATGATCTGGATGATCGCTTCGACGGTTACATCGTCGTGCGAATCGTGCCAGCAGTCATAGTCCGTCGAAAGGGCGATGATGCCGTAGCAGATCTCGGCCTCGCGTGCCAGCTTGGCTTCGGTGAGGTTCGTCATGCCGATCACGGAGGCCCCGAGCGCGAGGTAGGAAAATGATTCCGCCCGGGTCGAAAAGGCCGGGCCCTCCATGCAGATATAGGCACCCCCCTTGTGGGTCGTTGCTCCGGCTTTCTGGGCGGCATTGTAGAGCACTTTCGAAAGGTCGCCGCAGACCGGGTCAGCGAAGCCGACATGGGCAACGATCCCGTCACCGAAAAAAGTGTCCCTCCTGATCCCCTTGGTGCGGTCGATAAACTGGTCCGGAATCACGATATGTCCGGGGGCGATGGCGTCTTTCAGGCTCCCCACGGCAGAGACGGAGATGATCCGCTCCACGCCGAGCTTCTTCATGCCGAAGATGTTGGCGCGATAGTTGACTTCGGACGGGAGCAGACGGTGACCACGGCCATGGCGGGGAAGAAAAACCATCTTCACGCCGTTCAATATGCCGGTGACGTATTCATCGGACGGAGCGCCGAACGGGGTTTCAACCGTGATCCGTTCGACCTGCTCCAGCCCCTCCATGTCATACAGTCCGCTGCCGCCGATAACGCCGATAGTTGTGTCGTTCATGTCGTCGATTCCTTTCGAATGCGGTTCAATATATCCGTCTTATACCAGATATGAGCATGGTCGTGAAGTCTATTAAATTGACAAAACTGGCATCTTGATCGTAGAGTTACCGGCAACCGGGAGCGACATGATCAATATCGACAAACTCAAACAGCAATTCAAAAAAATACTTTCGCTGGATGCCCACCCCGGGCACATCTCCGCGGGTTTCGCCGTGGGGGTCTTCATCAGTTTCACCCCGTTCTTCGGCCTGCACACCCCCATGGCCATCGCACTGGCATTCCTCTTCCGTCTCAACAAGGTGGCCTGTATTACCGGTGCCTGGCTCAATACCCCGCTGACGATGGTGCCGGTCCTGGTGGCCAGCTACAAATTGGGACGGATCCTGCGGGGGAAACCGGCCAGGGAGATCGCCTTCACGAACCTGGACTGGCACACTCTCCAGCCCTACGCCAAGTCCATCCTGCTGGGGAGTTCCATCATCGGTTTTCTTGCCGCAGTGGCGTCCTACTTCATCTGCTACCGGCTGGTGACGTTTTTCAGGCGCAAGGACGCCTCCCTGAAGGAGATGACGCGGGAGATGGAAGAGGTCGGAGAAGAGCTGGATTAGGCATCAACTCAGCCGGCCATACTCCCGGGCGCGGGAATACAGGGCAATGGAAAGCGCCAGGCAGACTATCGGAAACATGAAAGCCGTGTGAAACGCCACCGCCGATATACCGCCGGCCGTACCGCCATACGATCCGACGATGATCCCCATGACCTGCTGCGTCACCGCCGCCCCCATCAAGACATAGAAATTAAGCGACGTCAGCGCCGTGCCGACGATCCGGACCGGGAACATGGCGCGGATAATCGGATAGATCATTACTCCGCTGGAAACGGCCAGCCCGAAAACGAAAAAAAATCCAGCCATCAGCGGCTGCGGCATTGCTTCGGCCCACCCCAGAAATGCGGACATGAGCAGCAACAGCGCCAGCTGCCCCGCAAGCAGTGTTTTCTTGTAGGATCTGAAAATTCGCCGGGCGACGGCATCGACACCCGAGCTGCCGGCGATAAACCCGAATGAGGTGAACATCAGCATGCTGCCGGTAGCCTCCCGGGACAGATGCAGCACCTCCATCAGGTACGGCCCTCCCCATAGCGCCTGCAGCGCCAGGTAGTTGCCATACCAGGAAAACGCAATAGCCCCCAGCAGCCAGAAGTCCCGAGTTCCGAAAATATCGCCCCACGCCGCCATCATCCCCGGTTGATGACGTGATCCGGACTCTTCATGAGCCGGGCTTCCGTCCGGCCTGTCCTGCACCCTGGTGAAGACCAGCAGTGTCACCAGCGCCTGTGCCGCGCCCGCGGCCAGAAAGGAATTCCGCCAGCCGAAGGCTCCAACGGCCAGCGCCAGAGGCGCCGTGGCCGCAAGATTGCCGAGGTTACCGAGCGCCACCATGAAGCCGGAAACCCGCCCGAACTCCTGCTTGCTGAACCAGTGACTGAAGAGCGTGAACGTCGCCATCAGCACCGATGCGGTACCGATGCCGATCAGCATCCGGGCGATCATGGCAACCATAAGCGTGTCGGCTTGTGAAAACAGTATTCCGCCAAGCGTGGTCAGCACGCCGCAGCCGCTGATGACGAGGCGGCTGCCCAGACGGTCGATCATCGGACCCAGAGGAATCTGGGCAGCGGCATACACGTAGAACAGCACTCCGGAGAGAGTCCCGAGCTGCTCCGGAGTCAGATGCAGGTCGCGCGTGATATCGCCGGCCACTACCGCCAGTGACACCCGGTAAAAATAGACCAGGATATACATCAGCGCCAGCACGGCAAATATCGTCCAGCGCTTGCGGTTATGTGAAGGGGAGATAGTCATGCACGATTCCAGCTACGGATTGAAACAGCACCGTTCCTGTACACGAAAGTTTGCGCAGGCGCAATGACTAAACCCGGATCCGTGGCGGCGGAATGCCGGTGTGCCGGAAAGATCCGGGGCCGCACCGCCGCAGGTTCGCGGCAATCGCGTATCTGCCGGTCCTGTGCGGAAGCGCCGCGCATGGCGGGAAGCCACGGCCGAGGACTTTCCCGCGCGTTAGGCATGGAGGCGTCACGGACGCCGGAGACATGCCAAAAAAGAAGCGGAACCCGTTGCCAGGCTCCGCTTCGTCCGTTCAGCTATGGCCGCTCCGCCGACGCTAAGCTATTGTATGGCGGATATCCTTCCCCTTGACCATGAAGATGACCATCTCGGCGACGTTGGTGGCGTGATCGGCGATACGCTCCAGTGATTTCGAGATATAGTTGAGTTTCATGGCGCGGGAAATCGTCGTCGGATCTTCGATCATGAAGGTCAGGAGTTCGCGCTGGATCTGGATGTTCAGGTCATCCACGAAGCTGTCGTCCTTGCAGACCTTGACGGCCAGATCCGAATCACCGCGTACAAAAGCGTCCAGAGCCTCCTTGACCATGACCTCCACCCAGTGGGCCATGCGGGGGATGTCGATGTACGGTTTCAGCGGCGGTTCTTCGTTCAGCTCGCGGGCACGCTTGGCGATGTTGGCACACTGGTCGCCCATGCGCTCCAGGTCGGTGACTATCTTGAGCGCGATCGTGATGAAGCGCAGATCGCGGGCGGCAGGCTGGCGCAGCGCCAGCAGTTCCAGGCAGTGTTCATCTATGGACATCTCGGCGGCATTGACCTCGTGATCGAAGGCGATAGTCCGTTCGGCCAACGGCGTGTCCCTGTCGACCAGAGACTTGACCGAGTTGGCAATCATCAGCTCCACCTTCCCCCCCATGACCAGGATGCTCTGCCGCAATTCATTCAATTCAATGTCAAATGCCGTACTGATGTGTTCGCGTTCCATTATTTCTCCTCACCCGGACAAGCCGGAACAATCCAAGAAAATTTTTGCCTCATGATTACCTCACGATTACCAGGCTTTAGAACCCAAAATCTTGAGTAATCTTGAAGTAATCTTGAGGCTGGAAAATGGTTTTGGAAAACTAACCGAACCTGCCGGTGATGTAGTCTTCCGTCTGCTTCTTCTCCGGGTTGGTAAATATCTTGCGGGTTCCCCCGGCCTCGATCAGTTCCCCTAGATAGAAGAATGCCGTGACGTCCGACACCCTCGCGGCCTGCTGCATGTTATGGGTGACGATAACTATAGTGTACTTGTTTTTCAGCTCTTCTATCAACTCTTCTATTTTGAGGGTCGAAATCGGATCTAGCGCCGAGCAGGGCTCATCCATCAGGATGATCTCCGGGTTGACCGCGATGGCCCTGGCAATACAGATACGCTGGGCCTGACCACCGGAAAGTCCCAGGGCCGATTCATGGAGACGGTCCTTGACCTCGGTCCAGATTGCGGCGCTTTTCAGACTCCGCTCGACCGCCTCGTCCAGGGTTGCCTTGTCGTTGACGCCGGCAATACGCAGGCCATAGACGATGTTTTCGTAGATCGACTTGGGAAAGGGGTTGGACTGCTGGAAAACCATGCCGATCCGCCGCCTGAGTGAGATGACATCGGTGGAAGGTTCGTTGATTTCAGCGCCGTCAAAACGGATACTCCCGTCGATCCGGGCGCTCTCCACCAGATCGTTCATCCGGTTGAAACAGCGCAGCAGCGTTGACTTGCCACACCCCGACGGTCCTATGAAGGCTGTCACCTGGTTACGCGCCATGTCAAGACTGACGTTCTTGAGGGCATGTGCCTCGCCGTAGTGGAGGTTCAGGCTGGATACCGAAAGTA
The DNA here is from genome assembly GCA_035571735.1 of Dongiaceae bacterium. Taxonomy (GTDB): domain Bacteria; phylum Desulfobacterota; class Desulfuromonadia; order Geobacterales; family Pseudopelobacteraceae; genus JACRCG01. Next base: position 8,275 of record DATNCC010000248.1, on the reverse strand, counting down.
TGGGGTCCGTCTGTTTTTGTTCCTTTGATTGTGCCATGTTTAATCCTTGAGGGTGCGTTAAAACGTCGAAGTCGTGTATTTGCTGCGCATCCGGTTGCGCAGGTAGATGGCGGTGCTGCTGGCTATGATGACGATTGCCAGCAGCAGCATGGTGGTGACGTAGACCATCGGTTTGGCCGCCTCTACGTTGGGGGACTGAAATCCGACATCGTAGATATGGAAGCCCAGGTGCATGAATTTTCGATCCATATGGAAGAACGGGAAATTCGTATCAAACGGGAGCGTAGGCGCCAGCTTGACCACACCGACAATCATCAGCGGAGCCACCTCGCCGGCGGCACGCGCCATCGAAAGGATCAGGCCGGTCATGATGCCGGGAGTTGCCATCGGAAGCAGAATCCTGGTCAGGGTCTGAAACTTGGTGGCACCCAGCGCCAGTGACCCTTCGCGGATCCCTTTCGGAATCGAGGCGAGCGACTCCTCGGTAGCGACGATCACCACCGGGACGGTCAGGAGCGCCAGGGTCAGGCTAGACCAGAGGATGCCGCCGGTACCGAACGTCGGTGTCGGCAGGCGCTCCGGGAAGAACAGGGAGTCGATGCTGCCGCCGATGCCGTAGACGAAGAAGCCGAGACCGAAAACGCCGTAGACGATGGAGGGGACGCCGGCCAGGTTGTTGACGGCAATGCGTACCATGCGGGTCATAAGAGTGTCATGGGCATATTCGCGCAGGTAGATGGCGGCGATCACCCCGAACGGCAGCGAGAAGACACTCATCAGCAGCACCATCATGACCGTGCCGAAGATGGCCGGAAAGAGCCCTCCTTCGGTATTTGATTCGCGCGGGTCATCCAGCAGCAGTTCGCGGACCCGTTCGAGATACGCCCCGCATTTGGCGAAGAACGACATGCTGTTGGGACGCTGCAGGGCAACGATATCCACCAGGGCGATATCTTTACTGCCGCCGGCAGCATCGCTGAACCGGGCGCTTATCCGGCCGATTTCAGCCTGGGTTGCTGTAGCCTGCTCGTTCAGGCGGGTGAATTCGGCCAGGACCGTTTCGCGGACAGTGGTCATCTCACCGATTTCGGCGGCGTTATTTTCCTTGCCGCCATATTCGAGTTTCAGCAGCTTCAACCGGAGCCGCTCGGCGCTGTTGTTCAGCTTCGACATCTGCCGCTTTATCTTGCCGGTATCATCCAGCTTGCCCGCCACCATCTTCAACGCCTGTTGCAGCGCCTCATAGGGTGATGCGGCGGTCAGGTTAAGCCCTTCCGCAGTAACGCCCGTCAGAAAACCGAAAAAATTGCCGTGTTCCCGGCGTTCCAGCAGTACCGCATCGGCAGGCCGGGTGCGGGAAGCGATATCTTTTTCATCGATCCAGCGAAAATCCTGACCGAAGATATCACGGTTGCCGACTTTCAGCTGGATACGGCGGGCGCCGCTGATCGGGTTTTTCTCCTGCTGCGTGATCTGTCCGAGCGCAACGGAACCATCTTTCAGCTCGAACCTGACGAGAGCTTGCGGCCAGAAGTAGCCGAGGCCGTTCGACATGACCACCCCGACCAGAGCAAGGCTCATGACCAGTATGATAGCCAGGGCGGCACCGGTTGCCAGCACATATGGTTCGCCTGTTTTCCAGAACAGTTTCATGGTTGCATGCCCTCTAATACCGTCCGTATTTTTTCCTGAACCGCTGCCGCAGCGCCTCGGCCACGGTGTTGATGATAAAGGTGAAGATGAACAGCAGCACCGCCGAGAGGAAGAGGACCCGGTAGAGCGAGCTGTTGAAGGGCGCTTCCGGTATCTCGACCGCGATGTTGGCCGACAGGGAGCGGAGGCCGTTGAACAGGCTCCAGCTCATGATCGGCGTATTGCCTGTGGCCATCAGCACGATCATGGTCTCGCCGATGGCGCGTCCGAAGCCGATCATGACCGCGGAGAACACGCCCGGCAGCGCCGAGGGAAGCACCACCCGCCAGGCGGTCTGCCAGCGGCTGGCGCCCAGGGCCAGCGAGGCAGCCGTCAGGTTGCGCGGCACGTTGGAGATGGCATCCTCGGCGATGGTAAAGATGATCGGGATCACGGCGAAGCCCAGTGCGATGGCGATGATGATGCTGTTGCGCTGATCGTAGCGGACACCGAGCGTGCTGAACAGCCACTGTTTGAAGTCGCCGGCGAACAGGTGCGCCTCGGCCAATCCGCTTAACAGAAAAGCCGCGTAGATACCGAGGATCACCACCGGGATCATGGCGATGAATTCGTGGCCGCGCACCGCCCTCTGCAGCAGGGAAGCGGTCTTGATCCGTTTCCAGAAGAAGATGGTGAAAAGCAGCATGAGCGGCACGATAACGATGCTCAAAAAAATGGTCGGGACACTCTTGTCGATCAGCGGTGCCAGCCAGAGCCCGGCCAGGAAACCGATCACCACCGACGGAATGGCGGCCATGATCTCGACTATCGGCTTGATGCGTCCTTTCAGCTTCGGCGACATGAACTGGCTGGTATAGAGCGCCGCCAGAAGCGCCAGCGGCACGGCAAACAGCATGGCGAACAGCGTCGCCTTGATGGTGCCGAACACCAGCGGCACCAGGCTCAGCTTCGGTTCGTAATCATCGCTTGCCGAGGAGGACTGCCAGGCGTATTCGGGTTTGTCGTACCCTTCATACCAGACCTTGCCGAACAGGGTGCCGAACGTAATCTCCGGGTGCGGGATGTGCAATTTCCAGAGTGTCAGCGTCTGTGCAGTGTCGAGGGCGCAGAACGTGTTCCCCTTGGGTGACAGGGCGGCCAGAGCGATCGGAGCCGCACTCTTGAGGGTCAGCAGGTTACGCTCCGAAGTCATGTGATCGGCATGAATCTCCGAGCCGGCCAGCGACAGGATGGTCTTGTCCCGCGGCGAGGTGATGATAGCCGAGACCTTGCCGCCGTTAGGACGCAGGGTATGAATGCGTACCAGGCTCTTGTCCCCGCTGCTCCCCGGAGACGTGACGGGAAACCATGTTGAGAGCCCGCCATCGGCGTCACCGACGGCAACCGACACATCGCCCAGAACAAGGGAAACGGCGGTAATGGCCCTGTTTCTTGAGACCTGAACCGTATCGAGCAGGCGCATCTGACCCGGTTCCGACACATCCCAACGCAGCAGCATGCCGTTGTCGGTACCGACGTAGAGAAAATGTCCCTTGGAGTCGACGGTAATCGCAGACAGCCGCCCCGGCAGCGGTTCGGTGCTCTCGGCGCTGACGGTCCTCCGCTTTTCATTGCCTTCCAGATCTTTTTCCACCAGCTGTTCCGTTACCCGCAGGCGGTCCCCGGTCAGACGGTCGATCCGCATCGACCCCTTGTCCTCGATCAGCCGGACAAATGACTGCACGACATCTGCGGATGCGGCAAAGGCCAGATCCTCCCGCGGGATAACGTCATGGGTGAGGGAAATCGTGCCGTCCGGAGCCTTGACAGCAGCAAGCGCCACCGTGACCGACGTGACGGCGCCGCTGTTCCAGAGCAGGTTATAGGCTGACTTGCCGGCATATTCCGCGAAAACCACGCGCACGGCACCCGCCGGGATGACCGGCGCCTTGATGCTGGCGGAGATGGAACCGTCGGCACTCTTCAGAAAATGAAAGGTTCCGGTGTCGTCAAGAATGAAGGCTCCCTGCTGTTCCTCATCCGACCCGACCGCCAGGACCGTCCCGGCCGGGATGGCGGCAGGCACCTTCACCGTGGCGGCAATTCTCGCGGAAGCGGGGTAGAAGAGCGGTAGGGCGACCCGGGAGATCATTACCAGGATCCATATAACCGAAACGATGACCAGGAGCCCGCCACCGCGGATCAGCAGTTCGGCGATCCGGTCGTTGCGCCGGGATTTATCGACAAATAATTTCATCATGAATAGTCACAACCTGAACAGTAGGGGCGAAGCAATGGTTTCTGCTTCGCATTTAGGCCCGTTTTTGGGTCTTTAGGCCCGTTGTTTGGGTCCTTGTTGGCAGCATCAAAAAAAGCGGGCGAAGCAAACAAGACGCTTGCTTCGCCCCTTCGATAAAAAAATACCACTTACTTGAGAGCCTTCAACTGGGTTTCCACCATCTTGGCCGTCAGCGGATCATAGCCGTCCTTCACGACGATCTCCTGCCCTTCCTTGGAGAGGGCGAATTTCAGGAACTCTTCCACAACCTTGGGCAGCGGCTCGCCCGGCTTTTTGGCGACATAGATGTAGAGCATTCTGGCCAGGGGATACTTGCCGGAAAGAACGTTCTGGTAGTTGGCGGCCTCGACAGGACCACCCTTCTTGTCGGAGAGCGGCAGGGCGCGAACACCGGAGGTGGCGTAGCCGATACCGGAGTAGCCGATGCCGGCGATATCATGGGCGACACCCTCAACAACCGAAGCGGAACCGGGCTGTTCCTTGACGCTATTCTTGTAATCGCCACCCTTCAGGGAATGCTCCTTGAAATAACCGTAGGTGCCGGAAGCGGAGTTACGACCGTAGAGGCTGATCGGCATGGCGGCCAGTTTGCCGGTTACACCCAGTTGTCCCCAGGTGGTGATCTCGGCAAGGCCGCGCTTGCGGGTTTTTGAAAATATGGCGTCAACCTCGTCAAGGGACAGGTTCTTTATCGGGTTGTCCTTGTTGACGTACACCGCCAGCGAATCGAGCGCCACGCCGATCTTGGTCGGTTTGTAGCCGTATTTCTTTTCGAACTGCTCGATCTCGGTCGGTTTCATCTCGCGGGACATCGGTCCCAGCTGTGAGGTTCCGGCGATCAGTGCGGGAGGTGCAGTACTTGACCCCTTGCCTTCGATCTGGATGTTGACATTGGGATACTTCTTCTTGAACCCTTCGGCCCAGTAAGTCATCAGGTTGTTAAGGGTGTCGGAGCCGATGCTCCCCAGGTTGCCGGCAACACCGGACACCGGTTTATACTTGGCGATCTTGGCATCGACTGCGGTCGGCGCGGCGTGAGCCGCTACTGCGGTAACCGTCACGAGCAGCGCGGTCAGGATTGACTTCTTGAACATTGAATGTTCCTCCTTTTGGTTTGTTACAGAATATTTGCTAACATAACAGACTATTGTTACAGCAGTGTTACAGGGAGGAAAAAGGTGGGTTAAATCTTGCTGCCGATTACGCCTTCTTCAGCGTGAACGAGAAGATCGACCCCTGGCCCGGCTCGCTTGTTACGGAAACGGTACCGCCGTGAAGCTGCACGATATGTTTTACAATGGCCAGGCCGAGTCCGGTCCCCCCCTGCTCGCGGGTTCTCGCTTCATCGACACGGTAGAAGCGTTCGAAGATGCGCGGCAGATCCTTGAAGGGGATGCCGATGCCGGTATCCGCCACCGACACCCTGACCCGCTCTCCGTCATCTTCGGTAAACAGGCGGACCTTGCCGCGGTCTGGAGTGTATTTTATGGCGTTCTCAAGCAGGTTGACCACCACCTGTTCGAGACGCCCCTGATCGGCCATGACACGCGGTACGGCGCCGGCGGCTGTTTCATTGATTATTGCAATATTCTTCTGAACCGCACGCTCCTGCAGCAGCATGCACGCCTTGGCTATCGTCCCTGAAACATCGAGCGGGTTGAGTTCGATAAGCGCATCCTTGGCTTCAAGACTCGACAGCGTGAGGATATCGTTGATCAGGTTAGTCAGCCGGTCCGAATGGCTGGCGATGATCTCGACAAAGCGGACGGCACGGGCCGGGTCGGATTCCAGAGCGCCGTCCAGCAGGGTCTCGGCGTACCCCTTGATGATCGTCACCGGTGTGCGCAGTTCATGGGAGACATTGGCGACAAAATCCCTGCGCATGTTTTCCGCCTTCTTCAGGTCGCTGATGTCGTGGAAGACCGCAACGATCCCCTGCCTGACACCATCGACATTGAGCGGAACCCAGTGCGTCAGGAGCGTGACATCGTCCGGCTTGATGACAATTTCCCGTACCAGCTCGTTCACACCCGGTGTGGCAAGGTCGTTATAAGACTCCAGCAGATCGGGGTGACGCGAGATTTCCACCAGCTGTCTGCCTTCCACGTTACCGGCGATTGAGAAGAGACTTCGAAAAGCCGGGTTGACCAGGGTGATGACGCCACCCGGAGCCGTCACCATGACCCCTTCACCCATGCTGCGCAGGATGGTGTCGAGACGCTGTTTCTCGGTTGAAAGGCGTCGCACCTGGTCGTCGATCCTTTCCGACATGTCATTCAGAACCGTGGCCAGCGTGCCGATTTCATCGTTGGAGTGTACCGGAATTTTAGTTTTTATTTCCCCATGGCCGATGCGGGCGGCAGCATCGGCCATGTCGCGCAGCGGTTTGGTCGTCAGGTTGGAGAGGATATAGCTGAACAGGAGCGCGATCAGTATGGTTACCCCGGTTGCTCCGCCAACGACTCCGTGCAGGGTCTTTCTGGCGGAAGCCAGGTATTCCAGAGGCATCGCAAGGCGAATGATGCCGCCTGTCGCTCCGCTGCCGTACGTCGCAGCCGAGTAGAGCATAGAGGTCCGCAGGGTGTCCGAATAGCGTACCGAGCTGCCGCTGCCGCTCTTGAGCGCCTCCCGAACCTCGGGACGCTGCAGATGGTTCTCCAGTTGTGCCAGGCGTTCCGGTGCAACATCCGAATCGCCGATAACCGTGCCGGTTGGCGAAATCAGTGTGACCCTGGCCTTGACGACGGTTCCGATCGTTGCCGCAAGCTGCTGCGGAGATCTGGGTTGTTTGTCGCTCATCACCAGCAGACGGGCCAGTTGCGTCTGGCTGGCCAGATTGGCCCGGCTCTCCTCGATCATCTCCTGCTGCAGGGAATGATTGAAATAGAGATAGAAGCTTCCCGTGATCAACGCGATCAGAACGATGTAGGACAGCACCAGCTTGGTTCGGAATCCCATCTGTTACTCCTCGATCTTGTAGCCGAAACCGCGTACGGTCTTGATGATGTCCCCAGGCGCGCCCAGCTTGCCGCGCAGGCGTGTGACATGAGTGTCGACGGTCCTGGTGTCCCCGGCGTTGTTGTAGCTCCAGACCCTCTGCAGCAACTGTTCACGGCTCTGCACGCACCCCTTTTTCTCGGCCAGGTAGAGCAACAGCTTGAACTCGGTGCTGGTCAACTCGATCTCGGAGCCGGCGCTCACCACCGTATGGCGCTGTTTATCGATAACGATATCACCGATGGCAAGATGTTCGGGTGTCGGAATTTTCGCTTCATGTTCGGAGCGTCTCATGACTGCCTTGACCCGCAAGGCTACTTCGCGCATGGAGAACGGTTTTACGATGTAGTCGTCGGCGCCGACCTCGAATCCGACCACGCGGTCAATTTCGTCACCCTTTGCAGTAATCATGATGATCGGGATGTGGGCGGTACGCTGATCCTTGCGCAGCGCCTTGCAGACCTCGGTCCCGAGCAGGCCGGGCAGCATCAGGTCCAGCAGGATCAGGTCGGGCAGATCCGCACCGGCCTGTTCCAGCCCCAGTTTGCCGTCATGGACGCAGGTAGCGGCATACCCTTCCTTTTCGAGATTGAAAGCCAGTAATTCTGCCAGGTCCTTTTCGTCCTCGATGATCAGCACTTTCTTCATGCATGCTCCCGCTCTTGATGCGCATAAGATCAAACGTTCTCGATCAGTTGTAACATACAATTGTTACAATCGTGTTGCAGACATATAAAGATTTTGTAGAAATTGCAACAGGATGTGAAATTGCGCCCATCCCGGTAAGCAGGGTAGTGCGTTTGGCAAATCATTTTCTGCCAAGAAAAACGCAGAAAACAATTTGAAACTTACTATAAAATTCACAAAGATTTTATCAGACCTCCACACGTTTGTAATACTGATCGTATATACTGGAGAAAAATCAGAGGAGGAATTCGACATGAAAATAAGACTCAATGAAGACTATTACTTCTGGTGCTGCGACTGGTGCGATTCGGAAAATCTGGTGCTCTGGACAAAACTGCAGGACGGCACCACATGCGGCGCTTGTCACCGCCCGATGAACCTGCCCGTGATGAATGGCGTTGTTATTAACAGCTCGATAGCAGCGGGGCTGTGCTAGCCATGCGCCGGTGGCTGGCGTCTCTGTCCGGATGGTTTCGCGGACCGGTGCGGGGCGGATTTTCCGAGCTGGATCTGCAGATCGACAAGTTCCGCATGTTGCGTGACTCCTATCAGGCCCCGCCCCTGGAACAGCGGCATGTTCAGATAGCGGCCCCGAAAAAAGGCGGGGAACGGTTGTGCATACCATAACCGGATCGGGTGTGGGATTTGAACGGAAAGCCG
>DATNCC010000247.1:0-34762 GCA_035571735.1 Dongiaceae bacterium | reverse complement strand
TCACGACAGGATGGCCGGAAGCGGGTGACGGCGGGAAGCCGTGGCATGAGCCGCAGGCTGCGGCAGAGATTGTCGGCGGCAGGAATGGGGCGTTCCAGGCAGGCGTTTTGTTGGTTCCGGTAATGTCGCCCCCGGGCATCTTGGCGCCGTGGCAATAGACGTTGGCGCACTGGCCGGTGGTGTCGCTGTAAGCCGGAGCCGAGCCGCCTTCGGCAACCAGAAGCGGACCGCTGCTGAAGACGACGGGGTTGGTGCGCCCTGTGATAGTGCGGGCACGGGCGCGATTAAGGTGGTCGAGACTGCCCAGCCCCAGGCCGGTATGACAGTCGGCGCAAGACAGGTTCATGACGGTTACCTTGCTTGCATTCACATGTTGAGCATGAACGTTGGCGATGTTCGGGTACGACACCCCTGCCGGCGGATTGGTATGACAGGAACTGCAACCGGTGGGTGTGGCCACCGGACTGGTCAGGTGGCAGTTTTGGCATCCCGGCGGCCTTGAACCGGCGTCATTTGCGGCAACCTGGTGACATCCCAGGCAGTAATTGAAGTTGCTGCGGGCTGTGGCGTTATGGTTTGGATACGGCACGCTGTGCGGCGCAGCTCCCGGACCGTTGGCGTGACAAGTCCCGGTCTGATTGATCCCGTTGGTAAAAGTAGAGCTGAAACAACTGGGAGCCGCAGCCAACGGAGCGTTGCGTCCCTGGTTGACATCATGGCAAAGGGAACAGGCATTGGCGATGCTGCCCGCCGTACGGTGCGAGTAGATGACTGTTTCGCCCGGATTGGTTGTGCTCCCCTGCCATGCGGTGGGATGCGCTTTGGCAAAGATATGGCAACTGGAGCAGGCGATAGTTGTGACACCGCCGCCAACATCCAAACCGTTGAAAGAGGTTGTCCCCTTGATGCCGTGGCAGTTCTGGCAGACGGTCTGGTTCTGTTTGGCCAGTCCCCCATGGACCGAGGGGTCCACCCCGGGCGGTTTGAACGGTATCGCGTGAAAGTGACAGAGAGTGTTGTTGTAGCAGCCGGCGGTCCCGCTGGCCGGGGCGGGCGGAACAACGGACGAATTGGCGCCGGCGGTGTGGCAGATGGCGCAGGTTGCCGCGTTAGCCGGATCGGTGTTGGTATGAGTCGAGGCGCCGGCGACCGTGGACGACCAGGGCCTGGCCGGATGGGGTGAGAAAACAAGCAGGCCATGGCATCCAAAGGTGTTCAAGCACGACGGCGCCGATCCGTTGTTGAAAGACACGCCGTGGCACAACTGGCAGTAGGAGAAACCGGTCGCGGTGTCGGGAACGCTCTTGGCTGCTGCACCATGCTGGGCCGCAGCTTTCCATCCGTCAGGATGGCCTTCCGCACCGTGGCAAAGCGTATTATTGAAACAGCCTGACGATCCTGTTGCATCGACGGCTCGCGGTTTCCGGGTTGAATTGGCGCCATTGGTGTGACAAACGGCACACTGTCCGGCATTGCTGGTGTCGGTAGTAGTGTGGGTAACTCCGCCGGAGCGCCACGGTCTGGCCGGGTGCGGCGCTGCAACACTTGCTCCGTGACAACCGTCGGTCTTCAGGCATGACTGCTGGGAGGTGCCGCCGTCATAGCTTGCGCCGTGACACTGGGCGCAATTGCCGAAGGAACTAACCGGGCTGTTCTGACCATTGATGGTGATACCACCTTCCGCTGCCTTGGCGGCCGCGCCGTGGAAGCCAGGGGCGGCCCAGTCTGCCAAGGCATGTCCCTCCACGCCGTGACATAGCGTATTGTTGAAACAACCTGGATTCGTGCCGGACGGCGCGGCTGCCGAGGGTTGGCGGGATGAATTGGCGCCGTTGGTATGGCATGCAGCGCAGGCAACAGCGTTGGACGGATCGGAAGAGGAGTGGGTGCGACCACCGATTCTGGATAACCAGGGTTTGGGCGAGTGTGCCGCCATGATGCCAACACCATGGCAACCTGAGGTATTCAGGCATGATTTTTTGGCAATTCCTCCTGAAAAATCTGCACCATGGCAGAGCTGGCAATGGGCCAAACCATTCCGACCCGATAACAGGGCCTTGGCCGCGGTTCCATGAACATCAGGCGCGGCCCAGCCGGCAGGATGTCCCGACGGCCCGTTGGCATGGCAGGTGATGCCGCTGCGTGACGCACTGAAACAGCTGACCTTGCTGATACCGCCGCTCAGATCCTTGCCGTGGCACTCGTAACAGGAGCTGGGACCGGAAAAAAAAGCGGCCGGATGCGCGCCGCCGGTATCGGCAACCGCCCATCCGGCCAGGTGTTTGCCGGTGCGGGGATCAATAGTGGAGGCCTTGTCGTTGCCCTTGGAGCAGGAAAGAAGCAGCGCTGCAGCAAATGTCACAAGAACGGCCTTGAGCACATATTTCATGGAATCATCCTCTGTCAATGGTGACAAGCCACGCAGTGTTCATTATCGCCTCTGGTCGGGGCGGCAGTTTCGTACGGGATAAGAAGTGGGCCGTTCTCTAAACAGTAATCGGAGAGCAGTATCCATGCCATACTATCAAAATGTATATTACTTTGTACAATCAGCATGTTACGCTGATTTAATCCGATAAGCCGTCAAAGACGGATAGCAATGATTGTTGCATGTGAGTGGGGGAACGTTGCGGGCAGGGAGCCGGTATTAACCGTAATCAGGTTGTAGCAACGCCGGATACGTGATGCAATAAAAATTGCATATTAAGCCCACCTAACAGAATATGCTTGATAAGTGTCAAATGGTGGTTTTTGAAGTGGCTCTTCTCAAGCGATTATTGAGTGCCTGACGTGTTATGCCGAGCATTCTGGCGGCAGTGCCCTGATTGTTCTTGGCAAGTTCAAGCGCCTTGGCAATCAGGACGGTCTCGGCGTACTTGAGCGTCGGTAATGATGAAAAGATAATGCTGTTACTGTCCGGGGCGAGTTCGGCATGTTCCTGTTCCATTACGGTTTGTGCCGGCTCCTGCTCGCGCGAAACGACCTTTTTCAGAAGCGACGTGGAAAGCCTGGAAGTGGTGGTCCTGCTTACAAAATCATGTACGATCGATTCAAGCTCCCGAATGTTGCCGGGGAACTCATAAGTGACCAGAAAATCGACCAGCTCCTTACGGTACGACAGTCTCCCCTTCCCCATTACCTGGGCGGCCTGCCTGATGAAATGATCCAAAAGAAGAGGTATATCGCCTTTCCGTTTGCGGAGAGGAGGAATCGCGACCTGATGAGTGCAGAGACGGTAATAAAGGTCTTTACGGAACGTGCCGTCATTCACGCACTGCCGCAGATTCCTGTTGGTTGCAACCACCAGACGTGCGCTGCTTTTGAGCGGTGTATCAGAACCAAGCTGGTAGTATTCGTTCTCCTGCAGAAGGCGAAGCAGCTTTATTTGCGAAATCTCGTTCATGTCGCCGATTTCATCAAGGAAGATGGTACCGTTGGCAGCTTTCATGATCAGTCCGTCCCGATCGTTGAGTGCCCCGGTATAGGCACCACGGCGGTGTCCGAACAGAGTGTCGGAAAACATCTGATCATCAAGCCCGGCGATATTTATACTGACAAAGCCCCCCTTCAGACCGCTCAATGAGTGTACGCCCCGCGCCACCAACTCCTTGCCAACCCCTGTCTCCCCGGAGATAAGCACCGGTTGCCTGGATTTTGCAACCACCTCGACATAACTCAGGAGCGTCAGCATCTCCCTGTCCTGGGTGATAATTGAAGGGATATGCGGTGCCCGGGCGTTAATCTCCTCGTCGCTCGCCTTATCGAGCAGCATGATGTCTTCGTTCAGCTTCCGCAGTTCAAGCGCTCTCTTCACTCCGGCAATAAAGCGATTGATGGAAATCGGCTTGGTAAGATAGTCGACAGCTCCGGTTTTCATGCAGTCTATGGCGGTTTCGATATGACTTTCCGCAGTAACTACGATCACAGGGATATACGGCTTCAACTCTGAAAACGCTTCCAACAGGTCCTTGCCATGAAGCTTGGGCATACTCAGGTCGATAACTACCAGAGCAACTTCATCACGCTTGAATTTATCCAGCGCCTTCAAACTGTCATCGAACGTAATCACATTTTTGAATCCTTCGTGGCAGAGAAACGTCTTCAGCAACGACAGGGCGTCAGCCTCATCATCCACAAGCATGATCGGATAGGAACTGTAATCTTGATTACTCATATCTTGGCACCTTTAATGTGTAAATATTTCCATAAGACCATGAAGATGAAAGCAGCTTATAAAATTTACACCATTTTTTGCAAAACTCAAGAAATGGTGACAGTAAAGTGTATTTTGCAATATTTGTAGCACCATGATGGTGAGGGTGAAACGATCAGCATGGCCGCCGGAGAGGCTGAAAATAAAAACGGGCTTACAGAATCTCTGTAAACCCGCTATTAATGGTCGGTGCGACAAGATTTGAACTTGCGACCACTAGACCCCCAGTCTAGTGCGCTACCAGGCTGCGCTACGCACCGATGAAACCAATCTACAATGAATCTCGTAAAACTTTCAGCTCATTCCGAACTGTTTTTAATACTTCGCTGTAATCCGTGGTAACCATACTTTCGGGCAGATCTTCCGATTTAACCAGTTTCCCTTTTGTTGTGATACGCTTTTTTACGCCCTCGATGGTAAATTTTTCATCGTACAACAGGTGCTTGACCTGCAATACCAGGTCAACTTCGTTTCTGGAATATAACCGCTGCCCGGAACTGCTCTTCACCGGTTTGAGAAATGGAAATTCTGATTCCCAAAAACGTAATACTGATGTTCTAACGCCGGCAACTTCAGCAACTTCACCGATTTTATAGAACAATTTATCGCTTAATATCGAAGCCATAAGGAGCCAGCCTGCACTATTACCTATTTAACTTCGGTGTTTATGGCATTCTTTAGAACCTGGCTTGGCTTGAATGTCAGGATTCTGCGGGCATTTATCGTTATGGTTTCACCGGTTTGCGGATTTCGACCACGACGGTCGGCTTTCTGCTTTACAACAAAATTGCCAAAACCGGCAATCTTGATTTTTTCTCCGGCTTCCAACGTTGATTTAAGAAGACCAAATACCGTTTCTACCATTTCGGCTGATTCTTTTTTAGAAAAACCGATCCTCTGATGAATACGTTCAACGATGTCTGCTTTTGTCATAGTTCCCTCTATCTTTACCGGTTAATACACTGAATCAAAAGGAGAAATTTTATAGCACAGCGGAATTTATTACGCAATAAGTTTTATCGCAACGTCACCTTTAATTTATCAGTCAGATTGGCAACGATTTTCTTATGAAGCGCGGTAATCTCCTCTTCGGCAAGAGTACGTTCAAAAGATCTGTATCTTATACGCACGGCAATACTTTTATATCCCTCGGGAACACCTTTTCCGCGGTACACATCGAAGATTTGAACGCTCTCAATCTCCTTGGACTTTTCAGATTTGACACACTCGATGATCTTGACAGCCGCGAGATCCTCGGGAACCAGCATGGCAATATCACGGGTGCTGTCGGGAAACCTCGAAGGAGCGGAAATCGTTTTTTTTGTGCGTGAAAGTTTCACAAGTTTTTCAAAATCCAGCTCAAAACAAAAAACGGGCTTTTCAATTTCAAAGTTCTTTTGAACCAGGGGGTGCAGTTCCCCCACGGAACCTATCTGCTCTCGACCTGCAAAAATCCGGCACGATTTGCCGGGGTGATAATACGATTCCGGATTTTCCGTTGTCCAGGACGCACCTCCGATATCAAGCGCATCGATAACTGTCTCAACAATTCCCTTAGCGTCAAAGAAATCAACCGGCTCATTGGGACGACTCCACCCCTCGCCATCCCGCGACCCGGTTATGGCGCCAACAATGCAAAGCGGTTCACGAGGCATGCTTTCTCCTTCTCCGGGAAGGTAGACACGCCTCATTTCAAAGAGTTTTAGATCAAGCGAGCGGAAGTTCATGTTTCTGGCTGTCGTCTCCAGGAGTCCTGGCAACAGCGTCGTCCGCATCACCGACTGTTCATCAACCAGCGGGTTGGCCAGCTTTATGGCGACCCGGCGAGGATCATCAACACTCAGGAGCAGCTTGCCGACAGCTTCAGGCGCGGTAAAACTGAAGTTGATGACTTCAGTCATGCCGTTATTTACGAGCAGGTCCCTGACCAGCTTTTCGATCTCCTGATGCCGCGTCGGCCTGTCCGAGACGACCCGGGAAATCGGCATTGTTGCCGGAATCTTGTCGTATCCGTTCAACCGGGCGACTTCTTCAATAAGGTCTATTTCCCGCTCTATATCAATCCGGTAATGGGGCGGAATAACTGCCACCGAGCCGTCGGCACCCTGCGAGACCCTGCATTCCAGTCGAGTCAGAATATCAATGATGGCATCGTGCCCCAGATCGATTCCGATCAGTTCATTGGCTTTTTCGGGGCGGAACGTAATTGCCGCCCGGTCGCTTTTGCCCGGATAAACATCAAGAGCTCCATTGGCCGGAACACCGCCGGCCAGTTCAACGATCAGGGAGGCTGCCCTGTCAAGCGCACGGATGACGCCATCGATGTCTATGCCGCGTTCGAAGCGATGTGAAGATTCCGTATGCAGACCGAGACGCTTGGCTGTCTTGCGAATAGCTGCCGGTTTGAAAAAAGCGCTCTCCAGGAGAATCGAGGTCGTCGAGCTCTCTATCTCGGAATTCAGTCCCCCCATGACACCGGCCAGCGCAACGGGACGCTCGGCATCACAAATAACGAGATCGGCCGAAGTCAAAATGCGCTGCTGGTTGTCGAGGGTGGTGAACTGCTCCCCCTCCGCTGCCGTGCGCACTATGATCCGCTTTCCGGCAAGCCGGTCACAATCAAATGCATGCAGCGGCTGCCCCGCCTCCATCATGATCAGATTGGTCACATCGACCACATTATTGATTGAGCGTATGCCGATATCACCCAGGCGTTTGACCAGCCATGCAGGAGAAGCGGCGATCGTGCAGCCGGAGATATAGCGGGCGGCATAGCGCGGACAGAGCTCGGGATTTTCAACTGTTACTCCGATGATCGAATCGACCGGCTCGGGCCCTTCAGCCAACGTTGATTGCGGATACTTTACCTTCAGACCAAGCTTTGCGGCAATATCACGTGCAATTCCGATCACACTCAGACAGTCTGAGCGGTTGGGAGTCAGGCCGATCTCATAAATAGTGTCCTTGAGACCAAGGGCGCTAAAAACCGGCGTTCCGAGTGGTGCAACGGTGGGTGGCAGCACAATAATTCCGGCACTCTCCTCAGCCAGACCCAGCTCTTTTTCAGAGCAGAGCATCCCGCAAGACTCCTCGCCGCGAATTTTTGATTTTTTGATTTTGAAGTCGCCGGGAAGCACTGCGCCGATCTGAGCCAACGCAACGGTGTCACCCTGACTGAAGTTCTGGGCTCCGCACACGACGTCAAAAACTTCCTTCCCGTTGTTCACGCGGCACACCGAAAGTTTATCGGCATTGGGATGCTGGCGCTTTTCCTCAACCAGTGCCACCACGACATCATCCAATCCATCACCCAGCTTGACCATGGACTCCACTTCAAGTCCGAGCATGGTTAACAGAGCGGCAAGCTCGTCAGGTGTCGCTTCGAAATCAACAAATTCTTTCAGCCAGTTGTATGTAACGTTCATATCAAGGCACCATGATTATCTATAATGGAGTTAGAACTGCCGAAGAAAGCGGACGTCATTTTCAAAAAGGAGACGCATATCGGATATGCCGTATTTTAACATTGCAATGCGCTCGATACCCATCCCGAAGGCAAATCCAGAGATATTTTCAGCATCATACCCGACGTGGCGATACACTTCCGGATCAACCATGCCGGCACCAAGAATTTCTAGCCAGCCGCTGTTTTTGCAGACCCGGCACCCCTTGCCGCCACAGATGACGCAGGCGATATCAACCTCCGCCGAGGGCTCCGTAAACGGAAAATAGCTGGGGCGAAGCCGGACACCGGTTTTTTGCCCGAACAGCTGGTTGGTAAATACGGTGAGAATACCTTTAAGGTCGCCGAAGGTCACCTTGGAGTCAACCATCAACCCCTCAATCTGGTGGAACATCGGAGAGTGCGTGGCATCGGAATCACATCGATATACGGTTCCCGGCGCTATGATACGTACCGGAGGCTTCTGCTTGAGCATGGTGCGGATTTGTACAGGTGAGGTGTGAGTCCGCAGCAGCAGGTTGTTTTCCACGAAGAATGTATCCTGCATATCACGAGCGGGGTGTTCGGGCGGGAAGTTGAGCGCCTCGAAATTGTACCAGTCATGTTCGATCTCCGGCCCCTCGGCAACGGCAAAACCGAGTCCCGCAAAAATCGAGCAGATCTCTTCAATAACCAGGGAGACAGGGTGTTTGGTCCCCTTCAACGGTCGTCGACCGGGAAGAGAGGTGTCAATTCGCTCCGACTGAAGTCGGTTGGCAATTACCTTTTCCTGTGCCGCCTCGATTGCGGCGCCAAGCGCCGACTCAATTCCGTCGCGAACGGAGTTAACCAGCTGCCCGACAATCGGACGCTCCTCTGCCGACAGGGAGCCGAGCCCCTTCATCAGAGCCGTTAATTCGCCTTTACGACCAAGAAGGCTGATGCGTATATCCTGAAGTTGTTCTACCGAGGACGCTGTGGCAATAGCCTGCAGGGCGCCATTTCTCAATTGCTCAAGTTGTTCCCGCATAGTTGATTACCTTCGAGAGAAGATTTGTGGTGTCTGTCCTTACGCTTGTACAAAAAAGGGAATGGGATCCTGTCCCATTCCCTTTCCGAAAACAAACCTGCAAGAAGCCTAAATACCGGCCTTGGCAAGCGCCGCGATCTGCGTGAATCCATTCGGATCAGTCACGGCAATATCAGCCAGAACTTTACGGTCGATCTGGACATTGGCTTTTTTGAGGCCGAAGATGAACTTGCTGTACGACAGACCATTGATACGTGAAGCCGCATTGATACGGACGATCCACAGGCTGCGGAAGTCACGTTTTTTGACGCGCCGATCGCGGAAGGCATAATTTAACGCCCGGTCCACCGCCTCTGTCGCACTGCGAAACAGCTTGCTGCGTGCGCCACGGTAGCCTTTGGCCAGTTTCAATACCTTGTTGCGTCTGCGTCTCGCTTTAAATCCTCTTTTTACACGTGCCATACGTCACTACTCCTTCATTGCTGAATTGGCCAGATCCATAAGGGGAGACAATTTCCTCATGGTTCTTGGCATTATGCATCCCCCGATTAAATGGGAGAAAAATGGTTATTTGTAAGGTATCAAACGGGCAATATTCTTCTGGTCAACGGCTGCAACCATTCCGCCCGAACGCAGGTTACGTTTGCGCTTCGTGCTCTTGGGGGTCAGAATATGACTGGTAAAGGCTGCGCCACGCTTGATACGCCCGGACGCCGATTTTCTGAAGCGCTTGGCAGCGCCGCGATTTGTTTTAATCTTAGGCATGAGAAACTCCTTCTTCGATATAAGAACTTAACCTGTACAGGCAATTCATCTCTATTTTTTGGGTTTTGGTGCCACAATCATGTACATGTTTCGCCCCTCAACACGGGGCTGGTTTTCAATCACGCAGACATCCTGCAATTCCTTGGCAACTTTTTCAATAACCGCCCGGCCGACATCCATATGGGTAATTTCCCGGCCACGGAACACAAGCGTAATTTTGGCTTTATTGCCTTCCTCGAGAAAGCGCTTGACGTTGTTTATCTTGAATTCAAGGTCATGGCTATCCGTCTTCGGCCGTAATTTTATTTCCTTGAGCAGTACATGAACCTGCTTCTTTTTTGCTTCCTGCAGCTTCTTGCTCTGCTGATACTTGAACTTGCCATAGTCCATTATCCTGCAGACGGGAGGAACCGCCGTCGGTGAAACTTCAACAAGATCCAGCTGCTGCTGTTCGGCCAGTTCAAGCGCCTGTGAAAGGGAAAGCACACCCAGCGCCTCTCCTGTTGCACCAATTACGCGAACTTCAGAAACCCTGATGGCCTGATTAATATTGACGGTCGGTTTTGCTATGGCGACACCTCCTGACAGCAGTTTATTATTCACTGCCATCTGACTTACACTCTTATTTAAAGTTTTTACATTCCTGGGTTACAAAATCGACAAACTCTTCAGGCTTCATGGCCGGCAGGTTCTTGCCGTCACGATAGCGGGGTGTAACCGTACCCTGTTCAACTTCCTTATCGCCGATAACCAGCATATAGGGAATCTTTTGCAGCTGGGCCTCGCGAATCTTGAAGCTCAACTTTTCATTACGGACATCACGTTCGACACGTATCCCGGCATTACGCAACTGCCGGTAAACATCCTGGGCAAACGGCACATGGTTATCCGTTACGGTGACAATAATCGCCTGAACCGGAGAAATCCAGAGCGGAAAACTTCCGGCGAAATGTTCAATAAGAACGCCAATGAACCGTTCAATCGACCCGAGGATTACCCGATGCACCATGATGGGACGTTTACGCTCGCCATCAGACGCTACATAGGTTAGATCAAAGCGCTCCGGCAGTGTAAAATCGCACTGAATAGTAGCACACTGCCATCTCCTGTCAAGACAATCGCGCAGTTTTATATCTATTTTAGGCCCGTAGAACGCGCCATCACCCTCATTTATCTCGTAAGGACGGCCTGAATCCTTCAGAGCCGACAATAGCGCATTAGTAGCCTGTTCCCAGTCGGCATCGGAGCCGATCGATTTTTCCGGCCTGGTAGACAACTCCATCTCGTACTCAAAACCGAAAATGGCCATTACATCGTTGACGAAGGCAATTACACCTTTAATTTCGGCATCCAGCTGCTCAGGGGTGCAGAGTATGTGGGCATCATCCTGGGTAAAGCATCGTACCCGCATGAGACCATGGAGCACTCCGGCCCGCTCATGACGATGCACCGTGCCGAGTTCGAAAAAGCGGAGGGGAAGATCGCGATAACTCCGGAGCTGGGACTTGTAGATCATCATGTGGGAGAGGCAGTTCATCGGCTTGATGCCATAACTCTGCTCGTCTACCTCGGTGAAGTACATGTTTTCACGGTAGTTCTCGTAGTGCCCCGAACGCTGCCAGAGCTCGCTCTTGAGAATCTGCGGGCCGACAACGATATCATAATCCCGCTTCAGATGCTCTCTGCGCTCAAAATCTTCGAGAACCGTACGCAGCATGGCGCCTTTGGGATGCCAGATCGGAAACCCGGCGCCAACTTCGTCCGAGAACGAAAACAGGTCCAGCTCCCTGCCGATTTTGCGGTGATCACGCCGTTTCGCCTCTTCCAGACGGTGCAGATACGCTTCCAGCTCTTTTTTATCGGCAAAGGCGGTTCCGTAAATGCGCTGAAGCATGCGGTTCTTTTCGTCGCCGCGCCAGTACGCTCCGGCAATCGAAAGCAGTTTGAACGCCTTGATCCGCGCAGTCGAGGGGAGATGCGGGCCACGGCAGAGGTCGGCAAATGTGCCCTGGCTATACACCGAGACATTATCGACACCGAGATCATTGATCAATTCGGTCTTGTACGGTTCCCCCATGGCTTCAAACATTTTGATCGCATCGCTGCTTGAATATTCATGCCGTTCAATTTTCTGGTCCCGGGAGGCCAGATCAAGCATTTTTGCTTCGATGCGCTCAAGATCTTCGGGCGTGAACGGCTTATCCACATCAAAATCATAATAGAAACCGGTTTCGATGGCGGGGCCGATCGTAACCTTGGCCTGGGGAAAAAGTTCTTTTACGGCCTGAGCCATGAGATGCGAGGTTGAATGGCGAATGATCTCAAGCGCTTCAGGACTTTTTTCGGTAACGATCTCCACACGGTCGCCATCAGCCAGCCGGGATGAAAGGTCAACCAGCTGTCCGTTGATCTTTCCCGCCAAGGCGGCTTTGGCGAGACCGGCACCAATCGAGGCGGCCAGATCATATACCGTGGCGCCCTCATGCAGCTCGCGAGAAGAGTTATCCGGAAGTGTAATAGAGATTGTAGCCATAAATTGTCCCTTTTAGTAGACAAACAGAAAAGGCATCGATACATCGATGCCTGCATCCTGCTCGCCTCAGCTCTGCTTTGATAATGGTAGGCGCGGGCGGTGTCGAACCGCCGACCTCTACCGTGTCAGGGTAGCGCTCTCCCGCTGAGCTACGCGCCTACATCAAAAAAGCTGGAGAGTAATAGCAAGTTGCGTCATGGATGTCAAGCTGATTTTATTGTCCGAATTTACTGCCTAACCAACCTGGCCACGTTCTCGACATGCACCGTCTGTGGAAACATGTCTACAGGCTGGATTTCGTGACAAAGGTACCCCAGTTTGCTCAGAATGTCCAGATCACGTGCCAGACTCGACGGAGAACATGAAACATAGAGAATCGATTTCGGCCCGAGGGCAGAAACCCGCTCCAGCACCTTTTGATCACACCCTTTACGGGGTGGATTTAACACCGCCACATCGACAGACAGCTGATCGCCTGCCATCTCATCGAGCAAATCAGCAACGTCCCCGGCTTCAAACTGACAGTTTTTTATGCCGTTTATTCGAGCATTCATAGTAGCATCAGCAACGGCTTCTTCAACAACTTCAACACCGATAACATTTTTGGCGCTGCCGGCCAGAAACAGTGAAATCCCTCCAATACCACAATACAGATCAAGCACAGTTTCAGACCCGGTAAGCCGGGCCCATTCGCGCACCTTGCTGTAAATCAGGTTGGCGCCGCTGTTATTGACCTGAAAAAATGACCGTGGTGAAATTCTGAAAGAAACATCGCCGATCCGCTCCGTCAGATACAACTTCTTGGTTAGAAAATAATCTTTCTGTCCCATGATCACATTACCTTCAGTCGCGTTCACGTTCTGGACAACAATCTCAACCTCCGGCACCTGCTCCTGTACAAAACGACCCAGATGATGAATCTCGTTAAAGGAACGCTTTGAAGTGATAAAAACCACCATCGCCTTTTTCTCGTGAACCGAGACACGGACGACCAGATAGCGGAGCAGCCCCATCTTGCTCTGCGGATTATAAACCTGTACCTTCCCCTTTTTGATACCCCTTCTGACCGCCTCAACCACCTTGTCAATAAGCGGATGATGGATCGGGCACTGTTCCAGGTCGTAAACATCATGGCTGGCACGGCGGTAGATGCCGATGAACGGTTCCGAGAACTTGCCGGCCACTGTCAGCTTTGCGGTCGTTCGGTAATGAATCAGATTGTCGGGCGAAAGCAGCGGATGCACCACCGTCCCGGACAAGTCGGGATATTTGGCCATCTCGGACAAGATCATGCCCCGCTTCCAGTTTTTTTGCTCGGAATATTTCATGGCGATCAACGGACAGCCAAAACAATCCGCACTTTCGCGACACGGAGGATTGCTGCTCCGGAGCTGGGATGGCTGCAGCAGCTTCTTCACATGGCAGAACGCAGTACCACCTGCTACATGATCAATGCCGGCCAGAACGACATCACCCGGCAAGGCCCCGCCAACCCGGAACGTCATCCCCTCTTCGTTGCGCGCTGTTCCGTAACCGTCTTCATCCAGAGAGGAGATGCGTAACTCAAGTACATTTTTACGGGTCAAAGGCACAAACGGTTTGTCTGCCATGGCCGGTACAGCCGGTTTTCGTGACGGTACGCGTGCCGTTTTAATCTTCGTATGTTCCAGTTGATTATTTTTTTTCAAAATGTCCATTTCCTTTATTCCCAGACTGCATTTGTCCGGAGAACGAATACCCCATCTTTTCCAGATATTCCCGGAACTTCAAAAATGCCTGGGCACGGTGGCTTATTGCGTTTTTTTCTACAAGCCCCAACTCCGCCAAGCTGCGCTCAAAACCGTCGACCAGAAAGAGCGGATCGTATCCGAAGCCCCCCTCTCCTCTTGCCGCAGAAAGAATCCGTCCGGTAACCCTGCCGGTAAACAATCGTTCAACACCTTCCGGGGTTACAAACGCCAGCACGCAGACAAATGCCGCCTGGCGCTGTTCATCGGGAATATTTTGACATTCGCTCAAAAGCCGTGCGTTATTGGCGGCATCCCCGGCCCCTTCACCGGCAAACCGGGCCGAATAAACGCCGGGACGGCCATCCAGGGCGTCAACCACCAGGCCGGAATCGTCAGCCAGCGCCGGAAGCCCGGAAAAACGGGCCGCCTCGCGAGCTTTTTTGAGGGCATTTTCCTCGAACGTGGTCCCGTCCTCAATAGTCTCGGGAAAATCGAGAAAATCGGCGGCGCTGCTGATCCGGTCAACCAGACCTGCCAACAGCGCATTGATTTCAAGCATCTTGCCCTTATTACGGGTCGCTACTACCAGATGCTTCATCGGGCAAGCGCCTCCTGCTGGAATTCAAAGAGCTGCTTTACACCGCCCAAAGCAAGGTCACGCATGGCATCCATCTCGGTACTTGTAAAAGGCTCGGCCTCGGCCGTACCCTGCACTTCCACGAAGCGGCCACTGGAAGTTATGACAAAATTCATATCAACTTCAGCTGAAGAATCCTCAAGATAATTCAGATCGAGAAGAGCTTCCCCCCCCACTATGCCGACACTGACCGCCGCGACAGCTTCCTTGAGCGGAATTTCCGTCAAGAGCCCGCTGGTTTTCAGTGTCGTCAACGCGTCTACAAGGGCAACATACGCTCCGGTTATCGAAGCGGTGCGTGTTCCTCCGTCCGCCTGGATGACGTCACAATCGATAAAAATTGAGCGTTCACCAAGCTTGTCAAGATCGGTCACCGCCCGCAGGGAACGGCCAATCAGGCGCTGAATCTCAAGAGTGCGACCGGTCTGTTTACCTTTTGCCGCTTCACGTTGAGAGCGGGTATGTGTGGCTCGCGGTAACATGGCATATTCGGCGGTTACCCACCCGGTCCCCTTGCCCCTCAGAAAAGGAGGCACTGACTCCTCCACCGATGCCGTGCACAGGACCATTGTATCACCACATTCTATCAAAACAGAACCTTCCGCATGCCTGGTAAAACTGCGCGTCAATTTAACAGACCGTAAAGCGGCGGCACTCCGTCCATCATTCCTCATACTGATTAGCTCCTCTGGATTCATAAAATCAAAACATGGAGCTGTTCATTAACCTGTCGGCTGTGTCGTGTCAAACAAAAAGGGAACCTGAAATCAGGTCCCCTTGAAGCGGTACATCCATATTTGTGATTACCAAACTACCCGAGATGAGCGTTATTGTTCCTGGCCCGGTTGGCAAGAATTGTGGAATCCAGCAGTTCACCGCAGCAGGTGCACTTCCAGGCATCGAAAGAACGAACAAAATCATAAAACTTCTCGGCGAACATGCGACCTTTGCAACGTGGACAATGCATGGAATCCCTCCCGGCTACCGTAATTAAATGATACGGAAGGGTAATTACATCTTGTGTGCCAATTACGAATATTTTCTGTCAGTAGCAGCAACAAATAATAATTATCGTGTATTTCAAGGGTGTTGAAAGTATGCCCGAATATTTTTGTTCTTCTTATCACCGATTCCATCGACTGAGACAAGGTCATCGACACTCAAAAAACCGCCATTCTTTTGACGGTACTCAACGATACGTCTGGCTAAAGCTGGACCGATTCCTGGTAACCGGTCAAAATCAGCCTCATTCATCGTTGAAATATCGAGCGGAATCCCCAGAACCAGGCGCTCGGGGACCGACATTTGATCGGCAGTCAGCAGGGGTAAACCGTCAGGCTGTTCAACAAGCATAACAGCCGAACCATTCTGCAGGGGACGAGCTGCAGAAGGGGCGATCAGATACTGTTTGTGCGGGCGCATCGATACCGCCATATTTATGACGCTCACAGCCAATGAATTGGCGGGCACGCCGTAAATGCCCGGATAACGGACATCTCCGCCGATCTTGACGGAAACCCTGCCGCCCGTTAGAACACTAAAAGCCGTAAGAGCAGGAATATCCTGATTCTTACGGCTTTTCGATGCAACCGTCGCAAGGAGGAGCGCCGCGCATAGCACCATCATGGCCCGCCGCATCGTCTCCTTATTCTGTTTATCCGAAATTGGAATTACTCCTCGGATTTGTGCAGTTTATAGTCGATACTGTCGATCAGGGCCTGATAGGAAGCATCGATAATATTATCCGAAACTCCTACCGTACCCCAGCGGGCATGCTTGTCACCGGATTCGATCAGCACACGGGTAGACGATGCCGTACCCTGACCGGCAGGGAGAACACGCACCTTGTAGTCCAGCAGCTTCACTTCCTTCAACTTGGGATAGAACTTTTCCAACGCCTTGCGGATGGCGTTATCAAGCGCATTGACCGGGCCATTTCCCTCAGCGGCGGTATGCTCCACCTTCCCGCCGACCTTGACCATAATGGTCGCTTCGGCCATCGGCTTCTGATCCTCGCCCCGTTTTTCATCGATCACCCGGAAGCCGAGGACGGTGAAGAATTTCTTGTGGGCGCCGAGCGCCTTTTTCATCAACAGCTCAAATGAAGCTTCCGCCCCCTCAAACTGATAGCCGCGATTCTCCATATCCTTGATGTTATCGAGTATCTCCAGAGTGACAGGATCCTTGCTGTCAAGATTGATGTTGAATTCTTCCGCCTTGGCCAGAATGTTTGAACGGCCTGACAGATCCGAGATCAGTACCCGTGTGCAGTTGCCGACCAGTTCGGGACGCATGTGTTCATATGTTTCGGGATGCCTCTGGATCGCGCTGACATGCACCCCACCCTTGTGGGCAAATGCCGAGTTGCCGACGTAGGCCTGATGCTTGTTCGGCGAAATGTTCGCCAGTTCGTACACGTAGCGGGAGACTTCCCGCAGGTGCCGCATCTGCTCGTCGGTGATGCACTCCTTCTTCATCTTGGCCTTCAGCGCCGGAATGATCGAACAGAGATTGGCGTTACCGCAGCGCTCACCGAACCCGTTAATCGTGCCCTGCACCTGAACAATGCCCTGCTCAACGGCAATCATGGAGTTGGCTACGGCACATTCGCCATCATTGTGGGTGTGTATGCCGAGCGGGGTCTTGATATGTTTTTTAACCGTCTTGATGATTTCAGCGATCTCGAATGGCATGGTGCCGCCGTTGGTGTCACACAGGATGATGCAGTCAGCGTTGGCATTTTCAGCGGCCTGGAGGGTTTTGATCGCGTACTCGGGATTGGCCTTGTAGCCGTCAAAGAAATGCTCGGCATCATAGAATACTTCCGGAGCATGTTTTTTCAGATATTCCAGTGAATCAAAGATCAGCTCCAGATTTTCTTCCAGAGAAATACGCAACGCTTCGCGGACATGAAAATCCCAGGTTTTCCCGAAGATGGTAATCGCATCCGGCTCGGCTTTAACCAGCGTAATGATGTTGCTGTCCTTGTCCGGTGTAACCTTGGCACGACGGGTGGAACCAAAAGCAGCAATTTTGGCCTGATTCAGCTTTTCTTTTTTTATATCCTTGAAAAAAGCGACATCCTTGGGGTTACTCCCCGGCCATCCCCCCTCGATATAGTGAACACCCAGTTCGTCAAGCTTGTGAGCGATGCGAATCTTGTCCTCAACCAGAAAGGAGATGTCTTCGGCCTGGGTACCATCCCGCAGGGTTGTATCATACAGCTTGATCAGACTCATGTGTGCCTCCCGAAAGAAATAAAAAATCGCTGCCTTTCCCGATAAATAAAATTGTGTTCCGTTTTAGCTGTTTTTTCAGGATATTTCAACAAAAACGGCTGACTGTTTTTCCTTGACCGGTTCAACCGGACATCTTACCCTTAAGAAATGACTTCCGATCTGACATCCGCGCCGATTCCCCAGCTCGTTCGGCGCCTCGCCATACCGGCAGGAACAGGTTTTTTCTTCAATACCATGTTCAATGTCGTGGATACCTGGTATGGCGGGCAGCTTTCAACTTCCGCCCTGGCCGCAATGTCGCTTTCCTTTCCGGTTTTTTTTCTGATCCTGTCGATCGGCAGCGGCGTGTCAACCGGTGCAACGGCCCTGATCGGCAACGCCCTCGGCCGCAAGGATCATGACGAAGCCCGCCGCTATCTGTCCCAGTCACTCTCCTTCGCCCTGTTCCATGCACTGTTGCTTGCTGCAGCCGGACTGGCGCTCGCACCGCGGATTTTTACCCTGATGGGAGCCAGGGGAGAATATCTTGCTCATGCCTTAAGCTACATGAATGTAATATTCGCCGGCAGCCCTTTCTTTCTGCTCAACTTCGTGATGAATGCCATCCTCAACTCGCACGGCAACACCATGGCGTACCGCAATTTTCTGATCGTCGGATTTTTTCTCAATCTGTTTCTTGATCCGTGGTTCATGTACGGCGGAGCAGGTTTCCCGGCGCTCGGGCTCGCCGGCATCGCACTGGCGACGGTATTTATCCAGTGCCTCGGGGGTTTTTACCTCTTCGGCCAACTGTCGAAAACCGGAAGCATGCCATCCTTCCGCCTTTCCGATCTTAGGCCGCGCTGGAGTTATTTCCGCGAGCTTTTCCGGCAGGGGTTTCCGTCGGCCATGAACATGATGACGGTTTCGCTCGGCATCTTCATCATAACCTGGTTCGTCGGCCGCTTCGGCGAGCAGGCCGTGGCGGCCTATGGCATCGGGACAAGGATCGAACAGATTGCGCTGCTGCCGGTTATGGGGCTGAACATTTCCACGCTTGCCCTGACCGCCCAGAATTTCGGGGCAAAGAGAATCGACCGCATCCGCGAGACACTCAAGGTTTCGCTCCGTTACGGCACTCTTCTTGCCGTGACCGGCACCGCCGCTGCGCTCCTGTTTCGCCGGGAATTAATGGGTATTTTCACCGCCGACCGCTCGGTCATCGACGCCGGGGCCGGGTTTCTGGCCGTTGAAGCGTATGTACTGCCGGCGTACGTACTGCTCTACATCTCTGTTTCAACCATGCAGGGGATCAAGATGCCGCTGTTCGGTCTCATCATCGGACTTTACCGCCAGATAGCCGGACCGTCATTTGTTTTCCACCTGCTTACGACTGTCATGGGATTGGGGCTGATCGGCATCTGGTGGGGAATATTCGGGATAACGTGGTCGGCGGCAATGATCGTCGTAATATATGTCAGCAGAACGCTGGCAAAACTTGAAAAGGATCTGGTCAATACATGAAACGGGTAGCAATCAGCACTCTTGGGTGCAAAACCAATCAGTTCGAATCGGCTGCCATGGTCGAACAGTTGTCGGCCGCCGGATACCGCGTCGTTCCCTTCACCGAACAATCCGACATTTACATTATCAACTCCTGCACCGTCACCGCACGGACCGACGCGGAAACCCGGCGCCTGATCCGCCGCGCGCGCCGCCTGAATCCATCCTCCCGCATCGTGGCAACCGGCTGTTA
This sequence comes from Dongiaceae bacterium, assembly GCA_035571735.1. Taxonomy (GTDB): domain Bacteria; phylum Desulfobacterota; class Desulfuromonadia; order Geobacterales; family Pseudopelobacteraceae; genus JACRCG01. The sequence continues at coordinate 15,438 of DATNCC010000247.1, read as the reverse complement.
TGCCCAGGTAGCACCCGGCGACCTGGAACGGATGCCCGAGCTTGACTGTGTGCTCGGTAATATGGAGAAGCAGAACATCTCGTCATTTCTGGAATCAGGCGCACACTCTGTTTCAGATATCGCCGCAATCAGCCGGGCAGAGCCGCTCAAACTGACCAGCTTTGCCGAGCATACCCGCGCTTTTCTCCAGATTCAGAACGGCTGCAACTCGTTCTGCGCGTACTGCATCGTCCCCTACGCCCGCGGCCGCAGCCGCAGCGTCAGTCCCGACGATGTCCTGCTGGGTGTGCGGGACCTTGCCGCCAACGGTTTCAAGGAGATCGTGCTGACCGGCATCCATCTGGGCGCCTATGGTCTTGACCTGACGTCACCCACGACACTGACGGCCCTCGTCAGGCAGATTGTCAGCAAAGCAATCGTGCCCCGGCTGCGCATCGGGTCGGTCGAACCGAATGAAGTCAGTGACGAGCTTCTGAACCTGATGGCCACGTCAAGGAGCATCTGCCCGCATCTTCATCTGCCGCTGCAGAGCGGCTCTGATTCGGTGTTGAACCGTATGGGTAGGCCGTACAGTTCCGGAATGTTCCGGGATCTGGTGTCACGGATTTCCGCAGCCATGCCGGATGCCTTTATCGGCGCCGACGTCATTGCCGGGTTTCCAGGAGAGACGGGAGCTGAGTTTGAAGAGACCGTCCAACTGCTCACTGAGCTGCCGTTCTCCGATCTGCACGTATTCCCCTATTCAAGCCGCCCCGGAACCAGGGCGGCCGGCATGCCGGGGCACGTTCCGGCCCAGGTCGTTACGGAGCGGGCCGCCCGTTTGCGCAAAATTGCCGAAATGAAGAAACGGGCGTTTCTGGAGCACTTTATAGGTACGGAGTTGAAGGTGCTGGTGCAGGGTTATAATGAGAAATCCGGCGACTGCCGAGGACTGTCGCGTAATTACATCCCTGTTTCTTTTTCCGGAGATAAGTCGCTTGTGAACGAGGAAGTTTCCGTGCTGATAACCGGTTGTAGTGGAGAGGGTTGTTCGGGGAGAGCAGGGAACAAGGCATTATAGCCTGATCAGATCCTCATGTTCCTCGTTATGTGGATTAATATGAATCATGACATCCCCGACGCCGGGATAGCGGTCAAAGATTAGTTTTTTTACACGTGTAGCAACATCATGCGCCTGTTTGACCGTCATGTCCGGATCCATTTCGAGCTTCAGATCAACGATCATGTACTGCCCTGAGCGGCGGGCCCGTATTTCATGCACATGTTCGACCCGCTCGACACTTTCGGCAAGAGCCCGCAGAGCCTCGATAAAATCCACCGGGGCCGTCCCGTCCATCAGATCATTGGCCGAGTCACGAAACGTCTGGTAACCGATATGCAGAATATAAAATGAGGTCAGGCCTGCCGCCAGCGGGTCCATAATCCCCCACCCGAAAAAGGCGCCAATTACTCCGATCAGTGTTGACACAGAGGTAATCGCATCCTTGCGATGATCCTTGGCAATTGCCAGCAGCGCCGGACTTTCGAGCTTTTTTCCGGTTCGGCTTGAAAAACGATAGAGCCACTCTTTGACTGCAATCGTGACTGCGGCCGCAGCAACGGCAGTCCATCCCGGCGACTTGAAGCTCCCGGCAAAGATGGTGACAATCGAGTCATACAGGATCCAGACGCCGGTAGCGGCGATCACGAGTGAGACAAGAAGCGCCGCCAGGCTTTCGGCGCGTCCATGGCCGTAAGGGTGGTTGGCATCAAAAGGCTGGCGACCCAGTTTGAGTGCCGCCATGGTTGCAAAAATCGCGATGAAATCACAGGCACTCTCGATACCATCGGCAAAAACGGCATCCGAACGGCCCCAATAGCCTGCTGACAGCTTCATGACCATCAATACCGCATTGACACTGAAGCCGATTTTTATGATCCGGTCGGCGCTGTCAAAACGTTCATTTCGCAGCATCATCCTCCGCCCTTCTGATCGCCTTAATCCTCAGTTGCAGTGTTGATGTGTTGTTCCAGAGGTTAAGTTCCGGAAAAAAGGCGATGTCCAGCATCCCGTCAGTCGGACATTCCGCCTGCCTGAACGCAATGGCGTTAAACACCCGCCCCTCCGCCGATATCCGCAATTTAAGATGGCCGTCCCCGACAACCCTGCGCTCTGCAACCGTTACGCCGCGCATCATCATGGTCGGTTCCGGATTCCCTGCGCCGAACGGTTCCAGACGTTTCAACTCATTGACCAGAGCATTATCTACTTCTAAGGGATGAACGCAGCTGTCTATATCAAGTATCGGCAGCAGCTCTGAATCTCCCAGAATCTGCCCTGCAACAGCTTCAAAGGCCGCAGTAAAGCCGGCAATATTTCCGGCGCTCAAGCCAACGCCGGCCGCATAGCGGTGCCCTCCGAAACGATCCAGATGCCCTGCACAAACAACGAGCGCCTCCAGCAGATGAAACCCGGGAATACTGCGCCCGGAACCTTTCGCTGTTCCTTGTTCATCTATGGCGATCAGGATTGTCGGACGATGATAGCGCTCGACCAACCGGGATGCAACGATCCCGATAACCCCCTGATGCCAGTCTCTGGAAGCGAGCACAATACTCCTGCAGTCAGGATAGGTGCCGCTGCCATCAACCATGGATGCCGCTTCCTCAAGAATACTCCGCTCAACAACCTGGCGTTCGGCATTTGCCGTATCCAGTTCGTCCGCGATTGTGGAGCTCTCGTCGCTACTGCTGCTCAGCAGCAATTCCACGCCCGGAACAGCGCTTTCCATGCGGCCGGCGGCATTCAGCCGCGGTGCCAGTCGAAATCCGACCTGGCCGCAAGAGACCGCGTCCTTGATTCCGGCAACCTTTTTCAGCGCCGCAATGCCAGGCCTACTGCTGATTTCAAGCTTTTGCAGGCCAAAAGAGGCATACGTTCGATTCTGGCCAACCAGCGGAACCACGTCGGCAATCGTTCCGAGTGCGACCAGATCAAGCCACTCCCGAAGGTCCGGCTCGTCACCCGCAGCAAATATCCCCTCCTGTCTCATGCGGCTGCGCAGCGCAACCAGCAGATTAAAGGCAACTCCGACCCCGGCCAGCATTTTAAACGGATAGCTGCAGCCCGGTTGAAGGGGATTTACCACGGCAGCAGCTTCCGGAATGCTCTCCCCGGGCGTATGATGATCCAGAATTATCAGATCTACACCGGCCAGCCGGCAGAAGTCAGCCTCCTTCAGCGCTGTAATGCCGCAATCGACAGACATTATCAGCGTGGCGCCCGAATCTATGATCCGCTGAAGAGCCTCTTCGTTAAGGCCATAGCCGTCATCAAAGCGATTGGGAATGAAATAGGTGCAGACCATACCAACCCGTCTGAGGAAAGAAACCAGCAGCGCCGTACCGCTAATGCCGTCGACGTCATAATCACCGTAGATGCATATCGATTCGCCGTTGTTGCGAGCCTGCAGTACTCTTTCTACTGCGGCCTGCATACCTTTCAACAAAAATGGATCGGGCATGGTTGAAAGTGTCGGCGCAAGAAACAGCATACTCTCTTCTACGGTTTCTATCCCCCTGCCGACCAATATCCTTGCGATTACGGGGAGCACCCCCAGAGACGTGGAGAGCTCCCCGACTTTGGCATCGTCAGCAGTTTTGATACCCCATTTTTTCTGCATTCGGCTTGGCATCCTGTTCATACTTTTGCGAAAAAAAATCCCCCGACCAGCGGGGGATACTTTTAGTAAGTTAGTATCTATCTACTGCGACTTCGCAGGAGATAGATACGTTAACGCACTTACCCTGCTAATCCGGGCCAAGTTATTTCTTTGCCGGCGCCGTGCCCTTGCCTTGTTGTTCCATCATACTCTTTATCTGCGCGGCTGTCGGACTATTTGAGTCAAGCTTGAGATACTTGTTCCAATACGGTGTTGCCTTCTCCGGCTGTTTCAAATCGACCGCATATACAATTCCGGTATTGTATATGCTTTGCAGATGGTTCGGATCGATCTTGTTGGCTTTTTCAAAATTTGCCAGTGCCTTGTCGTACCACCCGACCTTTCTGAACATGACACCCTGGTCAGTCAAAACATTCGGGTTATTCGGTTCAATCTCCAGCGCTTTATTATAGGCGTTGATCGCTTTCTGGGCTTGTTCCGTGTCAAAATAGTCGTTGCCCAGGGATATCCAGGCGTTAAGATTCTTGGGGTCCTGAGCCACAACCTTCTCGGCCTGGGCAATACGCTGCGTATAGTCGATTGGCGATCCGGAGCCTGCCGGGATAGAATTATTCGCCTGCTGAACTTTGCCGGCATTGCTGATACTGAAGACAAGGTACCCCCCCAGTAAGCCGACGATGAGGGCTACAACCGCAATCAGGATTGAATCTTTATTCACAAGACACCTCTCTGCATGGATAATATACCGGTTTACGCGGTCTTAGCCTTATTGACCAAGGCGCGATTTTCAAGAATCACCACGATCGGGCTGGCAACGAATACCGATGAATAGGTGCCTACGAGCACACCGATCAAAAGGGCTAATGAAAAATCGTGGATTACCTCGCCTCCGAAGAAGAAGAGTGAAGCTGCGGCAAGAAAAACGGTCAGAGACGTAACGATCGTACGGGAAAGCACTTCGTTGATGCTGTCATTGAAAATGGTGTGCATCGCACCCTTTAAATTTTTATGCAGATTTTCACGGATGCGGTCAAATACGACAACCGTATCCGTCAGCGAATAACCGGCGATTGTCAGCACTGCCGTGATGAACAGCAGGTTTATTTCCTTGTTCAGCAGATAAAAGACAGCAAACATGGACAGACAGTCATGCAGGGTTGCACAGATAGCGCCCACACCGAACTTTGAGTCGAAACGCCAGGCGATATACATGATGATCCCGAGCATCGAGAGAAACGCGGCGATCAGGGTGTCTTTGCGCAGCTTGTCGCCGATGGAAGGCCCGATTTCCGTCGAACTTTCCACCGTGAAGGCATTGTCCGCAAATTCCTTTTTGAAGGCGGTCTGCACCATTTCAGACGGCTTGCCGACCGCAGCCCCGGCCATCTTGACCAGCAGTTTATTGCCGTCCTTGATTTCCTGCAGATCGGCCTTGGCGATGCCGTGCTTATGCAGCGCCTTTCTGGCGTCGGCAATCGGGACCGGCTTGCTGAATTTCAGCTGCATGGCGGTGCCGCCTGAAAAATCGATGCCCATGTTGGCGGCACCACGGCCGACCTGGACGACCCCGAGAATACCGACAATCGAAATAATTGCCGATATGATGAATGAAATATGGCTCATACCAATAAAATCTATTCTTGTTTTCCCAAGAAGTTCCATGAACGGTGTTACCCCCTATATGCTCATTTTTTTAACTTTGCCCTTGTGCAGAAACAGGTCAAAGGTCACCTTGGTTCCGATCAGTGAGGTAAACAGATTGATGATAACCCCCAGACTCAAGGAAACAGCAAAACCTTTTACCGGACCGGTGCCGAACTGGAACAGAACGGCTGCCGTAATCAAGGTGGTGATATGGGAGTCCATGATCGTCAGGAACGCCTTGTCATAGCCGGAATCCAGAGCCGCCTTGGGGGATTTGCCCAATTTGAGCTCTTCACGGATGCGCTCAAAGATAATGACGTTCGAGTCTACCGACATCCCTACCAGCAAGACGATAGCGGCAATGCCGGGCAGTGTGAGGGTGGCTCCCAACGCGGCCAAAGCTCCCATCAAATAGAGGATGTTCAGGACCATACCCAGGTTGGCGATCATGCCAGACAGCTTGTAATAAACCGCCATGAATATGACGACCAGCAGCACCCCGATCAGACCGGCGAACAACCCCTTATTGATGGAGTCCTGTCCCAGGGAAGGGCCAACGGTCACATTCTGGATAATTGCGACCGGTGCCGGCAGCGCTCCGGCCCTGAGTACGATTGCAAGGTCGGCTGCGCTTTTCTCGGTAAAATTTCCCGATATCTGGGCACTGCCTCCGGAAATTCGTTCACGTATTACCGGAGCGGAATGAATATTGTTGTCAAGAACGATGGCAAAGCGCTTGCCGACATTTGCTGCCGTGACCTGATCAAACAACTTGGCGCCCAGGGAATTGAACTCAATCGCGACATAAGGCTGATTGAACTGCGAATCAATTCTGACCTGAGCGTCCGTCAACAGATCTCCGGTAATCATCGACTTTTTCTGAACTACGATCGGAATTTCCGTGACAGCACCGGTTGCGGCATCAACGATTTTTTCCTTGAGCACTTCAGCATCTTCCGGAATCGTTCCGGATGCGGGCGAAATATCCTCACGCACCATTTTGAAATCCAGCCTTGCGGTACGTCCGATAAGATCGATCGCCCGCTGAGGGTCCTTGATACCGGGCAACTGGACAACAATATGATTGATGCCTTCGCGCTGGATAGTGGGTTCCGAAACGCCGAACTGGTCAATCCTGTTACGGATCGTTTCAAGAGCCTGCTGGACAGCCTTGTCCTTGCGCTCCTGCGCATCCTTCTCGCTTACCCGCAACGTGAAGGCGACAAAACCGCCTTCATCAAAAACCGGACTCTGTTCGTAGGAGGGATACTTATCCTTGACCAGCTTCTGAACTGTTTCAGCAGTCCCCTTCTCGTACAGCACAACAGACACCTTGTCAGACCCGGTTCTGGAAATATGCTTGAAGCGAAGGCTTTTACTGTTCAGCGTATCTTCAAGGTCCGTGGCGACAAGATCCAGAGACCCTTCAACCGCCTTCTGGGTATCGACTTCCATCACAAGATGTGTTCCACCCTGCAGGTCAAGCCCGAGATGGATCTTGTCCTTCGGCAAGAGGTTTCCCCACCACGATGGCAACTTGCTCGCCAGGGTCGGAGTCAGATACAGAAACGAAAGTACGACAAAAGCGGCTATCAGGCTTATTCGCCAGCCAGTTTCTTTCGGCATAAGGCTTGTTCTCCCTTCCAGATTTTGAACTAGTCTTTCTTGATTGCGGCGATATAGCTCTTGGTAATTTTAATATTTACGTTGTTTGCCACTTCAAGCGTAACAAGGTCGTTGTCAACTGCGGTAACTTTACCATGAACTCCACCGGCTGTAATGACATTGTCGCCCTTTTTCATCGACTCCAGCAGCGCCTTATGCTCCTTGGCCTTTTTCTGCTGCGGACGAATCAGTAAAAAATAAAATATTGCAAACATGAACACCAGCGGAATTATCTGCTGAAACGCCGCCATTCCGCCGCCGGCTCCACCTGCTGCACCTCCTGGAGCACCTCCCATCGCAAAAGCCAATCCTAGCATGTTGTATCCTCCTTCTTCAATTTATTGTTTCTGTAGCATCAACCGTTTTAAATTGCCTGCGAAATTCGGCAAATCCATTGTTCCGGATCGCTTCACGTACTCTCCGCATCAGGTCGAGATAGTAATGCAGATTGTGAAAGGTATTCAGTTGCGACGACAGAATTTCACCCGACCTGTACAGGTGCCTCAAGTAGGCGCGTGAATAATTTCGGCAGACCTTGCAGTTGCAGGCCGGATCAAGTGGCCCTGCATCCTCTTCATAAATCTTGGACTTGATGTTGACCCGCCCCTGACTGGTAAAAAGCATGCCATTGCGGGCATTTCTGGTCGGCATGACACAATCGAACATATCGTACCCGTACCAGACGGCCTCAACCAGATCTTCGGGTGAGCCGATTCCCATTATGTAGCGCGGCGCATCCTGCGGCAGCAGGGTGGAGCAGCACTCCATTACCCCGTACATCTGTTCTTTTTCTTCGCCGACCGACAAGCCACCCAGGGCGTAGCCGTCAAAACCGATCGAGCAGATATCGTTCACGCTGCGAGCCCGCAGATCGTAATGCATCCCCCCCTGAATAATGCCGAACAGCTGCTGACCGGCCCGGGTATGGGCATCTTTGCAGCGTCCCGCCCACCTGGCCGTCAACTCAAGGGAGCGGCTGACATACTGGTAATCCGCGGTGGCGGGCGGACATTCGTCAAAACACATGATGACGTCGGCACCCAGCGCTTCCTGGATCTGCACCGCCAGTTCAGGCGTTAGCATATGGTAGGAGCCATCCAGGTGCGACTGGAATTTGACCCCTTCCTCACTGATCTTGCGCAGTTCCCCAAGGCTGAAAACCTGGAAGCCACCACTGTCGGTCAGTATCGGCTTGTCCCAGTTCATGAAGCGATGCAGTCCCCCCAGCTGTTCGACCAGGCGATGCCCCGGCCTCAAGTAGAGATGGTAGGTGTTGGCCAGGATGATCTGCGCCTTGACATCGTGAAGATCTTCCGGCGTCATCGCTTTAACGGTAGCGTTGGTGCCAACCGGCATAAAAATCGGAGTTTCGATCACACCGTGAGGGGTTTTCAGAGAGCCGAGCCGCGCCTTGCTGGATGAATCGCGGTGAATAACAGAAAATGTTTCAGCTGAAAATGTTTCCGACACTAAGACCCCTCACGAAATGTCTCACGATATGAACATGGCGTCGCCGTAACTGTAAAACCTGAACCCCCGGGATACCGCTTCACGATAGGCTTCAAGTACAAATTCACGTCCGGCCAGAGCGGAAACGAGCATCAGGAGCGTCGATTCCGGCAGATGAAAATTGGTGATCAGGGCGTCGACAACGTTGAAATGATAACCTGGATAGATAAAAATATCAGCCTCACCACCGCCGGCGACAACGCGGCCGGATTGTTGCGCCGAATATTCCAGCGTCCTGGCCGATGTCGTTCCGACCGCAATTACCCGGCCACCCGCCGCCTTCGTCCTGTTGACCGCATCTGCCGTGGCGGGCGGGATGACGAAGCGTTCCGTATGGATTTTATGTTCTTCAACATGCTCGACCCGCACCGGCTGAAAGGTGCCCAACCCCGTATGCAGCGTAAGAAAGGCGGTTTCGATACCGTTTGATGCCAGCCGGTCCAGCAGTTCACGGGTAAAGTGAAGACCTGCGGTCGGTGCCGCCACCGCACCCGGTTCCCGTGCGACAACCGTTTGATACCGCTCACGATCGTTACTGCAGTCATCACGCTGCAGATAGGGGGGTAAAGGCATGTGCCCTTCCCGCTCCAGCCAGAGGTCGAACGGCTCGTTCCCGGCAAATTCGACCAGCCAGTTATCTGAACCGGATCTCGCCCCTACAACAGCGGTCATACCGGACTCAAGCAAAATGTCCTGCCCCTCCCGGAATTTCTTCGACGACCTGAGGAGACATTCCCAACGCTCCGGAGCGCCGCTCAAACGTCGCAGCAGAAATATCTCTACCCTGCCGCCGGTGGGCTTATGTCCAAACAACCGGGCCGGTATGACGCGTGTGTCGTTCATAACCAGCAGGTCGCCTGCGTGCAGATGTTCCTGAAGGTTACAAAATGTGTCCTCGGCAATTGATCCCGTCGAACGGTCGAGCAGCATCAGGCGCGAGCCATCCCGTTGTGCAATCGGATGGCGGGCAATCAATTCCTGCGGCAGATGAAAGGTAAAATCCTTGACGAGCATTCAATCCCTGCAGTTAATCTTGGGTCAACGAATATCAGAGAGCTTTTTCAACTCCGTGCCGGGATAGTAGTAGGAAAGAATTTCCCCACAATCAAAGCCGTCGAGCGCACGCTGCTTGGCACCCCATTGGCATAACCCGACACCATGTCCGTTACCGCTTCCGGAGAAGCTGATTTCATTTTTGGAATTCTTCAGCGTAAACCGGGTACTCTTTATGACGCCATACCCGACGGCCTTGCGAAACTGCTCGCCGCTTACCGTGCCGCCACCCTTTGCCGCCAGCAGTACCACCTGTTTCAGGCGACCGCGCGAATTGACCGCTCCCTGCTTTATATCGTACAGCCCCGACACTTTATGTCCGGCCGCTCGCAACCGCTCTTCGATCTCATTCAGAGAAAGCTTGACTTCCCAAACGGTGGCCGACGGGGAAGTCAGGCAATACTGGCATTCAACACCTTTGAGATACGGTATCGAAGCGCCCCAGACATTCTCGGAAGCTTCCGTCCTTCCCCCGCAACTTGAGTGATAAAATGCCTGAATAATTGCGCCGCCGAATGTCAGCACTTTTCCTTCGGTTTCAACAACAGCTCTGCGAGCGCGGCTGTCTTCAATAAGACACCCCTCATATACCTGATCGATCACGGATGACTCCATGTGGTACGGGGCGGTCATCCGGGCCATTTTCCTGTTCAAGGCATAAGTCCGTGCGATGATTGCCTGGGCCTTTACCGCCTCAATCGGCCAGGCGGACGAAATCTCGCAGTTGATAAGCCCGACCAGGTATTCCTCAAGCGGCAGCTGGTTTACCACCAGAATCCCGTTGTCTGCCGCGGACAGCTCCGCAAGCCCCCGGTACGGTTTGTTATTCACGTACACCGCTGAAGAAGCGGAAAATGACAGGCGCCGGAACCGTTTCCCGTCGACCAGCAAGCCATCCTTCACGGGCTTCACCGTAACGGGAAGCGATATGACAAGCGCATCGCCGGTCTCATTCGTCACAAGGAGCCCGTCACCAGCCACCGTCACTTCAGATGCTGATTTAACAATAGCAACCCGGATGGTTTCATCCAGAACTGCTGCACTTACCCTGGTCCACGTCGGCCACGACAAAAAGGCCATCGCCAGCGTCAGGAGGATAATTATGCGATAACGATACAATGGATGCAAAACCTGAGGATAGAAACACATAATGCTGCACCGTGTCAATTTTTTTGATCGTCGGCTTTTTCAAACATAGTGGCGTCAAGATCGTTATTGCGCGATATGGCCACCATGCTGTATGTTTAGCCGGCATGTTTCATATCATGCAATAAATATCGCTGTATGTTATTATTTGCAATGCGTCATGCAGAGTCCCCCGATTTGATTGTGAGTTACCCGTGCAAGAACTGCTTTTAATAAACAACCTGCAGATCTCCTTTCCTACAGAAGAAAACATCTTTCACGCCGTCCGTGGAATTTCTCTTTCACTCGCTGCCGGATCCGTTCTGGCACTTGTCGGGGAATCCGGGTCAGGAAAGACCATGACGGCCCTCTCGGTAATGCGGCTTGTTCCGCCACCCGGATTAATAAGCTCGGGTGAAATTATTTTTGAGGGACAATCCCTGCTGGCACTCCCGGAAGATGACCTGCGTAAAATCCGGGGACGCAGGATTGCAATGGTCTTTCAGGACCCCATGACCTCCCTGAATCCGGTATTGCGCATTGCGGATCAACTCTGCGAGCCGCTGATACTGCACATGAACATGTCCCGGAGCGATGCCGAGGCGCGGGGAGTCGAGCTGCTTACAAACGTCGGTATCCCCTCCGCCGGCAATAGAATGCGAGACTACCCGCACCAGTTGAGCGGCGGCATGAGACAGCGGGTCATGATTGCCATGGCCCTGGCCTGTAACCCTTCATTGCTGATCGCCGATGAGCCGACAACAGCCCTGGATGTCACTATTCAGGCGCAGATACTGGAACTTCTCGACGCCCAGAGAAAATCCGGCGGGCTTTCGATGCTGCTGATTACTCATGACCTTGGAATTGTTGCCGAACGTGCCGACCATACCGCAGTCATGTATGCCGGGCAGGTTGTCGAGTCGGCTCCAACCGGCATTCTGCTGGCTTCACCACTGCACCCGTACACACAGGCGCTCCTGGCTTCCCTGCCTCAAAATGCCGAGCCGGGAAGGCCGCTCCCTACCGTGGCGGGCCAATTGAACGTCAGGGCAGCTTCTGCAGGCGGCTGCAGCTTCGCAGAGCGCTGTCCGCTCGCCACGACCGACTGCTGCGAGGGTTCTCAGCAGCTTCGGGAAATTGCACCGGGACATCTTGTTCGTTGCTGGAGATGCTCATGAGCGAGACGCCGATTCTCAGCGCAGTCGATCTGTACAAAACATTCAAGGTATCCGCACAGGCCCATTCAAGCCGCGTTCTGACCGCCCTTGATCACGTATCCCTGCAACTGTCAGCCGGCGAGACACTCGGAATTGCCGGTGAGTCCGGCTGCGGCAAGTCAACCCTGGCAAAGGTCTTGGCCGGTCTTCTGCCCCCCGACGGGGGGAGGGTGCTGTACAAGGGTACGCCGCTATCGGAGCTGGGACAGAACGATCAGATCACGTTCAGGCGTAAAACCCAGATGATCTTCCAGGATCCCTTTTCATCCCTGAATCCGCGCATGCGCGTCGGCGACAGCATTTCCGAACCGCTCAAGATCGCCGGCGTCCCTGCTCCGCAGCAACGCGCAGAGCTCGCCCGCATTATGGCGGCGGTCGGCCTGCCCGGCGATTCCGCCATGCGCTTTCCCGACGAGTTTTCGGGAGGGCAGCGCCAGCGCATCGGCATTGCACGGGCCCTGGCCGCTTCCCCGGAAATTCTGATCGCCGACGAGCCGGTGTCGTCCCTCGATATTTCGATTCAAGCCCAGATAATCAATATCCTGCTGCAGATGAAGCTTGATTTCGCTCTGTCCATGATGATCGTCTCGCACAATTTACTGGTATTACGCCATGTCTGCGACCGGATTATCGTCATGTATCTTGGGGCGGTTTTTGAGTGCGGACCCGCCTCGGCGATATTTCGTCGCTGCCGGCATCCGTATACCGAGGCCCTCATCGCCGCAATTCCCGGTATTCACGCGACGGACGCATCAAAAGCCGAGTTGTTGCGGGATGACCTGCCGTCTGCCCTGTCGATCCCGCCCGGATGCAGATTTCATCCTCGCTGCCCTCATGCGGTTGATATCTGCCGCCACGTGGTGCCGGAGTTGGTGGAATACGCAAGCGGCCATACCGCCGCCTGCCATCTGAGCAGGCAGTTGTACGGCTAAGTTGATACCGGCGGACCCATCGCTTGAAACTCCAGTTTTAGATTGACTAGTACAAATTCCATATATATGATAATCGAAAAGACGACCTGATAACGGGATTAAGTGCGTTAACGAAGCTGTTTTCTGCAAACTGATGCAGAAAACAACTTCTAACTTACTAAACAGGAGCCGGAAGAATGGCCTTTGACAAGAACATGAATTTTAAAACAGAAGCAGAAGTATTAAAGGTGCTTGGCCACCCGATTCGCCTGAAGATAGTTGCAGGTCTCTGTACACACGAGTGCAATGTAAAGCATATCTGGGAATGCCTCGGGCTGCCGCAGGCAACGGTTTCACAGCACCTGGCACTGCTGAAAAACAAGGGAATAATTGACGGCAAGCGGGAAGGCGTGGAAGTTCACTACAGTGTCATCAATGATTTTGCCAAAAGAATCATCAGCTCGTTATAACCCTGGGTGAAAGCACGCGCTTACCCCCCCTCCAAAGCTCCCCGGAGCTGCTACCTTTACGGGCAGACAGATAAAGCACCTTATACGTAGCCGGAATCCGGCCATTCTCCCCATATCGTTCCTGATACAGCCGGGAAGTTTCCTGCAGTATTCCCCTCCATCCCAGGCCGCTTCCGGATCCACCCGACACAGCACCGGCCCCGATGTTTTTTATTGACCGCAGCAGGGAGTGCAGATCGTCGTACCAGTCCACTTCCGTTTCAACCGCTACAACAAAGCGTTCAAGCTCCATTTCACCCACTATTGACTTCACATCATCAACTGTCCAAAAACCGTGCAGCCGGGAAACTTTTTGACTATTGCCTGTACCGCACCCGCTGACCGCATCCCGAAAACAGTGCTGCAACTCACCCAGCGAGCCGTCGCAAAAAAAAGCCAGACCGATGTCCCCTCCGGGTCGCACTACCCGGTGCATCTCATGCAGCGCGGCGGACAGATCACCCACCCACTGCAAAACAGACGCCGACACGGCCAGATCGAATACCCCGGTTCTGAACGGGAGGCATTCGGCAGCGCCGTTAACCGCATGACAGGCGGTTCCCAATTTCTGCCGGGTACGCCGGCACATGTTGAAAGCGATGTCAACGCCGGTCAGGCCGGCATCCGGGTAACGTGAAGACAACCGCTCCAGCAGGGCTCCCGTGCCTGTACCGACATCAAGGATCTGTCCGGGGGCATGGTCCGGATGCAGTTCTACGGCGCGTGCGAGTTGCGCAACAACCCGTTTCTGAACGAGAATATGCCGATCGTACTCGACGGCTTTTTGATGAAATTTTGCGGCAATCCTGGTGGTGTCAGGCATTTTTTCCACTGATGCTCCTTGCAAACCGGATAATCCCGGCATTGAATTGATCGCTCCGAGTCAGGAACGGCGCATGACCGCAGTCCGGAAAAACCACCTGCAGAGCGCCTGGAATGTGTTCTTTAAGATAGCTTGACGCCTCCGGAAGGCAGATCCGGTCCAGCGCGCCATTCAGGATCATTGTCGGAATGGTAATCGTGGCCAGCAGCCGGCGCATGTCCGTCCGGACAAGAGCATCCAGAGCTTCAAGCACGGCTGCGGTATCCGGAGAAGGTATCGACGCAAGCAGTTGCCTGATGTCTGCTGCCGCGAGGTGGCTTTCCAGCTCACCTTCCGCAAACAGGAGGGTGTAAAAACCGTCCAGTGCGCGCCGTGTGTTGCGCTGCACCTTGAGACGCATGCCGCCCGCTTCCTTGTCGGCAAGGCCGAAAGGGAAATCGACCGAAGCGGTGAAGCGGGGGGTAGCAGAGACCAGCACCATACCGGCCAGCCTGCCTGACAGCCCGGCGCATGATTGCAGCGCGATTTGCGCTCCCATCGACCATCCGACCAGGACAACCCTCTCAAGCTCCAGGCTATCAAACAGGTCAACCAGGTCCGTGGCGAAAACGGCGAAATTCATCTGGCCGGATATTCCCCGTGAGCGGCCATGACCGCGAAGATCCGGAGCAATAAGCCGCACTGGAGCATGAATTGAACCGGCGAGTCCACCATACTGGTACCTCCAGACCGCCGAGGACATGCACCAGCCGTGCAGCAACACGACCGGACACCCCTCACCCTCGTCTTCATACCACAATCGTTCCCCGCTGCGGTTCTCGTACCACGGCATCACACGGCCCCGAGACGCCGGCCGACAGTGCTGATACGCTTGACCGCGGCCGCCAGGTCGGCGTGCGTATGGGTGGCCATCAGGGTAAACCGGAGGCGGCTGGTGCCGGCCGGCACCGTAGGAGGTCGGATCCCCTGGGCAAAGAGCCCTACCGCCAGCAGCGCCTCGGAAAACTGCATGGTTGTGACGGCGGAACCGATAACGATCGGCACAATCTGGGTCGAGCCGTCAGGTATCCTGAAACCGGCTTCCGCCAGACTACTCCTGAAGAAGAGGCTGTTGGCGTGCAGTTGTGCTCTCAGTTCATCTCCCTCCGGCGCCTGCACCAGTTCGACGGCCGCCAGCGAGGCCGCCAGCACCGCTGGTGGCAGCGAGGTTGAAAATATGAAGCTGCGGGCGCGATTGACCAGCAGCTCGCGCATTTCGGCCGAAACAGCCGCATAGGCCCCGAAACTTCCCAGCGCCTTGCCAAACGTCCCCATCTGGAT